>VMSS01000234.1 GCA_013791995.1 Desulfurivibrio sp. | reverse complement strand
GGAAAATGGGGGTCGGGATTTCCATGGATGATTTCGGGACAGGGTATTCCTCCCTGTATTATTTAAAGCAACTGCCCATTGGCGAACTGAAGATAGACCGGAAATTTGTCAAGGATATAACGGGGTACGGTGATAACGTTGCCATTGTTACGGCCATAATCGCCATGGGAAAAAGTTTGGGCATGCGGGTGGTGGCCGAAGGGGTGGAGACCGGAGAGCAGTTGCATTTTCTCCGCAGGCATGGCTGTGATCAGATGCAGGGGTATCTGTTCAGCAAGCCGGTGGCCAAAGAAGTGTTGCTGGAGATGCTTGGTCGCGGCGATCAGCTTGATGTCACGGCCTATGACAACAACCCGCAACAGCCTCTTCCTTTTGTCGCCAGGACGGATAGCGAAACAGCCGTTTAGTCGGTGCTTGTTGGTAAACTTTAGTAAAGAAGCTCGAACCGTTCCCAGAAATCCGGAAAGGATTTTACCACACACCCTTCTCCTTTGACCCGGACACCCGGCACCATCAGCCCGGCCACAGCAAAGCTCATGGCGATGCGGTGGTCGTTGTAGGTGTCTATCTCAGCGCCATGCAGGGGATTGTTTTCTTCTCTTCCCTCGATGATCATGGTGTCCGGGCGTTCCTCTGTTTTGATCCCCAGTTTGGCAAGCTCCGTGACCATAACATGGAGGCGATCGCATTCCTTGATCCGGAGATGGGCGATATTTTTGATCACTGTCCTGCCCTTGGCGAAACTGGCCACCACCGCCAGGGTGGGAACCACGTCCGGACAGTCGCCCATGTCCACCTCAACCCCGCGTAACTCTTTGCTGCCGGTCACGGTGATGCCGGCTCCGGATCGCTCCACTGCGCAGCCCATCCGGGCAAGGATATCAACGAGCACCGCATCTCCCTGTAAAGAAGGCGAGGGCACGTTGGCCACCGTCACCCGGCCGCCGGTCACTGCGGCGGCCGCCCAAAAATAGGAGGCGCTGGAGGCATCGCCTTCCACCGCATATTCTCTGGCCTGATAGCAGCCTTGGGGAATGAGGAAATGGTTGAGTCCGGGATTGGCGGTGACGTTGATGCCGAAATCCCGCATCACGGCCAGGGTCATGGTGACATAGGGCTTGGACAAGACCTCTCCGGCCACCATGAGTTCGGCGGGTTGTTCGGCATAGGGCGCAACCAGCAACAGCGAGGAAAGATACTGGCTGCTTTTACCTTCCGGCAGCAGGGTCTTGCCGCCTGTGATCCCATTGGCCGCGATGGCAACCGGCGGGCAGCCCGTGCCCTGAACGCTGCGGATTTCAACCCCCCAGCCGGTCAGAGCCTCCATCAGGGGCTTGATCGGCCGCTCATGCATGCGTTGATCCCCGTTGATGAAGAAGTCTCCGTGGCCCAGTGCCGCCACCGAGGTGAGAAAACGGGTGGCAGTACCGTTGTTGCCTAAAAATATTTCCTGGTTCGGGGTGGCGATGATGCCGCCCTTGCCCTGCACCCGCCAGTGCTCCTTGCCGGGTGTAACGGTGATGCCCATGGCAGCCAAGGCGTGGGAGGTGTATTCGGTATCTTCGCTTGCCAGGGGGTATTGCAGGATGCTCTCTCCGTTGGCCAGAGCCGCGGCAATGAGGGCTCGCTGGGTAAGGCTTTTTGAGCCTGGCACGGTGAGCGTGGTATCGGTGAAAGCAAGAGGTTTGATTTCTTTCATGGAGTGTATCCTTAAAGACGGTCTTGCAAAAAAAATAAGAGATATGGGTTTCGTCATTCCGGCGAAGCCGGAATCCAGTAATTTTAGTGGTTAATCTTTTTCTGGACCCCGATTTTCACCGGGGTGACAAGGGGGTACGAGCATTTTTATCTCTGGCCAAGGGCTTTAAGCAGGCTTTGACGCATCACTTCCACCGGAGCCTGTTGGCCGGTCCAGAGTTCAAACTGGGCCGCGCCTTGATAGAGCAGCATGGCAAGGCCGTTGATGGTTTGGCAGCCCGCCTGCTCTGCCGCCTGTAACAAGCGGGTTGTCAGGGGGGCATAAACTATATCCATAACCACCGCGAAGTTAACCAGGGCTTCGGGGGCAATGGGCAGCATCTTGTGTTGCGCTCCCATGCCGAGCGAGGTGGCGTTCACCAGAGCATCAGCCCTACCCTTGCCAGCCTCAGCCAGGGGCAGCCATGGGCAGCCGAGAACTGCGGCCAGGGATTGGCCTTTTTCCGGGGTTCGGCTGGCAATGGTTAGCGAGGCCCCGGCCTCAAGGAGGCCAAAGCCGATGGCCCGCGCCGAGCCGCCTGCACCGAGGAGCAGAACCGAAGCGCCTTTGAGGGTGATCTTTTCGCTCAAAGCCCGGTTGGCTCCGAGCCAGTCGGTGTTTGCCCCGTGGATGGAACCGTTGTTGATGACCAGGGTGTTTACTGCGCCGATTTTTTCGGCGACAGGGTCGATGGAGTCGAGATATTCCATCACTGCGTGCTTGTGGGGGATGGTGACGCTCACTCCCTTGATGCCAAGGGCGCGCAGACCGGTCATGGCCTGACCGACCTCCTGTACAGGAAAGGGAAGATACACCTTGTTCAACCCAAGGGATTCAAAGGCTCCATTATGCATGGCCGGGCTCAGGCTGTGGGTGACCGGGTTGCCCATGATGCCGTAAAGCTCGGTGGCGCCGTTAATCGCCATGGCCGAGTTCCGTGAAGATGCGGCGCAGAGATGAGGCAGGCAGTTGTCCGGGAGCCGTGGCCGGGCCGTTGTCCGGGGCGGCGTAGGTCATGTAGCCGCCCAGATCGGTGGTGGCTACCCGGCTGATCATGCCGGCCGGTCCCATGCAGAAGGCGATCAGGGGAAGGCCCAGTTCGGCCGACTTTTCCTGCAGGGCGAGAACCCGGAACACATCCTGAAAACAGCGGGCCGTAGTAACGATCTTGCCGATGTCGGCACCACTCCGGCATTGCCGCTGAAAGATTTCGGTCAGGGCCTGGCTGGAGGCGGTGCATTTGAAATCATGCCAGGAAACAATGGTCCGGCAATTGTTCGCACGGGCCGCGCCAATGAGTTCGGTGGCCAGGGTGGGGTCGGCGTTGAGTTCGATGTCAACATAGGCAGCCCCGGCTTCTGCTGCCTGCGTAAGCAGAGCGATGCGCTCCGGTTCACCGGCCGGGCAGTTGCCGCCTTCCCAGGTGGGGCGGTTGGTGAATAGCAGTGGCTTCTTGATTTCTTGCAGGAAAGCAGGGATGTCCGGATGTGTCATGCTGTCCAGACGGATTTCGAGGATATCGGCAACCGGCTCCGAGTTTTGGGCCATGGTCAGCGCTTCGGCCGAGGTGGTTGCGGCGATGGAGACGCAAAGGCGCCGCACTACGTTGGTTGTGGTGTTCAGCATGGATTGCTCCGCGAAAAAAGACTGAAAGAATCTATGAAATAGCGCACAATACCTTCATGATAATGCAAAGCAAAACTATTCCATCGCGGATCGCTTGTCAACAGGCATGAGCAGGGCGTGTATACTTGAGGAGGGGGAGTATGTACCGATTGTTTGTTGCCATTGATTTGCCCCCGGATATCGTGGCCCGGGTGCAGGAGATCTGCTACGGGATACCCGGCGCCAAATGGGTGCAGGGGGAGCAGATGCATCTGACCTTGCGCTTCATCGGCGCGGTGGACGGCGGAATCTTCCGGGATATCAAAGAGGGGCTTGGTGAGATTTCGGCACCGCCATTTTCCCTGCAGGTCAAGGGATTGGGTTTTTTCCCGCCCAGGAAGACACCTCGGGTGCTCTGGGTGGGAGTTACGCCGGTGGAAGAGGTGAAAAGGCTGCGCAACAGGATCGAAAATTTTCTTGTCGGCATGGGGCTTGAGCCGGAGGGGCGCAAGTATTCCCCGCACATCACCCTGGCCAGGCTGCACGACACTCCGGCTGCCAGGTTGAACCGCTTTCTGGCAGGCAACAATCTTTTTGCCACGGATGCGTTTGCGGTTTCGGAGTTCCACCTCTATTCCAGCGAACTGACTTCCAAGGGCGCTTTTCATACCCCCGAAGCCACCTACCCCCTCCTGTAACTGCCTGGCAACCCCACATCTGCGTTGTCATCGGCCCGCTCATGTGCACTAGCACACTTCGCAGGCCTCTTCCTAGCATCTGCGGCATTGCCAAACAGTTACGGTTTGGATAATTCTTTTTTTGCTTTTCGTTTAGGCGGTGTATTTTGTCATCAGAACCACGGCGTGGGCGCTGATCCCTTCCTCGCGGCCGGTGTAGCCCATTTTTTCCGTGGTGCTGGCCTTGAGGTTGATGGCATCAGGGGCAACCCGGCAGGCTTCGGCGAGAACCTTCCGCATGGTCGGAAAATGGGAGGCGAGTTTGGGGCGTTCGGCCACCACGGTGATGTCACCATTTACCAGACGGTAATGTTTTTCCGCTGCCAGGTTGATTACATGCGCAAGCAGTTTGATGCTGGAGATTCCCTTGTACTGCGGGTCGCTGTCCGGGAAATGGCGACCGATATCGCCTGCGCCGATGGCACCCAGGATGGCATCGCACAGGGCATGGGTGAGGACATCGGCGTCCGAGTGGCCCAGTAATCCCAACTCATGGGGAATTTCCATGCCGCCCAGAATGAGGGCTCTGTCCGCCACCAACCGGTGGGCGTCGAAGCCATGGCCGATGCGCATTTGCTGTGATGGCTGTTGTCTCATCAGAATTCCCTCTGCCATGAGCAGATCATCCGGACGGGTGATCTTGATGTTGGTTTCCGATCCTTCCACGACAAAGACCGGCCATCCTCCGTGTTCAAGGAGTGAGGCCTCGTCGGTGCCGACAAAGGAATCGCGGTCAGCCTGGGCAAAAGCCTTTTTCAGGAGGTCGGTTCGGAATATTTGAGGGGTCTGCGCCTGCCAGAGGGATTCCCGTTCCACGGTGTGACGGATGGTGGTGTCCGCAGCCACAGCTTTGAGGGTGTCTTTCACCGGCACAGCCACGATGGCCGCGCCATGGATTGTTGCCGCGTCGAGGCAGCTTTGGATGTTTTCGGGAGTTATGAGGGGTCGGGCGCCATCGTGGACCGCCACCAGGGTGGAGTCGTCAGCCACTTGGTTCAGGCCGATCCGCACCGAATCCTGGCGAAGCTTTCCTCCGCTCACCACCGTGCAATGATCTGTCAACCGGTAATCGGCCAGAAGGGTCTGGGTGCGTTCCCGGTGTTCCGTCGGGGCCACCACGATAATGGACCTGATGGCCGGAACCTCGAGAAAGGCGCGGATGGCATGGATCAGGAGGGGAACGCCAAGCAATTCGCTGAACTGCTTGGGTCCTTGGCTTCCCATGCGTAACCCGAGGCCGCCTGCGGCAATGATCGCTGTTGCTGTCTGCATCGTAACAAGATAAAAAAAAGGGAGTGGGCTATAAGCCGGATTCTGTACCCCTTTGCAGGGGCCATGATCATTTCTCTGTGGATGCCGGTTGCCCGACATCTCTTGCAACCTACCCGGAAGCTTCGGGCGGGCCGCCCTCAAACGCTTCCCTATTTGGTTTTGCTCCAGGAGGGGTTTGCCGTGCCTTCCGTGTCGCCACGGAAGCGGTGGGCTCTTACCCCACCTTTTCACCCTTACCGGTTTCCCGGCGGTCTGTTTTCTGTGGCACTTTCCTCGGGGTCGCCCCCAGTTCGTGTTACGAACCTCCTTGCCCTGCGGAGTCCGGACTTTCCTCTTGCGGCAAAAAGCCGCCAGCGATCATGCGCCCACTCCCATACTGATACAACCAAGCAATTATAACAAATAATCGTACTGTTTGAATGGCAAAAACCGCATACGGAGCCGTAGCGGCTTTTCTGTAGCTCTCTACACTTCCTCTGTCTCGGCCTCGTGGAACATGATGCGGTGACAGGTGGGGCAGAAAATGAGCTTGTCTTCCTTCATCAGATCATTATACAGCTGCGGGGGAATGTTCATGAAACAGCCCCGGCACACGCCGCCGGTAACCGGCACAATGGCCAGGCCGTTACGTTTGTCTCGGATGGCGGTGTATTTTTTAAGTAAGCTGGCGGCCACTGCGTTGGCCTTGCTTTCGCGGGTTTTCAGAATCTTGGTTTTTTCCGCAGTGAATTGGCTGATTTTTTTCTCTAGTGCGGCAACGTCCTCGGCCAGCATTTTCGCATCTTCGTCGCAGATATTGGTTTCTTCCACGATCTTCGCGTTCAAGGCCTCAATCTCTTCCATGAGTTGCACAACAACTTCTTCGCGCTGGGTATTCACTTTTTTCCCGTCTTCCGTTTCTTTGAGGATGCTCTGGTATTCGCGGTTGGTCTGGACATTCATCAATTTGGCCTGCCGGTCTTTGATTCGGACCTGTTCGTCTTCGAGTTCGGCCTCAAGTTCCCTGCGGCGCTGTTCGTTGGCCGCGATTTTCTCGGTTAGCTGAACAATGATTTCTTTATGACCGTCGAGACTGGCGCGGCGGCTGTCGATTTCGGCGGAACCTGCTGCGATTTCTTTATCCAGCGTGCTGATTTTCAGATCAATGGCCTGGAGTTCCCTGAGATGCGAGATGTTTGCTTTCAATTGTGCTTCCTCAATGGTTCTATTGGTTGACAGAATCTGGGTTTGTTATCATGTGAGACAATCCATTGCATGGGGTTGTCCTGGTGGGCGGTGGTTGCGATTTTCGGGGTAAAGCATTTGTCCGCGCAGGATTTTTTCAATATCTCCGCGAGGACCGGGACGATGAATTTTTCGGTCGGGTAATGGCCGGCGTCGATCACGCAGAATTCCGCGTCTTCGGCCCAGCGGGCCACGCTGTGCTTCACCTCGCCGGTAATATAGACTTGCGCGCCCATGTTCCGGGCCGTTTCTGCCAGGTCGGAGCCGCTGCCTCCGCAGAGGGCCACGGAGTGAATTGTTTTCGGCAGAGTGCCCGCAATCAGGACCCCGGGTGTGTCAAGGGCGGCCAGCAGGCTGCTCAGGAATTGCTCGGAAGACACGGGTGCAGGCAGGCTGCCGATTTTGCCGAAACCGGGGTTTTGTTCCGCAGCAGCAGGGTCGTGGTCAACAAGAGGCTTGGTGTCGCGCAGGCCGAGTTTTTCAGCCAGGGCGTGGCTTACCCCGGTTGTCATACGATCAAGGTTGGTGTGGCAGGCAATGAGGGAAATATCGTTGACCAAGGCTGTTTTCAGGATACGACCAAGGGGGGTGTTGCCGGGGATTGTTTTCAGGGGATGGAAGATCAGGGGGTGGTGGGTGAGGATGGTGTTCAGGTTCTGCGAGAGGGCTTCGTCGATGAGCGCCTCTGTCGGGTCGAGGCCGATCAGGATTCCATTGACCTGCTGGTCCGGATTCCCCACCATGAGCCCGACGTTGTCCCATGGTTCAGCCATGGCAAACGGGGCAATGGAGTTGAGAATCGAAAGAAGTCTTGTGGTGGTGAATAGTTTTTCCGGCATCCTTTACTGGTGTCCGTTGTAGCCTGAGCCGTTGTTTAAAAAAGCTGTAAAATTAAAATGGTGTGACCGGCATAAGGAGCAGAAACGCACAAGCCGGGAACGCCGCAGCGTAAACGGCGAAGTTATTTCGTAACGGCTCCTAAAATAAAAAAAAGGCGCTAACCAAGTGAGGTCGCACCTTGTGTCCGGAACCCTGCCCTGGTTTTCCCAAAACATGTTCCCGGCTGAATTGATTTCTGTTGCACGTGCAATACATTCCTGCTTTGTCGTTTCCGGCTTGGTGTGGTGGGCCTACCTGGATTCGAACCAGGGACCGACCGGTTATGAGCCGGTGGCTCTAGCCAGTTGAGCTATAGGCCCATATTCTCTAACAAGGAAAGAATCAATTAAAATAGCCGATAGATCAGGATTGTCAATACTATTTATGGATGGCGCATGGCCCGTACGGGGGTGAATGCAGGAGGTGCGGTTCGGAGATGCCATGGAAGAAAACCACAACATCTCCGGGAAAGCCGATATTATGGGGCAAGAACCGCTGCTTTGAATGTTTCGAAGCCGACTCTGTCCATAAACCGACCCACGCGCTCGCCTTTCTTGCTGTTTTCCTTGAAATAGGTGATGATCCGGGCGCAGGTGGCCAGAGCGTCTTCGTTGGAAAGGTCTTCGCAGAGGGTGACGCCGATTCGTGCTTTTGAGGCGGCGTTGCCACCGACCAGAATGGTCCATCCCTTGGCCTTGCCAACCAAGCCCAGGTCTTTTACCGAGGTTTCGGCGCATTGGTTGGGGCAACCGGAGACCCCCATCTTCATTTTGCCGGGTAATTCCAGGCCATGGTAACGCGTGTCCAGCTCCGTTCCCATGGTTAAAGCATCCTGCTGGCCGAGGCGGCAAAGAGTGTTGCCGGGGCAGGCCTTGATGCTGCGGACACAGAGGCCGACTGCTGCCCCGGGAGCTATGCCGAGATCCCGCCAGGCGTTGTCAATGTCCGCTTCTTTGAGGCCGACGATGGCGATGCGCGCCGCGCTGGTGATCTTGAGGGCGGCGGTTTTGTACTTGTCTGCGACATCGGCAATTTTTCGCAGTTGTGCAGGGGTGATGAGGCCGAGTGGGAGATGGGGGACAATGGCATATGTTTCTTTGTCGCGTTGGAGCACCGCCCCTTTTTCGCCGTCGTTCAACATGGGTTTCTCCTTGAAAGATATCGTGCAATGAAAAAAAGAAAAGGACTCAGCTGGTGAGCCCTCAAGTGTCTGTGTTATACAGAAGCGTCAGGACGATGCGGCTTGATTTTTTTGAAAACTCGAACCTGCCTTTGCTTGGGTGAGATGCACGTGCACCGGGTTACACTGAAACGTTTATTTCCGTAAAAAATAATGGTTTCCTCAGAAAAGTCAACATGCATAAATGTGCCAATGGCCATCCTGCGCATTGCGTTGCATCGTTAAATCAAGATTTGGCTATGGTCCATGGTTTTCATTTTTTGCCGAGTATTCATATTTTTTTTGGGAAGGTGGTGATGACTGTAACTTTTGTTTTTTTTCTGGCAGGGGCGGGGTTTATCGGGTTGTGCTGCGGCAGTCTTGCGTCCTGGTTGCTCATGGGGAGTCGTATGGCAGAGCAACGCGCCCTTGCCGATGAACGGGTGCAGATGCGGGAGAATCAGCTTGTTGATTTAGAGAAGCGATTGACGATTGGCGAAGAGGAACGGGTCGGGTTGCGGCGGGAAAATGCGACGATGCAGGCCCGGGTTGCAGAGCTTGCGGTACGGCTTGAGACGGAACAGCGGTAACTTCATGAAAAACAGGAGCTTTTACAGGAAGCCAGGCAGGAATTGGCCAATGCCTTTAAGGCTGTTTCCGCTGATATTTTCCAAAGCAACAGCCAGCGTTTTTTGGAGCTTGCCCAGCAGACCCTGGCGAAGTTTCAGGAAAGGGGCATGGCCGACATGGAGACCCGGAAACGCTCCATTCAGGAACTGCTCCTGCCCATGCATGAATCCCTGAAAAAGGTCGATAGTCAGATTCGGCTGGTGGAAAAAGAACGGGTTGAGGCGTATGTCGGGTTGACCGAGCAGGTTAAATCCTTGGCCACCAGTCAGGCCCGCCTTCACGGGGAAACGGCAAACCTGGTCAACGCTCTGCGCAAACCCTCGGTGCGTGGTCGTTGGGGAGAGATGCAACTGCGGCGGGTTGTCGAGATGGCCGGAATGGTGGAGTATTGTGATTTTGTCGAGCAGGGATCTGCGGAGACAGAGACGGGAAGGTTGCGGCCGGACCTGATTGTCCGGTTGCCCAACGGAAAAAATATCGTGGTTGATTCCAAGGCCGCGTTGTCCGCTTATCTTGAGGCCATGGAGGCTCCGGATGAAGCGGGGCGCCAGGCTCGTCTTAAGGACCACGCTCGTCAGGTGCGGACCCATCTCAGTCAGCTGGCGAGCAAATCTTACTGGGAGCAGTTCGGACCCTCGCCGGAATTCGTGGTTCTGTTTTTGCCCGGGGAGAATTTTTTCAGCGCAGCTCTGGAGCAGGATCCGGAATTGATCGAATTCGGGGTGTCGCAAAAGGTTATTCTTGCCACGCCTACTACTCTGATTGCCTTGTTGCGAGCGGTTTCTTATGGTTGGCGGCAGGAAAAGATTGCCGAGCACGCCCAGGTCATCGGCGAGCTGGGGCGCACCCTCTATGAGCGGCTTGGGGTGCTGGGAGACCATTTCCATGATATGCGCAAAGGGCTGGATCGGGCGGTGGAATCCTATAATAAAGCCGTCGGTTCTTTTGAAGGGCGGGTGTTGGTTACTGCCCGGAAATTACAGGACGTTGACCCGGCTTTGACCAAGGATTTAGCGCCGATGGAACCTTTGCACAAGGTCCCGCGTCCTCCCCTGTCGGGGGAAAGCGAGTAGGTTGTTTTACCTATTCGGTCAATGGCTGTCGGGCTGCGTCCGCAAAGTTTTCCTTGCTGGAAACATGCCCCTTTCGTATAATCCACGGATTGTCTTGCGCAGGTCGTTTTTTTAACGCAACGGCGTAGAGACACGAAGTTACCAGCAGTGTAGCGGCGGCAGTGCAACGGCAGCAGTGCAACGGCGTTTGATTCTAAAAATAATTTTCTTGCGTCTCTGCGTTATTTTTTAATTTTTATGAGTTCGTCGCGATTGTTCCTGTTCAATCAAGGCGTAGAAGGAGATTTCTCTCAATGAAATTAGGTATTAACGGCTTGGGTCGAATCGGTAAGCTCTCAGTTTGGCATCATGTCTCCCGCAAGCATTTTTCCGAGATTGTTGTCAACGTGGGCCGACAGGTGGGCACCGGGCTCCAGGATATTGCAAGCGCCATTGACCGGGACAGCTCCTATGGGCGGCTCGGCGCCTATCTCCATGGCTGCAAGGGAGGTAAGGTTATTGAAAACCTCAATGAAGCCGCTGGTACCATGACCATCAACGGCGTGCCGGTTACAATTTTGCGAGAGGCCAGGAACCCCGGCGGAATCCAGTGGAAAGAAAACGGTGTGCGCCTGGTCGTTGACACCACCGGAGCGTTTACCGACCCCACCGCAGACGCTGACAATCCCAAGGGTTCTTTGCGGGGCCATGTTCAGGCCGGGGCCGAAAAAGTGATTCTGTCCGCGCCTTTTAAGATCAAGAACAAAGGGTTGGAGATGCCCGCCGATGCCGTAACCACGGTGATGGGCATCAACGACGGCGATTTTAACCCGGCCCAACATACTTTGGTTTCCGCAGCCTCCTGCACCACCACCTGCCTCTCTTTCATGATCAAACCTTTGCTCGATCATTTTGGCGCGGACAGGTTTTTGAGCGCCTCCATGGTCACGGTTCATGCAGCCACAGGCAGCCAGCAGGTCCTTGATCGGTTGCCCAACGCCGGGGTCACTGATCTCAGGAAAAACCGCAGCATTTTTAACAATATCATCCTGACCACCACCGGCGCGGCAAAGGCCCTGCCTCTGGTTATTCCGGAGATGAAAAGCATCGGCTTCATTGCCGAATCGGTGCGGATTCCCACCAGTACCGGTTCTTTGATCATTCTGGTGCTCAACCTGCAGGATGAAAGTCTGGAGACCCCTATCAAACGGAAGCTGGTGAACTCCATCTATGATGATTACGCCCAGAACACTCCCTATCTGGAATACAGCGAGGAGCAGCATGTTTCCACGGATATCATCGGCATGCCATTTGCCGCTGCGGTTATCGAGGGCACGGAAACCCACACCCGTACGGCCAGCCTCAAGGTGAATCTCGCCAAGCTCGGCTGCAGCAACGGACCTGCCAAGCTGGAAGTGCCTGTGACTCAGGTCGTGGTGTATGGCTGGTACGACAACGAGTTGGGCAGCTATACCAATGTTTTGGGCGACAGGGCCGTTTCCATTGCCGAGCAGATGATCTAGGAAGAAATGGCACAGGTGAAAAGCTCTGGGTTCAAGGAGAAACCTGAACCGTCAGCCTCACACCGCGCAACGCGCGATTTTTCCGTTCGGCCCATGACCGCAGACGATCTCAAGGCGGTGACAGCCATCGAAGCTGAGAATCCTTCACCGTGGACAGCGGGGCAATTTGCCGGTGAACGTGTTCAGGACGGTGCCTGGCAGTTTGTTGCCGAATCGAAAAATTCAGGGCTGGTGTGCGGCTTCATCTGTGGCCGGAGCTGTGCTGGAGAGGCAGAGTTGCTGAAAATCGCGGTTGGTCTGGAGTGTCAACGGCAAGGGGTGGCGACGCAGCTTGTGGCACACGCCATGCGCTGCCTGGCTGAGCAGAAAATAACCCGTTGTTTCCTGGAGCTGCGCGCCGCCAATGTCCCTGCCTTGGCCTTGTATGAACGGTTCGGTTTTCGTCGGGTGGGATTGAGAAAAAACTACTATGCCTCTCCATTGGAAGATGCGATAGTCATGGAAAAGATTGTTTTGCCGTCGGATGGTGGGATTGTTGTAGAATAACTATTGTCGGCAATAGTGCTATTTTTGTGTCACGGTCAAAAAAGTTTGATAGGGGAGTCACTCCATGAAAAATATTCGGGATATTGACATCAAAGGAAAGAGAGTGCTCATCCGCGTTGATTTCAACGTGCCTCTGGATGAGCAACTGAACATTACCGATGATATCCGGATTCGCGGGGTGTTGCCCACGCTCAACTATGCGTTGGATGAAAACGCCAAGATCATTATTTGTTCACACCTTGGCCGTCCCAAGGGCAGCCGTAAGCCGGAATTCAGTCTGGCTCCGGCGGCCAAGCGCCTTTCCCGGTTGCTGGACAAGGAAGTCAAGCTGGCCCCCGACTGCATCGGTGAGGAGACTCGGGCCATGGTCGAGGCCATGGTGCCGGGCGATGTGCTGCTTCTTGAAAACCTGCGCTACCATGCGGAAGAGCAGCAGAACGACGAGGGCTTTGCCAGTCAATTGGCCAGCCTCTGCGATGTCTATATCAACGATGCCTTTGCTGTGGCGCATCGGGCCCATGCCTCGGTGGTGGGGGTGACCCAGTTTGTCGAGCAGTGCGCTGCCGGCTTTCTGCTTCAAAAGGAAATGGATTATTTTCACCGTTCGGTGAGCAACCCCATGCGGCCCCTGGTCGCCATCGTCGGCGGAGCCAAGGTCTCCAGCAAACTCGGCGCCTTGCATAATCTGATGGACCGGGTCGACAAGATGGTCATCGGCGGAGCCATGGCCAACACCTTTCTGAAGAGTGTCGGCTATGACATGGGCAAGTCCAAAGTAGAGGATGAGTTGCTTGATACGGCCCGGGAATTGATCAACAAGGCCAAGCGGCTTGGGGTAAAGCTCTATCTGCCGGTTGACTGTATTGTTGCCGACAGGTTTGAGGCCAGGGCCGAAACCAAACGGGTTCCGGTGCAGGAGGTGCCGGCCGACTGGATGGTGCTCGACATCGGCCCTGCCACCACCGTATTGTTTTCCGAAGCCCTGGAGGACGCGAAAACCATCATCTGGAACGGTCCCATGGGAGCCTTTGAGATGGATGCTTTTTCCCGGGGCACCATGGCCATGGTGCAGCGGTTAGCCCAGTCCCACGCCCTGACCATTGTCGGCGGCGGCGATACCGACGTGGCGGTGCACAGGGCAGGGGAGTCCAATAACATCTCCTACATTTCCACTGGCGGCGGCGCATTTCTCATGCTGATGGAAGGCAAGAAATTGCCTGGGGTCGAGGCTCTGGAAGCAAAGGAATAGAGTGCGCGGTCACAGGGCGGCGCATCTGCGTTGTCTTCGGCCTGTCCGCATACTTGGTGTATGGCGTACAGGCCTCTTTCGCGCATCTGCACCACCCTGTGACCGCTTGTAAATCGGGTGCAGGCGTCTTTTCTCAGCCCATCCCGTGATAATTTTGGAATAAGGAGCAATCCATGCAGCGCATCCCTTTGATTGCCGGGAACTGGAAGATGCATACCTCGCTTGCCGAGGCCAAGGTGCTTGCCGGCGCTGTGGTCTCAGCCTGCAAGGGATTGACGGACCGTGAGGTCATGATTGCCCCGCCCTTTACTTCTCTGGCAGCGGTGGCAGAGGTTGTCCGCGGTTCGCAGGTTCGACTGGCCGGTCAGAATGTCTGCTGGGAAGAGCAGGGCGCTTTCACAGGGGAGATAGCTCCCGGCATGCTGCGGGAGCTTGGGTGCACTATGGCCATCATCGGCCATTCGGAGCGGAGGCAGATATTCGGGGAATCCGATGCGCTTATCAATCGACGGGTGGCCGGGGCCATGCGCTTTGGGTTAACGCCGGTTTTCTGTTTTGGCGAGACCCTGGCCGAGCGTGAGGCAGGCCAGACCATGGTCGTGCTTGAGCGTCAGATTCGGGCCGGACTTGCAGGAATTGATGTGGTTGACCCGGCCACTATGGTTCTTGCCTATGAGCCGGTTTGGGCCATCGGGACCGGCAAGACAGCCACCGAAGAACAGGCTCAGGAAGCCCATGAATTCGTGCGGAATCTGCTGCTTAAGATGTTCGAGAAAAGTATTGCCCACCAAATGAGAATATTGTATGGTGGCAGCGTCAATTCGGGGAACGTGGATGCCCTGTTGCGGCAGCCTGATATAGACGGGGCCTTGGTTGGCGGAGCAGCGCTCAAAGCTGACTCCTTCGAACGCATCATCCACTTCCGGCAATAATGGTAAACAAGAGAGCATGACCAATTTACTGACCATTGTCCATATAGCTGTTTCCCTGTTTCTCATCGTGATCGTGCTCTTGCAGCACGGCAAAGGTGCGAGTATGGGTGCGGCATTCGGCGGCTCCAGTCAGACTGTTTTCGGAACGGAAGGACCCTTGCCTCTGTTGAACAAGATTACAACTTGGGCCGCGATTCTTTTTATGCTGACCTCCATATCTCTTGCCTATATGTCAAGCAAGGCCGGAGATGGTTCGGTCATGAAAGAAGTCGCGCCTATTTCCGAACCGCAAAATTTGCCGATCCCATTGCCCGCAACGGAGGGAGTTGCACCTCAGGTGCCGGTGCAGGATAAGTAGTATGTTGGTGTTTGATCTAAAAAGGATTGCCGGAGTGGTGGAATTGGTAGACACGCAGGCTTGAGGTGTCTGTGGGGCGACCCATGCCGGTTCGAGTCCGGCCTTCGGTACCATTTAGTAAACCGGCACTGTCCGGAGAAGAACAGAAAGCCCGCTCCTGAAAAGGAAAGCGGGCTTTTTTACGTCCGGCGGCGGCCACCGGGTTGGGTTTGATTGTTTACATCCGTTCGAAGTTCTGGTCCATATCATCGCCCTTGGACCGTTGGCCGAGTTGGAGGCGAGCTCCGCCGGTGGTAGATTGCGGTCCACGGAGTTTTTGGCCGCTGAGATGCGCAACCGAGGTGATGCGGCGCACGGGGCGGCGGGGTTGGATAGCGTTGTTACCCTTGGTGTCGATGAGCGAGGCAATCAGCCCCTGCAGTTCGTCGGCCTGGGCGGAGAGTTCTTCTGCTGTCGCGGCCATTTCTTCTGAGGCGCTTGAATTCTGCTGTACCACGGAGTCGAGTTGCTGCATGCCCTGGCTGATCTGGTCGATGCCGGCATGCTGTTCGACGCTGGCTGCGGCGATTTCCTGGACGAGAGTAGAGGTCTTCTGGATATCCGGCATGATCTTGATCAGCATGTTGCCAGCCTTGTCTGCCACGGCCACGCTTGAGGAGGAAAGTTCGCTGATTTCCGCTGCCGCGCGCTGGCTGCGTTCGGCAAGTTTGCGGACCTCGGCGGCAACCACGGCAAAGCCCTTGCCGTGCTCCCCGGCGCGGGCTGCCTCGATGGCTGCGTTCAAAGCGAGCAGGTTGGTCTGGCGGGCGATTTCCTCGATGATCGAAATCTTGTCGGCAATCTGTTTCATGGCCCCGACCGCCTGCACAACTGCTTTGCCGCTTTCTTCGGTATCTTTGGTCGCCTGTACGGCGATTTGTTCGGTCTGCTGGGCGTTGTCGCGGTTCTGGCGGATGGTGGCGCTCATCTCTTCCACTGCGGCGGTGGATTCCTCCACTGCCGCAGCCTGCTCGCTTGAGCCCTGCGAGACTTCCTGGGCGGTGGAGCTCAGCTCCTGACTTGCGGCGGTAACGTTGTCGGCAATGGTTCGCACGTTGGTCAGGGAGCTGGTGACGCTTTTGGTCACCAGCATGCTCAGCGTAAAACCGATGCCAATACCGACCAGGGAAACAATCAGAATAAGTTTCAGTGCCGATTGCTCATCATGTTCCGCCTGAAGCGCCGCTGTCTCAGTGAATTTTCCCACCTCGGTCAGGATGCCGGCGATTTCATGGTCCATATCCTTGCCTTCTTTGGAAACCTTGTCGCATTGCGATTCCGCCTCGCGAAGGTTGCCGGCAGCGAGCAGTCCAAAGCAGTTGGACGTCGCAGTCTCCAGATCAATATGTTCCTTTTCCACCAGCTTGAGTTTGCCTAAGATCCCTTCGAACTCGCGGCGTTCTTCCTGAGTATGAGCCTGTTGCATGACTTTTTCCGCGAATTTTTCCGCCTCAATAATTTTTTCGTTGGTTGCGACGCCTTTCGTTTTGATCTCTTCCATGGCTTGCTGCAGGCCAGTCCGGTTGCCTGTTGAGCCGTAACGGTAGCCACGCTCAAATGAGACACTGATTGCAAAATTATTCTCAGCAATTTCGGTGAGGAGGGAGGTGAGAGGCAGGTCGTTTTCGGCAATGGATTTCAGCTCGTTGCCGATTTTGTTCATTTTGACGATTCCCACCGCTCCGACGATGACGGTAAGTCCAAGCAAAACGATGACAATCAGGAAAACACGGCTCCCAACCTTCATTCTATTCAGCAAATTCATGGCAAATACCCCTTTGACGAGAGAAAACGTACTGCGTAGAAGACAACTTCGACGATAAACACCAGGCACCTTGCTCATCCACCGCGGGCCAAGTGAGGACAGGACTCCCTATCATGCTGGCAGAGGAGGAAAAAAATGTCTAGCGAAATTTCCCGCCAGGATATACGTGTTGGGGCACTGTGCAGACAGGAATTTTGCCGGTTGGTTTGGCGATTGGCAAAGGGGGAAAACAGCGAGTGCATATGAACGGAGAAGGATGTCCTGGGGATTGTAAACAGAAACCCAGTATTTTTTCCGTATTGTGTATAGAAAGTAAGTAAAGCATCATAGCAAGGAGTCCCGGCTCACGGTGAGCGTCATTCCTTGCTGCTTTGTACACTACCCCCAACTTCTGGTGCTCAGTTGCGGGCCGGGACTCTTTACCTCGAATCACTGCTGGTTCATAAAAAAAGGCGGAGCGCAGTAAGCGCTCCGCCTTTTTTGGTCAGTAAGCTAAAAAAAGATCAGACAGTCAAATCGGGACGAATGGTTTTGCGGGGGCCGCCGTGTCCGGACGTGCTCCAATCCCGAATCGGGGCGATGACTGCGAGGCCATCTGCGTTATCGGTGCGGACCATTTTGTCGTGGATGGACTGCCAGATGCATGGAACATCTTTGTGTATTTCACAGCGTCCGTCAACCGAACCGCCGCAGGGGCCGTTGAACAGGCTCTTGGCGCAGCGGGCCACCGGGCAAAGGCCACCGGTGAGGTGGAGGATGCAGTTGCCGCACCCGGCGCATTGTTCGCTCCATACGCCCTGTTCGGCGGAGCCGCCAAAGGAGGAGGTGTTCACGCCCGGATATACCTTGGCCATGGGGCGCAGATTGGCGATAAAATTGACCCCAACTCCGCAGGCCATGGAAACGATGGCGTCGTACTGGCCGTCCCACTGGTCGATGGAGTCGATATATTCCTTGTCGCACTGGCGCACCAGGGTGGCCTCGATGGTTTCCACCGGCTGACCAGCCTTTTGTTTGCCCAACCGGATAAGAGAGGCAAGGATTTCAACCTCGCGTTCGCCACCGGCGGAACAGATGGTGACGCAACCGCGGCAGCCAAGCACCAGTATCCGCTTGGCATCCCGCACCATCTCCATGATTTCGTTGAATGGTTTTCTTTCGGCAATAATCATTTCGTGCCTCCCTGAAACGGGCTCGGGCCCAAAGTCGTAATCCGTTCATGCATCTCCTGGGCAACCTTCACAAATTCCGGGTGGAAGCCGCGCTCCAGGTGATACATCTCAATGCGTTCCGGTTCAACCCCGAGTTCAGTCAGGGCTTTTTTAATGGCGCCAACCCGTTTAGCAGCCCGTTGGCTGCCCATGAGATTGTGGCATTGGTCAACCGGGCATCCGGCTACATACACGCCATCCGCACCATCTTCAAAGGCCTTTAGCAGGGTGCTGACCTCGAGTTTGCCGGTGCAGACCAATCGGTGGATAGTCACGTTTTTCGGAAAGCCATCTGCCAGCAATCCTTCCGGCCCTTCGGCCAGGGTCTGCTGGGAGGTGTAATGGCAACAGAATGCTTGGATATTCGGGATAAAGGGCATGGGGGTCACCATACTACTGATTTGCGCCGCAGGCGGCGATCAAACGCTCGTCCTCGGACTCGTTTAATTGGATGGCCTGGGCCGGACATTCGGAGGGGCAGATTCCGCATCCTCGGCATTCCTGGGGATCAATGGCAGCCTTGCCCTGGTCGTCGATTTTCGGTATCCGCCAGGGGCAGATGCGGACACAGGTAAGGCAGGATACGCAGAGATCGCGTTCAACCCAGGCAGCCTTTCCTTTATCAAGCAGATCCTGCTCGGTGATATATCCGCCCTTCATGGCCAGTTGGCGCAGAGCGACCATGATTTCGGCAAAACGAACGTCCTGGGGGCAGACAAAGATACAACTGCGACATCTGGAGCAGAACCAGAGCAAGTCGGATGTAAGCAACGCATCTTTCAGCCCCATCCGGATCATGTGGATGATTTTCCGGGGGTCGAAATCCGGAATTGCCTGACTGACCGGGCAGATGCCGCTACAGGCGCCGCAGGAAAAACAGCGATTCAGGAATTCGCCACCCTGAATCGCGGTAACCTCGGCACTGAATGCCGAATTGATATCCTTGCTGGAGATTGCCATAACAATGCCTCATATGAAGATATGGAACCCGGCACAGAACGCCGGGTAAATTTTCTATAGTTGGTCCGGGCCTCACCCTTGGACACCATACAGCGTCGTGTACTTTAGCATAAAAAAAACTACTGCCCAATAGGTATATCTACCAGAATAAGCGGTTTTTAGGGGGTCTGCGGGCAAGAACCGATTCAGTGTCCTATACCAGAAAACGAAATTCTCCCTTGCCCAGCAAATCTTGAAGATGGAGTACGCCCGCTAATTTACCGCTGTGATCGGTCACCGGCAGAACGGTAATTTCGTGACGCTGCATTATGCTGAGGGCATCGGCGGCCAGGAGATCCGAGGTAATGGTTTTGGGGGCAGCGGTAATGGTGTCCGTCAGGGTGAGGCCGTTGAGATTGCCGCCTTTCTGACTGATAAAGCGGCGCAGGTCGCCATCGGTAAGGATGCCGATGATTTTTTCTTCCTGCATGATCAGGACCGCGCCAAGGTTTTTGGCGTTCAGTTCGGCAATGGCCTCGGAAAGAGCGGTGGTTTCTGAAACTTTGGGGACAGCCGCACCGGTGAGCATGACTTCGGCCACATTTACCTTGAGTCGTTCGCCAAGGCTGCCGGCCGGATGGTTTCGCCGAAAATCGCTTTCTTTGAATTTTTTGAGGTTCAAGAGGACAACGGCAAGGGCATCACCCATGGCCAGGGCGGCAGTGGTGCTGGCGGTGGGGGCCAACCCCAAGGGGCAGGCCTCCCTGGGCACAGCGACTTTGAGCACTGCGTCGGCGCTTAAGGCCAGGCTGGAGGACGGGTTGCCGGT
Source organism: Desulfurivibrio sp. (assembly GCA_013791995.1). Lineage (GTDB taxonomy): Bacteria > Desulfobacterota > Desulfobulbia > Desulfobulbales > Desulfurivibrionaceae > Thiovibrio. The sequence continues at coordinate 8,567 of VMSS01000234.1, read as the reverse complement.
CATGGCAATGATCCTGGCCCCGCGTTTTTTGAGGCTGGAGAGCAGGAGGCTGAGTTCGGCGGTTTCGCCGCTATAGGAGATGGCAAGGATGACGTCCTGGGCATCTACCATGCCGAGGTCGCCGTGCATGGCTTCCACCGGATGGAGGAACAAAGCCGGAGTGCCGGTGCTGTTCATGGTTGCGGCGATCTTCTGTCCGATGATTCCTGACTTGCCGATGCCGGTGATCACAACCCTGGCCGGGCATTCCATGATCATGGTCACCGCTTTTTCAAAATCGGTGTCGATCTGGTCAAGCAGGGCAGTGATGCCTTCCGCTTCAATTCTAAGAACTTCCTTGGCCTGTTCAATGCTCATTGGTCATCCGACTCGGCTGTGTTGAGGGATTCTTATTTTTTGTCCGTGGACTTGCAGGCATCTCGGGTTCCAAGAAGAAGCTTGCAGAAATCCTGGTCCGGTTCCACCGGATAATCACCGTCAAAACAGGCCTTGCAATAGTTCTCCGGCGGACCGCCGCAGGCTTCAAGCAAGCCTTCAAGGCTGAGGTAGTACAGTGAGTCAAGCCCCAGATAGTCGCGGATCTCCTCCACGGTTTTTTTGTTGGCGATCAATTCTCCGCCCGAGGGAAAATCGATTCCGTAGTAGCAGGGATTCCGGCTGGGCGGGCAGCTGATCAGCATGTGTATCTCTTTTACCCCGGCTCCGCGCAGGGATTTGACCCTGGATCGGCCGGTGGTGCCCCGGATGATGGAATCGTCAAGAATGATAACACGTTTGTCCTTCAGGAAGGAGCGAATGGGGTTCAGCTTGACCCGGACGGAAAAATCGCGCATGGACTGGGTGGGCTGAATAAAGGTTCGGCCTACGTAATGATTGCGGATGACCCCCATTTCCAACGGGATGCCGGAGGCCTGGGAAAAGCCGATGGCCGCGTAATTGCCGGAGTCGGGAAAGGGCATGACGAAATCCGCGTCGATCTTGCATTCACGGGCGAGGATTTCACCCATGCGTTTGCGGCTCTGGTAGACGTTCTTTCCGAAAATGTCGCTGTCCGGCCTGGCAAAATACACCTGTTCGAAGATGCACAAGCTGCGGCGCTGGCTGGAGTCAAGCTGGAGGGAACGCTGGCCGTCGCGGTCGATGATCAGTATTTCTCCGGGCTCGATGTCGCGGACATACTGGGCTTCAACCAGGTCGAGGGCACAGGTTTCCGAGGCGACGATGAAGCCGCCGTTGTTGAGTTTGCCGAGACACAGCGGTCGGAAGCCTCCGGGGTCGCGCACGGCGATGAGCTTGTCTTCGGTCATGAGCAGGATGGAAAAGGCGCCCTTGATACTCTCGAAGGTGTCGATGAGAGCTTTTTCAAGGCCAAGGTGGGAGCAGCGGGCAAGAAGATGGACCACCACCTCGCTGTCCATGGTGGACTGGAAGATGGAGCCCTTTTTCTCAAGCTCGTTGCGCAGGCTGCGGATATTGACCAGATTGCCGTTGTGGGCCACGGCTACGGTGCAGCCCTGGTGAGTGGCGGTGAACGGTTGAGCATTGATGATATTGGAGGCGCCGGTGGTTGAATAGCGGACATGGCCCACGGTGAGGTACCCTTTTAGTCCTTGCAGGTCGGCCTCGCTGAAAACATCGTGCACCAACCCCATTCCCTTGTGCTGGGAGATCTGACTGCCGTCGCTGGCCACGATCCCGGCGCTCTCTTGACCCCGATGCTGGAGGGCGTAAAGGCCGAAGTAGGTGAGTTTGGCTGCGTCCTCATGGCCGAAAATTCCACAAACGCCGCATTCGTCCATGGGGCGTGATGCGTCTGATTTTGTCATGGCGTTTTGTCCTTCGTAATGTACTTAGGAGTTGTTGCGGAATAGCATCGCCGCTACATTATTGTAATGTTCCCACGGCCGGTCCACCCAGAAAAAAGGAGAAAATATACCCCCTTATTATATGGATGGGAAATGTTTTTTTGCCCCCGGATTTTTTCAAAGGATGATATCCGGGTCCTGGCGGGGAATACGGAAGGATGAGAAAGGAATTCAAAATTCGGCGGAATGGTTTTTTATTCTGCTCCCCGGTTCCTGATTTCGTGGTTTTCCCCGGCGTGATCCAGCCCCCGGAAAAAGTTGAGCCAGGAGGAGGTGTTGTTGAGCGCCCAGTTGCGCGGGGGAACAAAGCCTTTCCGCATGGATTCCGGCAGGCCGTGTGCGGCAAGGCGTTCGTAGATCCGGACATAGAGGCAACGCTTTTTGCCCGGGTACACCTCGCACCAGCCGTCGCGGCTGCCGCCGCAGGGGCCGTTTAAAAGGTATTTTGCGCAGCCGGACTGCGGGCAGACAAAGGCGAGATCGCCGAGGGTGCAGTCCCCGCAGTTCTGGCAGCCGAAGAGGAGGAACTTGGTGACGTGCTCCAGGTGGGTGAGAACGTTGTCCATTCTGCCGCCTTCAAGGGCGAGACAGGCTTTTTTGCACATCGGGTAGAGCGGAGCCTCCTGGGTAAAGGCCAGGTTGTGAACGAGTCGGGCCAAACGGTAGTTGATCTGCATCCCGGATCGTGCCTCTTCGCAGGGGGCAGGTTCGGTGGTGTTGAGGCCGGTTGCAGCATCTTTTTTATAAAGATAGAAACCGTCTTTATGCCAGTAATCCATCTCCGCCACCAGTTCCTGCCAGTTTCCGGCATAAGAATCGGCGGTGGAAAGGAGAAAGTCGATATTTTCATAAGTGAGGCCCGGCCCGCCGAGATGGGCGCCTGCATAGCCAAGTCCCTTGAGGATGGCCAGCAGCTTCGCTGCCCGCAGCAACCGGGCTTGCTTTCCTTTGTCCGGGCTTGTCGCTTCGCGGCGGATTTCGGCATACAACTCGTCGGTGATGATGCAGCCGGGGATTTTCCCGGTGTGCATGAGGTTGGCGACCGTGAGGTTGGGAACAAAGACATTGCCAAGCACAGGCAGGTCCAGCCCGTTTAGTTGCAGGTGGAGGATAACCTCGTGGAATTTACGGGCGTCGTAGCCGACCTGGGTAATGATATAGTCCGCGCCCCGCTCACCCTTGCGGTGGAGCTTGGCGTACTGCATCAGCAGTTCCGCTTCAAGTCTTTTGAAGGGAGAAAGAGCCACGCCCATGAGAAACGAAGTGGGTTGGATTGCGCCTTTCCCCCGGTCCGGGCCGTAATTCCCTTTGTTCATTCGGGAGATAAGGTCCAGGACATGCACTGAGCCAAGATCAAAAACCGGTTTTGGGAAGCCCTGGTAGCCTTCCTGGGGATAGTCTCCGGTGATTACCAGCAGATCGCGAATGCCCAGGCGGTCCCAGGCAAAGAGCAGGCTTTCCATCTGGTTGCGGTTTTTGTCCTTGCTGGAAAAATGGACAATAACGTCAAGTCCCATCTGCTGGATCTCGCGACCAAGGACTTCAGGGGACAAGGCTGCCTGGCCTCCGGCGTTTTCAGTGATGCTTACCGCTTGGATGCGCGGGTCGCGCGCCAGCTTTTCGGCCAGTTCCAGGGTGCGGTCATGTTCGCGGCTGTGCCCGCCCCGGCTCGGCACCAGTTCAAGGGTGATGGTGAATTGCTCCGGGTTGCGGAGCGATTGCCGGAAAAAGGATTTTTTTTCAGCCTGCATGGGAAGGGGTGTCCGCAGTGAGGGGTTGGCTTATTTTTTTATTGCTCAACAGGAGCGAATGCAAGTAACCATAACCATTATTTCGGGAAAAGGGAACAGCCGGGCTGCGAGCCCATAGCGAATGGTCGGGGGCATAAAAGTATGCGGAAGGAGACGTCCTGGCATCAGTCGGCCCGGGTTTTTGATGAGCGGGCTGCGGAATATGACTCCTGGTTTGAGGGAAGCCTGCTCTTTGGCATTGAACTTGCCGCTGTGCAGGAATTGATCACTCCGCTGTCGGGGCCGAAGCTTGAGATAGGTGTTGGTCCCGGGCGCTTTGGTGAGGCTTTGGGTGTGGAATTTGGGGTTGACCCGGCTCTAGCCCCTTTGTTTTTTGCAAAAAAACGGGGTGTACGGGTGAGCCGGGCGGCTGGGGAGGCGCTGCCCTTTGCCGGGCAGAGCATGGGCACGGTATTGCTGCTCTTTACCTACTGTTTTCTTGTTGATCCCCGTCTGGTGCTGCAGGAGTGTCGAAGGGTTCTTGCGCCCGGCGGGAACCTGGTGCTGGGAATTATTGTGGCTGACAGCCCTTGGGGGAGACTGCTTCAGAAAAAAAAGGAAGAGAGACATCCGTTTTACCGGCAGGCCCGTTTTTATGAACCGATCGAGGTGGAACAAGTCCTGGTTGGATGCGGCTTTGTTGTGAAGGAGAGACGCTCCAGCCTGATGCAGCAGCCGGGAGCGCTCACGGAAATGGAGAGCTCCCGAGCCGGGCTGGTCAGTCAGGCGGGTTTTGCGGTTTTGGTCGCCGGGGTGGCTCCGTGAGCCAGTTTTTGCGTTCGCGCAGGAATTCGGAGGCGAGAAAGGCTGCGCCGCTTACGATGATTCCTGCCGCGGTGATCGCCGCCAGCCAGTAGTAGGAGGTTTGCTTTCGGATTTGCTGAGCGGGCGGCGGCAGGTCGCGGGTACAGTACCGGCAGACCAACGCTTGGCTATGGATATCTTCCTTGCAGAACGGGCAGATTCGTGTACGCATGGTGATTACCTTATAGCGACTGGTTGTTGGTTGTCAAGAAAGAGGTGCAGTCATTTTTCGTTTTTACCTTTCCGTCTTGGTTCAAGGCGGCTCGTTCAAGATTTTCCTTGTCAGCGCAGGGTTCCCTTTGTAAGATGAACCAATTACACTCTGATTACAATTATCCCTATGAAATACAAGGAGAAAATTATGGCGAGCGATAAAGTTATCCAGGTTACCGACGGCGATTTCGGCGCAACAGCCCTGCAATCCGAGGTTCCTTTTCTCTTGGATTTTTGGGCGCCCTGGTGCGGACCCTGCAAGGCAATTGGCCCGGTTATCGACGAATTGGCTGCCGAGTTTGACGGCAAGATCAAGATCGGAAAGATGAACGTCGATGATAACCCGGTCACCCCTGGTAAATATGGGATTCGGGCCATTCCGACCCTGATTCTTTTCAAGGGCGGGGAGGTTGCCGATCAGGTGACCGGCGCAGTGGGCAAACAGCAACTCAAAGCCATGATCGAAAAGGCTCTGTAGTATAAATCCCATTGGCGATGACTCCGAGGTCCGGTTCTTGTACGCCGGGCCTTTTCTCTTTTTGTTGAAACGGATGAGCGGGACATGATTTTTTCAAAGCAAAATCGGCGGTTTTTTCGGGCCTGTGTCTTGGCTCTTGCCATGATGACCGCAGCCACCGGGCTCAGCGGCTGCGCGACCCTTGATACCATGCTGGGCTGGGTGGGGTTCGGCGAAGGCTCCACGCCGGAAACCCCGGAAGCTCTGGCCATGGAAGGGATGAACGATTTTAATCGCGGGAAATACAGCGCGGCTCTGAAGCGTTTCGTGGAGATAAAAGACCGGTTCCCATTCAGCGAAGTGGCGCTGCTGGCCGAATTGAAGGCTGCCGACTCCAATTACCACATGGAGAAATTCAGCGAGGCTAAAACACTGTATGAAGAGTTTGAGGCCAACCATCCGACCAACGAGGCTGTCCCCTATGTCCTGTTTCAGATAGGCATGTGTTATTACGGGCAGATCGGCACTTATGATCGGGACCCGGGCAGCGCCATGAACGCGGTGCAGGCATTCGGAAGATTGAATCGTTCCTATCCCCAATCACCTTATTTTGTTGAAGCCTCGGCCCGGATTCGGGCTGCCCGTGATTTTCTGGCCCAGCACGAGTTTTATGTCGCCACCTTCTATGTGCGGAGCGATGAAGACAAGCAGGCTCAGGGGCGGCTTGAGTATCTGCTCGCCAACTTTCCCGAGGCCAGCATCAAGCCCCAGGCCACGGACTTACTGGCCCAGTTGAAGTCCGGCAAGGGTGTCGAAAAAACATGGCGGCGGTTTGTGCCCACGGTTTCTCTGCCGGATTGGCAGTCCTTTTCCTCTGCCTTCGGGATTTTGCCCGGCGGCAGCGGCAGTGGCAGCGGAGCTCCGAAAGAGTAAGCAGCGCACCCGGCGCACAGTTTCAGTTATATCTTGATGGGCCTTTCCTGTTTACGGAAAAGGCCCATTGTTATTTGCTCCTGCCTTCCTGCGCATTTTTAAATTTCTTGTCGTAGCGTTCCTGTTCGCTGTATATGCAGCCGCAGTATGGTTGCCGGTAAAGTCCCATCTCAATGCTGGAATCAATTCCCTCCTGCCAGCCGACCCGAAAATCCTCATACAGGAAGTGAATCCCGAATTTTTCCGCCAGTTCTTCGCCCAGAGCCCGGATGGTCTCATGGCGCTGGTGGCGGCTGTACAGCAGGGTGGTGCTGAAGGCCTCTGCTCCCAGCGCAACGGCTTTCTTCGCCGTTGCCTCAAGGCGCATGGCGTAGCAGCGCGGGCAGCGCTCCTCTTCGTGGAACACCACCGTGCGCAGGTATTCCCTGAGGCCGTATTCCTGTTCGTATTCGACAGAGAAATTCGTTTTTTGCGCCAGGTCCTCCAAGGTGGTGATACGTTGACGGAACTCCCGAAATGGATGGATGTTTGGATTGTAGAAATAGCCCTGCACCGCAAGCCCTTGGGCGCGCAGGGTGTTGAGTGGAAAAATGGTGCAGGGGCCGCAGCAGAGATGCAAGAGGACAGTCATCTTCCACCCTAGGGTTTGTTGAGCTTGAATTGGCGGGGATTGATATTGAGCTTGGCGATCTTGTAGTTGATGATCCTGAGGCTGGTGTCCAGCATCTGTGCGGCTTTGGTCTGATTGCCCTGGCTCTTTTTCAGGCTGGCGATGATCAGTTCCCGCTCGAAATTATCCACAGCCGCGGCAAAGGAGACCGGGTTACGTTCGCTCACCGATTCGGAGGTCTGCAGTGACGGCGGCAGGTGGTAGCTTTTGACCGAATCTTCGTCGCAAATCAACACTGCCCGTTCAATGCAATTCTGCAGTTCCCGAACATTGCCCGGCCAGTGATACTGGACCAGCAGATCAATGGCCGGGGTGGAGATGCGCCGGATCTGTTTGTCGTTTTCGTCGTTGTATTTCTGGAGGAAAAAATCGGCCAGGAGCGTGATGTCGGTTCGTCGTTCCCGCAGAGGCGGCAGATAGATGGGGAAGACGTTGAGTCGGTAGTAAAGATCTTCCCGGAAGCTCCCTTCTTCCACAGCTTTTTCCAGATCTTTGTTGGTGGCGGTGATGAGGCGGACGTTGCATTTGGTTGGGGAGATGCCGCCAAGCCGCTGGACTTCGCGGTCCTGAACCACATTGAGCAGCTTGATCTGCACGGCCTGGCTTAATTCGCCGATTTCGTCGAGAAACAGGGTGCCGTTTTCGGCTTGCTCAAATCGACCTTTCTTGGCGTTCTGCGCCCCGGTAAAAGCACCTTTTTCGTGACCGAACAGCTCGCTTTCCAGCAGGGTTTCCGGCAGGGCCGAGCAGTTGACCACCACAAAGGGGGCTTTGGCTCGTTTGCTGTTGTGGTGGATGGCCTTGGCCACCATGGTCTTACCGGTGCCGGATTCCCCCCGCAGCAGGATGGTGGCATTGGAATCCGCCACCCGGTGGATCATTTCAAACACCTCCTGCATCCGGTTCGAATTGCTGACGATGCTGGCCACGCGGTATTTTTCCGAGAGTTCCCGGCGCAACTGGGTATTCTCCTGCTCCAGCCGCTCCCGCTCCTGATTCACCGCCTGAATGCGGACTACAGTCTGGGCGATGAGGCCGGAAAGCACGGTGAGAAACTGGAGATCCTTTTCAAAATCGATGCCTTTCTGGTAATCGCGGTCCACGCTCAGAGCGCCGATGGTCATGGCCCCATGTTTGATGGGAACACAGAGAAAGGAGAGGGCTTCCTGGTTTTTCTCTGCCCTGGCCCGGGTCTTGTTCAGGAAAAGCGGTTCCTGGCTGATCTGGGGCACCACAATGGGGGAGCCGCTGGCTACCACCCGGCCGGTGATGCCTTCGCCGAATTTGTAGATGCCGCGTTTTCTGGCTTCGGCGGTCATGCCAAGAGCCACCTCGGTTTCGATCTGGCCGGTGATGGGGTTGGCGATGGTCACCGCTCCGTTGCCTAGTTTGGTGCGTTCAGACAACACGGTGAGGCTTTCTTCCAGGCATTTGCGTAGGTCGTCGGAAGAGGCCAACGCCCTGGTTATCTCATACAGGGTGCCAAGATCGATGGGTTCGCGGCTGTTTTCAGGCATGTGCTTTCCTTGGATTTTTCTTACGGTTTGGTATGCGTCGTTTGGAAATGCGCTAGGCATTATAACAAATTTGTTTGGTGTTGCATCTGGAAATATCTTTTTGTCACGATTGCAGATTTTTCCGTGTATGTGCGCATGGATCAAACGGAGTACAACAAAAAGGGAAACGAGAGTATTCGCTTGACAGGTATGCTTTTTTTGTGAGTACACTATTTTTGTAACGATAACGATAACGATAACGATAACGATACGGGGGTTGGGATTTTTCGGCCGCAGAAACAGGGGCTGCGCCACTGACTACGGGAGAAAGAAAACATG
>VMSS01000251.1 GCA_013791995.1 Desulfurivibrio sp. | reverse complement strand
CTATGAAAACATCTGCAAAAAGCTGAGACAGCCGCCCCCGGTTTTCTTGGGGCTGTCCCCTGCCTGACTCGCACAACCAACAGTTCCCGCCAATACTGCCACGCACACGAGCACGGTAACGATTTTCGCCCCACGCACCCATAAATTTCTCATATCCCGCATGAATCCCCTCCTTTCGGTCAAAAGTTCGATCTTTCCTGTTATCGTCTGCAAATTGCCGCCACAAACGAAGATTTATGAACTTAATGCAGAACCAGAGGAATATTCAAATCGAAAAAAAAAGCGATTGTCATCTCGGACAATCGCTTTTTCCTATTCACACAACAGGAACAATTAACGGCGGTCCCCCAGAAACCTGAGCAGCATGAGGAACAGATTGACAAAGTCAAGATACAGGGCCAACGCACCCATGATTGCGCCTTTCTGAATCGCTGCCTGACCGTTCTCCATGATACCGCCGGAGCCGATCCGGGTGATCTTCTGCACGTCGTATGCTGTCAATCCGGTGAAAACAATCACGCCAACACCAGAAATTATCCAAGAAACCATGGAACTTCCCAGGAAGATATTCACCACCGAGGCAATGATAATACCCACCAGCCCCATGAACATAAAGGAACCCATGCTGGTGAGATCCTTTTTGGTCACTGTGCCGTATACAGCCATGGTAACAAACATGCCGCCCGCCACAAAAAAGGTGGTGGCGACCGAGGTGCCTGTATAGAGCAGGAGAATGGCGGAAATGGTCGCCCCGTTTAAAATGGAATACCCAAGAAAAAGATTGGTTGCCATGCGGGCGGACATCTGTTCGATCCTGGCGGACAGATAGATCACCATGCCAAGCTCGCCGAAAATCAGGCCATAAAACACTATCTTGTTGCCAAAAATCGCCTGCTGCAGGGCAGGAGTACTCGAGACCAGTAAGGCTGTGATCCCGGTGAGACCAAGCCCTATGGCCATCCAGTTGAAAACCTTGGCAAGGAAAAGGGTTGCCGCCTGGGTGCGGGACTCGTCGATAACCATTGTTCTGCCATTGTCACTGCTGTACATAGTTTCTCCTCATACTGAATATTTGAAGTTGCGACACAGATACGCTAGACCATAATCATTTCGTAAAAAGGCGCCACTATTCCGCGCGGGTCATTTTCACCAGGGGCATATCCTGATTATATTCTTCCAGCGCGATATTAACCGCCGCGGTTATGGGCACCGCCAGCAGCATCCCTACCCCGCCCCACATCCAGCCCCAAAAGATAAGGGCGAACAAAACCACCAACGGACTGATATTAAGACCGCGCCCCATGATTTTTGGTTCCAGATAATTTCCCACTACCAGATGAATAACGACAAGGACGCTGCCGGCCATCAGGGCAAACCCCGGCGAACCCGACTGAAACAAGGCCATGACAATCGGCGGCACGGTGGCAATGAGCGCCCCGATATTGGGAATAAAATTCAGCAGAAAAGCAAGAACTCCCCACAGCAGGGCAAACTGGACGCCAAACAGCACGAGAGCCACGGTGGTGAGTACCCCGGCAAGAAGGCTGATCAGCGTTTTCAAACCAAGATACTGCTCGATCGACTGGCTGATCCTCCCTCCGACCCGAATTATTCTGTCGGCACGTCGCTCACCAAAGGAATTTTTCAATCGGTTTTCCATTCCGTCCCGTTCGGCCAGCATGAAAATCAGGAATAACACCACCCAGACAAGATTCCCCACAAAACGAAAGAAGGACCCCCCTGCGGCATGGAGAAATGACCCCAACGGTTCCATCTTTTTTCCTTCCGAGCCGCCGACAAAAGCATCCAAAATATTCTTTCCCTGGTCCACCGTTACCCCGAAAGGCTGCAGTTCAAGAGCGACATATTCAGAGAGCTTCTGCTTAAAAATAGGAATCTGCCCAATAAACTCCATGATATTCGCCTGCAATAAACCGCCGATCCAGTACAGCCCATCAAGCATAAAAGAAACGACCAGAAGGATTCGAAGCCAGGGAGGCACCCCGAACCGCTTGAGAAACTCCATGGGGATACCCACCGCAAAAAAAACGAGAACAGCGATGCTCAAAGGAATAAAAATGAAAGAAAGCGTTTTCACAATGAGCGTGACAAGCACCACGATCACCAGCCAGGCGGCAATCTCCTGTGGGCGAACACACTTCTCTCCTGCTGTCTCCTGCTCCATATTACACACTCCTCTGTGTGATCAAACCAACACTAGAAAACCAACGTCTCTCCGACATCCGGGAGGAACACCTCCGGGACTCCTCCCAACGGACACAATTTCCGAACCTCGTCCGTAGCCTGTTCGCGTTCAAGACGGTTGACATGCACCAACGCCAGTTTTGCACAGCCAGCCTGCCGGGCAAGAGCAAGGCAGCCGGCGATGCTCCCATGTCCGGGAGTCTGTTCAGACACGCTGTATGCCTCATGGACCAACAAATCGCATCCCCGCGCCAGATCAGCCGACGTTTCGGTGGGTCGCCCATCACCACTGTATAGCAATGATTTCCCTCCGCTCGTCAGCCTTACGGCAAGACAAGGCTCAGAGTGGTCCATTGATGCGGTTTGCCAGAAAAAACCCGCCGCTTCGAAAGAAGCCCCTGGAGCAACCGAAAGATATTCAAGGGCATACCGCAACTTCTTTCCAAAAGCAGGATACGCCAAGTCAAGGGCCATTTCAACTTTCTCCTGCACGCCGAACGGCCCGACAATCAGCAGGGGCCGTGTTCGCCCCATCTCCCAAAAACGAAGGAGCAGCAAAGGAACCCCGAAAAAATGATCGCCGTGAAAGTGCGAAATCCACAGGGCTTCAAGCTGCTCCGGATCGGAACAATCAGCAAAATATCGATGGGGGGTGGTAAATCCACAGTCAAGTAGGATATAATGATTTTTGCTCCGAACCAAAAGCGAGGTGTTGAACCGCTCCGGGTCGCAGGCTTCCCCAACTCCCAAAAAATGAACTTTCATGCGCAGCGACCTTATTACCCTTTATCTTCGGTGATCACCATAATACCATGAATACTCTGATCGTTGCATGCCCAAGCTGCAAGACCAAAAATAAAATGGTCGCCATCAAACAACACCGTAAGCCGCGCTGCGGTAAATGCCGGACCTCCCTGCCCATGGCCGGTTACGCTGTGCCGGTTGTACTCACCGACCAGGATGCTTCACAGGTGCTCCGCGAAGCCGACCTGCCGCTGATGCTCGATTTCTATTCGCCAAGTTGCGGTCCCTGCCGAACGCTGGCTCCGATCATAGACAAAATGGCGCACCAATTTTTCGGTCGAGTGATCATCGCCAAGATCGACACCAGCACAAATCAGCTCAGCGCCGGAAAATATGGAATCCGGGGCGTACCAACCCTTATTTTCTATAAAAATGGACAGGTTGTCGATCAGATTGTCGGCGCCTTGCCCGAGGACGCTCTTGTCGCCAAGCTCAACAATTTCATCCGAACTTAGGATCACCGCCTTGCCAATGAACACCCTGAACATAAAAACTGACCGATTGTGGGCTGCTTACCAGTCCTTGTCTCCCCAGTCCAGATTCACCTTGCAAGCCTGTGCCCTGGTTGGAGAACCGGTCCGGGAAGGTGCCCTGGCATCCTGCCTGTTTTCCCCGGTATCGAGCCAGACCTGGCCCACAAATACAGAAAAAAAACTCCTGGCCGGACTGGCAGACCTTACCGAAAAGAATCTTTTAAAAAATGGCTGCGCCTGCCGCGAAGAAATTCTTGAAATAGTCGCACACGATGCTTGGAAACAGCCGTACTTTGCTGCGCTGAGCGGTGCCATCAAACAGAACTGGCCGACCACGCCACCGGAAGAAAACCCCGAACCAGACAGTCTGTGGCGCCGCTCCCTGCGCGATCTTCGCTTTGCCCTGCTGGCTGGAGACGAAACAGAATACAATCACACCCTCCTCCGCCTTCTCGCACTCCAAGAGGAGTTTCCCGACCGTTTTCCGGAGAACCCCCTGATCATTCTCTGCGGCAGACCTTTCGACCCACCCTGGTTTTCCAAGCTTCCGCTGCACGTCCAACTGTATGCCCTGCACCAAATATTTTTGGACGGCCTGCTCCATTTATCGGAAATCCCCTTGCCTGTTGCATACCTGCAAGACAAGAATTTCCTCAAAGGGCTGCCCGCGAAAAACCGCGAGCCCTTCTCCTATCTGCTCTCCTCCCATCTGCTCATCCGGGGAGAAACACGGGCAGCCGCAACCTGGCTTAGCGGCAGACGGCAACAGGCGCCACCGCTGGGGGTTCAGGGCTGGCAGCTGTTTCTTGCCGGAGAAACAGACTCGGCCATCCATTGCTACGAAGATGATCTCACCAAAATCAGAAAGGCCAATCAAAACGAACAGGCCTATTTCACCGGAGTCGAAGGGTTATTTTACCTGATGGCTCTCCTGAAAAACGGGGACTATACCACGCACCAACATGTTCGAAAAATTATCCAGGACATTGAGGATATTCAGCCGCACAGCCTCTTTTTACCCGCCTACACCCTGCTTATCGCCTTGATGGAAGCAAAGGAAAACCGACTCGATCTTGCCCGCGACCGACTCACAGCAGTCAGCCTCCTGCCCAGACCACACAGCATCACCGCACTTTTCCTGGCTCTTGTGACCTACTGGATCGAAGGAAAACCAAGCCCCGTTTGCCTCCCGCACCTCAAGGCTTTTTATAAAAAATCCGCAGCCCACGGCTATTTATGGCTTGCCCGTGAATACGGATCCCTGCTGGACCTGGCCGGAGAAATATCACCCCCCCCGGTCATTATGCAGGAATTTAAAGATACCTGCTCCCTTGTCTCCGCAATTACCCCGGAAGAACAATGGCAACGTGCCCTGCGCGCCCTCAACTTCAGCTCTGCCCCTGCTCTGCCGCCCAAGCCGGAAACCACCTCACGGCTGGTCTGGATGATTGATTACCAAAAACAGGATGACGCCATCTCCCTGACGCCAAAAGTCCAGAATCTCACCGCCCGTGGCCTATGGACCAAAGGCAGATCCGTGGCATTGCGGAAACTGTTCCGTAAAAACAAGCCCTCTTTTTTAAGCCCCCAGGATCTTCTGATCTGCGAAACCATTGTGGAGAAAAAAGACAGCCGGGGTGTTTTTTTCCGATTCACCATGCCTCAGGCCCTCCTCGCTCTTATCGGCCACCCCTATGTTTTCCTTGCCGATTCACCCAAAACCCCGGTTGAAATCCTACAAGGCGAACCAGAGTTACGAGTTGATCAACAAGGCGACTCTCTGCTGATCCAGTTCTCTCCATGGCCCGACAGCAACGAAGCAATAGTGTATCGGGAAACCCCGGCCCGCTTCAAAATTTACCCCATTACCGAGGATCATCGGCGGGTTGCCCAGGTAATAGGCTCCAATGGCCTGAGTGTCCCCCTTGACGGCAAGGACGAACTTTTTGCCACTCTGGGCAACATCTCCTCGTTCATGACCGTTCACTCGACCATTGATGGTAAATCCGTAGGCATTGCCGAGTCGCAACCGGATTCTCGCATCCACATGCAACTTTTGCCTTACGGAGCAGGATTCAGACTGGCCATGCTTGTCAAGCCGCTCCAGCCTGACGGGCCATACCAGAGGCCGGGCGAAGGCCCCAAAACCATCATCGGCCACAACGGCGGCAGACGCGCTCAGACAAAACGCGACCTGGAACTGGAAGAAAAAAACGCCCGCTTTGTCGAAGAATCCTGTCCAATGCTGACCAAGGGCTCTGAGCTTGAACGGGAATGGTTGCTGCAGGACCCGGAGGAATGTTTGCAACTCCTTCTTGAACTGCAAAGCCTGCCGGAAGATGTCATCATTGAATGGCCCGAAGGGGAACGACTCACGGTAAGCCCCCCCGCAGAGCTCAACCAGTTCATGCTTTCGGTCAAAGAACGCAACAATTGGTTTGAAATGACCGGGACCTTGAAGCTCAACGAATCTTTGGTTCTCGACATGCGCACCCTTCTCGAACTGGCCCAGACAAACTCCAGCCGCTTCATTCCATTGGGGCATGGCCATTTCCTTGCACTATCCCGGGAACTTCGCAAACGGCTGGACGAGATCGCCGCTTTTGCCGAGCTCAGGAAAAATACGGTCCGCCTCCATCCTCTCGCGGCACTGGCCCTGGAGGACTTCACCAGCGGAGTGGGATCTCTGCGCACGGACCTAAGATGGCAGGAACAACAAAAACGTCTCAAAGAAGCCCAGGAATACGAGCCCAAAATACCATCAACTTTCAAGGCCGTACTTCGGGATTATCAGTTGACTGGCTTCAATTGGCTTTCCCGTTTGGCCAATTGGGGTGTTGGGGCCTGCCTGGCAGATGACATGGGACTCGGTAAGACCATCCAAGCTCTGGCGCTGGCTCTTGACCGCGCCAGCCAGGGTCCGACCCTGGTTGTGGCCCCGACCTCGGTCTGCCCCAATTGGCACGAGGAGGCCAACCGTTTTGCTCCCACCTTCAGGGTGGTGCCCTTCGGCGGCCGCCAGCGGAAAAAAATGCTGGCGGATCTTGGTCCTTTTGATCTGCTCATCTGCAGCTACGGTCTTCTCCAACAGGAATCAGCACTCCTTGCTACCCGAAATTGGGAAACGATCATTCTGGATGAGGCCCAGGCCATCAAGAACTTTATCACCAAACGTTCTCGTGCTGCCATGTTGTTGCAGGGCCGCTTCAAGATGGTCACCACCGGCACTCCCATCGAAAACCACCTCACCGAGCTCTGGAACCTGTTTCAGTTCATCAATCCCGGCCTTCTCGGCTCCCTGAACCAATTCAACCAGCGGTTTGCCATCCCCATTGAACGCGGCAACGACCCAGACGCCAGAAAAAAACTGAAAAAACTGATCAGCCCCTTCATCCTGCGGCGCCTCAAATCACAGGTGCTGGAGGAGCTGCCCGAGCGCACCGAGATTCTGCTTCAGGTGGAGATGGAAGAAAAGGAAGCCGCTCTCTATGCGGCTCTTCGCCAGCGGGCACTGGAAAACCTGCGGCAAACAGGAGGCCCGCCGGGAAAACGCTCCCTGCAGATTCTGGCCG
Source organism: Desulfurivibrio sp. (assembly GCA_013791995.1). Taxonomy (GTDB): domain Bacteria; phylum Desulfobacterota; class Desulfobulbia; order Desulfobulbales; family Desulfurivibrionaceae; genus Thiovibrio. The sequence continues at coordinate 469 of VMSS01000251.1, read as the reverse complement.
AGATCATGAAACTGCGCAGAGCCTGTTGCAATCCCCGCCTTGTCCTGCCGGATACGGACATCCCCAGCGCCAAACTCAACCTGTTTGCCAAACTTGTTACCGAATTACGGGAAAACGGACACAAAGCACTGGTGTTCAGCCAGTTTGTCGGCCACTTAAGCCTTGTCCGCGAACATCTTGACCAAGAAGGAATTCCCTACCGATACCTGGACGGCAGCACCGCACCTAAGGAGCGTCAGCGCCAGGTCCAGGAATTTCAGGCAGGACATGGCGATTTGTTCCTCATCAGCCTCAAGGCCGGTGGAGTCGGCCTCAACCTCACCGCCGCGGACTATGTGATCCATATGGATCCATGGTGGAATCCTGCGGTGGAAGACCAGGCCTCGGATCGTGCGCATCGCATAGGCCAGAAGCACCCGGTAACCATTTACCGTCTGGTGGCAAAGAATACCATCGAGGAAAAAATCGT
>VMSS01000131.1 GCA_013791995.1 Desulfurivibrio sp. | reverse complement strand
TCCTGCTCGTCAGCTGGGGCTCCAGCCAGGGACCTGTGCTTGAGGCCGTGGCTCTTCTGCGTGGGCAGGGGAGGAGAGTCGCCAGCTTGCATTTTTCTCAGGTCTGGCCCTTGGTTCCGGCCCAGTTTCTTGACATACTCCAGGCCGCAGGCGAGGTAGTCTGCGTGGAGGGCAACGCCACCGGCCAGTTTGCCCGGCTCGTCCAGCGGGAGACCGGATTTGCCATGCCAAGCCGGATAGCGCGTTATGACGGTCTGCCCTTTACCGCCCGCTACATCCTGGATCGTCTGAAAAGCCTTGCAGCCATGGAGGGAAAAGCATGACATCCATTAAGGACTACGGCGAGTACGAGACAGCCTGGTGCCCTGGCTGCGGCAATTTCGGGATTCTCAATTGCCTGAAAAAAGCTCTTGTTGCCTGCGAGCTTGCACCCCATCAGGTGTTGCTGGTTTCCGGCATCGGCCAGGCGGCCAAAACCCCCCATTATCTGAAGGCCAATGTTTTTAACGGCCTGCACGGCCGCAGTCTGCCGGTGGCGATCGGGGCAAAGCTCGCCAACCCGGAACTCACCGTGATCGCCGAAAGCGGCGATGGCTGCATGTACGGTGAGGGCGGCAATCATTTTCTCGCGGCCCTGCGCCGCAACCTCAACCTCACCATTCTTGCCCATGATAACCAAGTGTACGGTCTTACCAAGGGGCAGGCCAGCCCCACCTCGGAGCAGGGTTTTGTGACCAAGGCCCAGCCCCATGGCGCTTTTGCCGCGCCCTTCAACCCGGTGGCTGTGGCGGTGACCATGGGCGCCTCCTTTGTGGCCCGCGGTTATGTAGGAATGCCGGAGCATCTTGCCGATCTCATCGCCCAGGCCATCAAGCATCGGGGCACAGCTCTGGTCGATATCATGCAGCCCTGCGTGTCGTTCAACAAGGTCAACACCTATCAATGGTACAAAGAGCATTGCTATGAACTTGGCGAGGGGCACGACCCAACCGACCATGCCCAAGCACTCAACATTGCCCTGGAATTCGGTGAACGCATTCCGCTTGGCGTCATTTACAAGCAGGAAAAGCCACTTTTCGAGGATCAGTTCCCGGTTCTTAAAAACGGGGTGCTCGGTAGGCAAGAGGTCTCCCGGGAGGGGTTGCAGCAGATAATGGAGGGGTATCTGTAGGAGTTGTCGCGGTTGTAATTTTTCACGATGGGCGATAAATGGTGGCGGGAGTGTTGTGGCGGGGGGTACAATTACAGATCGATTAAAAAATATAAATGGATCTTTGCCCCCCATGCATGCCACCCCTCTGGAAAGCCTCAAACAGATATTCGGATATACAACCTTTCGGCCCCCGCAGCAGGAAATTATTGAAGGGCTTATTCGCGGCGAAGATGCCTTTGTCCTGATGCCCACCGGCGGCGGAAAGTCGCTGTGCTACCAGATTCCGGCCTTGCATCGTCCAGGGGTTGGGATCGTGATTTCTCCCCTGATTTCCCTGATGAAGGATCAGGTGGATGCCCTTGTCGCCTGCGGAGTTCGGGCGGCTTTTTACAACTCCTCCCTGAAAAGTGAGGAGGCCCGCCAGGTTCTTGCCCAGCTGCACCGTGAGGAACTGGACCTGCTCTATGTCGCGCCGGAACGGTTGATGAGCGAGGGGTTTGTCGAGCGGCTCCGCGAGATCCCTATCGCCCTGTTCGCCATCGACGAAGCGCATTGCATTTCCCAGTGGGGGCATGATTTTCGCCCGGAATATGCCAAGCTCGGCCAGTTGCGCAAGCTCTTCCCCGATATCCCGCTCATAGCCCTCACCGCCACTGCCGAGCCCCATACCCGCAAGGACATCCTCGAGCGTTTGGGCCTGCGCGCAAACCAGTGTTATGTCTCCGGTTTTGACCGGCCCAATATCCGCTACACCGTGCTCGAAAAACACAAGCCCTTTGCCCAGCTCTCCAATTTTTTGCAGGGGCGGCGGGAGGAAGCGGGGATCGTCTACTGTCTGAGCCGAAAACGGGTGGAGAAAGTCGCCGAGCAGCTGCGCGATGCAGGATTTTCCGCAGCCTCCTACCATGCCGGGCTGCCTGCGGCCCAGCGCCAGCAGGTGCAGGAGGATTTTCTGCGCGACGATGTCCGAATCATCGTGGCCACGGTGGCATTCGGCATGGGCATCGACAAATCCAATATCCGCTACGTGGTGCATTACGACATCCCCAAGAACATCGAAAGTTACTATCAGGAAACAGGCCGTGCCGGTCGCGATGGTTTGGCGGCCGAAGCCCTGTTGCTGTTTGGCTATGGCGATATCATTCTGGCCCGTGGCTTGATCGAGAACAGTGACAATGCGGAACAGAAACGGATTGAACTCCATAAGCTCAACACCATGGTGGGCTTTGCCGAGGCGTTGGTCTGCAGGCGGCAGGTCTTGCTCGGCTATTTCGGCGACCGTCTGGAACAGGGCTGCGGCAATTGCGACATCTGTCTCAACCCTCCAGAGCTTGTCGATGTGACGGAGGATGCCCGCAAGGCGTTGTCCTGTGTCTTTCGGGTGGATCAGCGTTTTGGGGCGGGTTATGTGATTGAGGTGTTGCGTGGCTCTAAAAAAGAGCGGCTCCTGCAACTGGGGCATGACCGGCTTTCCACCTATGGGATCGGCGCGGACAAGAGCCAGGAGTACTGGGGCAGCGTCCTGCGGCATCTGGTTCAGCAGGGGTATCTGGAGCAGGACGTGGGTAATTACTCGGTGCTCAAGTTGAGTGAGTCGGCCCGGCCCGTGTTGCGCGGCGAGCAAACCCTCAGTATGGCCAAACCTAGGGCCAAGGCTGCTGTCCTGCCCAAGGCGGTGCGGCGCAAGGTCGGTGAAATTGAGTACAATCAGGAGTTGTTTGACAGACTGCGGGTGGTGCGGAAGGGACTGGCCGATGCCGCCGGGGTGCCGCCGTTTGTTATTTTCAGCGATGTCGCCCTGGCGGAGATGGCTGCCCATCTGCCCACCGATGAGGAAGCCTTTTTGCGGATTCACGGGGTTGGCGCCCATAAGCTTGAACGGTACGGCGCGGAGTTTCTTGGTGAGATCCGGCGGTTTTGTGAGGTGAGCAAGGAAGAGGAATAATTCCCTCCCCCCTGGCGGGGGAGGGCTAGGGAGAGGGGGAAGTTGGCAGATGCCGTGTGGATTGCCATCTCACCCACCCCCATCCCCTCCCGTCCAGGGAGGGGAGTTCGCCTGCTACCTCATAAGAGATGCATGCCCACCTTTACCACCACCTTTTTGGTAAAGACCGGAACCTGTTTGGTCATGATGGATGGCATATGCGCGTCGTGGGGGAACAAGGCCATGAAATTTCCAGGAAACAAGTCTACCCGCAGCAACCCCTGTTTTGGGTTTTTGTATAATTCGGCATCCTTTGCGGCGTCATAGGGCGTGTCGATTTCCAACTCATCGGCTTGCCCCCAGCCAATCCCCTCTTCTCCCGTAATAACCATTTGAATATCCAGGTATTTCCGGTGGGCTTCAATCTCGGCTGTTTCCGGTGAGCCTGTTTCATAGCTCATGACAATGGCGAAAAGGTCATCACCAAGCAGGGGGTATTTCTTTTCTTCCGCGTCCTGAGGCAACGAGAGGAGAAAATCAAAGGCCACTTGCCATGCCTTGCCAAAGGGATAACATCGGTAGTTCTCTAAACGATCAACTATCATGGCTTATTCCTCTGGGTTGGTGTCCCGTGCCATTTCAAATTCTGTTCTGTTGGGCTTCTTGCAAAAAAAAAAACAGAAAAAGACCCTTCGACAGGCTCAGGGCGAACGGTAGCCATCTTAAAATCATTATAGTTTCTTCCGCTCATGCTGAGCATGTCGAAGCACAATAAAGCATTTTGCAAGAGCCTTTGTTTACAGAAGGACATCCGCCCTGTCAAGTTCGCGGAGCAAGATCATCGTAATTCTCCGACGCCCCTTTACGGCTCCGGCTGTTGGCAGGATTTGCCCAGCAGTTCCTGCAGTTTCCAGGGCGAAGACAGACAGAGGCAGCCTTGACTGCACTCGTTGAGCACGGCGCAGAAGTTGATGAACTCATCCATCAGGTTTGTGGTGGCCTTGTTCTTGTATTGAATGATCTGCAGGGTTCGGTGCATGTCGACGCCCTCCACGGGCAGCCCTGCCAGCCATCCTTGTTCCACCTCCCGGCAGACGGTAAGTTTTGAGAGGCAGGCAACTCCTGCGCCTGATTCCACCGCTTTTTTGATGGCCTCGGTATGGCCGAGTTCCATGACCACCTTGAGTCCGGTCACATGGCGGCCCAATTTTTTTTTGAAATTCTGGGCCGTGCCCGACCCCTTTTCCCGCATGATCCAATCGCATCTCTCCAGATCCTCCGGCACCCGGAAGGATTTTTGGGCGGCAATTTCGCTGGTAGGACTGGCGATCACCATCAGTTCATCCTGAAGCCAGGGAAGCGTTGAAATCTGGTCATTGCTGACCTCGCCTTCCACAAAGCCAAGATCCATGCTGCCATCGACAACAAGTTCCTCGGCGTGGCTTGTATTGCAAACCTGCATATCGATGGAGACCGATGGGTGCATATGCTTGAAGGCGCCGATCAGGTAAGGAAGTACATAATTGCCGACCGTCGAACTGGCCGCGATTTTGAGAGCGCCGATAACCTTGTCTTTTTTTTCGGTCATCAAGGTCTCGATATTGTTGATCTGGCAGAGGATATCTTTGCCAAGCGGCAGAAGATAGCGGCCGCGGTCATTGATCAGCAGGGCGCGGCCCCGTCGGTCGAAAAGAGGGCCGCCCAACTGATTCTGCAACTCGTTCAAGGCCATGCTCACTGCAGACTGGGTAAGAAACAGTTTTTCGCTTGCCTTGGTCACCTGCTGGGTTTCGGCCACGGCGACAAAGATTTCCAGTTGTCTGAGGGTAATGCTCATACGAGGCTCCTTGCGTGCTTGGTATTTGCGTTGGCTTTCCATCCAGTATTATCATAAGTAAAACTTGTGATAAACATTTATATTATTCATTTTTATTTATTGTTTGGGTTCGGTACAGTGTTTCTAATGGCAGGCCAATACCGGGAGAAACACAGGCAACGATCGTTGTCCCCGGTAAGAACGCTGGTAAATCCATCACGATACGCTGACAAAAAGGAGGAATGGTCATGGGAAAGTCAGAAGATACCATCTGCAGGATTGACCCTGTCCCCAACACCTCGCCGGTCAGAAGCGGAGAAGTTTCGAGAAACCGGCAAGGGGATTGGTTTAATGCCGGGCGCGACAAGCATGCCTGCGTCGGCGATATTCCGGGCGAGCATCACGGGAAATTTCCCCGGTTCACTCCGCGCCTTGAGATGTATGTCTTTCATCAGGGGGTCGGGCGGGTGCTCGATATCAGCATGGGCGGAGTCTCGTTTTCATACATTGCCGACAATCATCCCCCGGAAGAGCTGCCGAGGGAAGGGATACTTTTTACGCATAACGGCCAGCACATCCAGGGGATTCCCTTCGAGATCATCGGTGATGACGTGTATTCCCGTTTTTTTTCAAGCGAGTATTTTGTCAAGGAAAGGCGGGTTCGTTTTGGTGAGTTAACCGTGGCTCAGGTCAGGCAGTTGGAAAGTTTTATCCTGAACAACGCCCGTATTCCGCAATTTTCCTACGACACGCGGTATACGGAGTACAAAACCGTGTATGCCCCGTCTGGACTGACTTCTTGTAACAGAAAAATGCAGGCAATGGAGGACAACGGTGATGTACGCCTGGTTTGACAGAGCCGATATCAGGATTTCCGAGGGGATGGACAAGTACTGTCAGCCACTGATGCGGTACTCCATCGCTTTTATCTTCATTTGGTTTGGCGTGTTGAAGCCTTTGGGCATGAGTCCGGAGGCGGAACTCATCAAGCGGACGGTGTATTGGGTTTCGCCGCAGATTTTCTTGCCGGTTCTTGGCTGGTGGGAGGTAACTATCGGCCTGTGCCTGCTCTATCGGCCGTTGATCCGCATCGCCCTTCTGCTCCTGCTTCTGCAGTTGCCGGGGACCATGCTGCCTCTGATTTTATTGCCGGAAATCTGCTTTACCCATCCGCCCTTCGGGCTGTCCCTTGAGGGGCAATATATCGTCAAGAATATCTTTTTGGTGAGTGCGGCTTTTATGATTGGCGGAAAAGTCCGCGCCCAGTGATCGCCCTCAGCACCGGCGGCCTCCCCAGCCACCGCGGCGACTGCGGCCTTGTCTAGTCTTCTCCCTCTGGGCAAGGCCGCAGAATTTTTAAGGGTTTTTTGTGGAAATACTCTTCTCAGCGAAGGCTCAGCTCAAGCCTGGCAGGCACGGAGTTGTCCTGCTCTTCGGTCTGTACAGGATTGCCGATAATTATCCGAGCGGCATCAACTCCGACCCAACCCGTGATTTCCTGAACGATTGCCTGCCCCCGTTTCTCGGCCAATGCTTCTAGCTCAGCCTGGGATAATGGCACTGTCTCAACCAGATATTCGAACAGGGCCCGGTAGAAATCATAATCCTCGCTGCCCTGTCCGAACAGCCCCAGAATCGGGTTGACCCGCTGCACCTTTTTCCCGCTCATCTCTTCATAGCCAGACTGAAAGGCGGCCAGCTTATCTCCGGCGTATTCTTCCAGAGCGCTCTGGGTTTTGGCGTTGTCATAGGCCATTGGTCCCGCTTTTGCGCCAAGTTTCTTTACCAGGGTGCGGCGCAGCTGTGATGTCTTGAGAGCCTTTCCGTCCAGACCAGGCTCAAAACCGCCATGTACGGTGAGTTTGAGCTGTTCCTTCTTCCCAAGAGCCTCTGCGATTTTTTTAAGTTTTTCCTGCTCCGGCGGGGCCACTTCTGCCCGGCCCGGTTCAAAAAGAATTGTATCCATATTTTCGGATTGGCTGCCGAACAGGGCACCCAAGGCACGAAACGGTGAGGTCACGACCTTGGTGAGCAGGTTGAGCAACGCCTGTCTTATGACGTGCCCGTATGAAAATTCCGGATGGTCGAGGTTGCCGCTGATGGGCACGGCGATGTCGATTTTGCCCTCGCTGTCGGTGAGCAGGGCAATGGCCAGGTCCAGAGGCAGGTCCATGGCGTTGGGGCTTTCGACCCGCTCTCCCAAGGTGAAATCTTCCAGTACCACCGAGTTCTCGCCCATCAGTTCGCTGTTCTTGATGGTATAACCCAAATCAAGATTGAGTTTTCCCGACTCAATTTTCCGTCCGGCAAAGGTGGCGCTGTAAGGGGACAGGGGAGACATGGCGACATTGCGGAAGCTCACCTTGATGTCGGTGAACTGCTTCGGGTTGGACGGGACCAAACTGCCATTGGCTTTGGCCTGGCCGAACTCCCCGACCCGCCCTTCGAACTTGAGCGAGGCGCGGCTGGCGGGTTTTGTTGAGATGTCGACGCATGCCCCCTTAAACTGGGTAACGCGGGTGACAAAAGGCAGAATCAGGCTGAAATCGGAAAAATCCACCACCCCGTCTTTGATTCGAACCCGTTCTATGGCCACGGGAAAGGGGGGCTTTTCGGTTTTGTCCTCGTCTGTATCTCTGCGGATTTGAGCGAGATTGAGGCTTTTGTCCTTAAAAATGGTGATTGTGGTCCCAGGCTCAAGCAGCCGGATCTCCTTGATTGCAAGATGGCCGGGGTTGAGGCCGAAATCAAGTCCGCTGGCACCAAGTTCTTTCCACACAAGAAAGCGCTTGCCGCTTGTCTCCTCATTGAGCAGCAGATCCCCTATTTTTGCATCCCCCTTCAGTGTGAGTGAAGGAGGTGATCCGTCCCCAGCATAACGCACATTCGCATCCGTCGAGAAATTGCCTGAAGCAAGGGTAAGCGTTGCATGCTCTGTAACCAGAGATGCCAGCGGCATGAGGTTCATCTGGGAGATCGTGATCTGCGCCTCGATCACGCCACCCTGTTCGGTCTGTCCACCGGATTGGGTCATGCTGCCGGACAGGCTGGCTGTGCCGCCTTGGCGGATTCCCGCCTGGGCCGCAAAGGTTATCGGTTTCCCGCCAGGGTTGCCGAAATCATTGAGCTCCGCCTGCAGATTGTTCAGGTCATAGGCCAGGGGAGGGGTGCTTTTCTTGTCAGCAAAGCCAAGATGAAAGCCGGATACGGTGCCTTGGGCGAGCATCAGTTTCCATGGAGACTTTTGGGGAGATTTCCGGGGAGAGATTTCTGCCTGGGTCGTTTCCGGTGCGGTTTTTGGTTTGGTTTTTGGAGGGTTTATGGGTTTTCCAAGGGCATCGGGGGATTGGGTCAAGGAAGCCCCCCCGCCGGTAAGGGCGAGTCGTTTGATTACAGCCTCCTGTTGTCCAAGGTCGATGCTGCTTCCGCCAAGAGAAAGATCGGCCAGCTTCGCTTTCAGGCTGATAGGGTTGGGTCGGCTTGCATCGCTATATTGCAGGGCAAGATCGGAGGCTACGAAGGATTCGATTGCAACCCGCCAGGGCGGTGGCTCAGCGGGAGCGGGTTTGACGTGTATGATTGGTCTCTTTTTTGCCGGAGATTGTGGCGCTGTCTCGACAAGCCGCTGCCAGTTGCCAACACCTTTCTTGTTGACCAGGGTCGCAATTCGCCCACCTGTGATCGTGATGGATGGAAGGGCAATCCGGTGGGTGGCAAAATCAATCTGTCCACCTGCGGCGGTGAGACTGTCGAGTTTCAGAAACGGTTGGCCAGTGCCCTTTTCGCTCAGGGCCAGGCCGCGTATCGAGAGGTTGAGAGGATTTACCTGCAGCGCGGGTTCTCCGTTAAGGAAAGAGAAACTGTAGCTCGCCGTCAATTGAGCTGTGCCGGTGGGTGGTGCCAGGTTCAGTTTGCCCCGGAAGAAATTCCAGATCGTGGCGGGTTTGAAATCCTTGATTTCTATGGTGCCGGTGGCCGAGATCGGCTGGAGCGACATTTCGCCCTGCCAGCCGAGGGATCCGCCCTCAGGCAGAGAGGCGGAAACAGCGAAGGCGCCGCGATGCTCGGGAAGGGTGGATATATTGTTGAACTCAAGGGCGATGGGGTTGATGATGATTTCGGTTGGCTTTGACGTGGAATGGTCAGATACCCGCATCGTGCCGTCGGATAGCGCCAGGTGTTTCAGCAGCAGACGTGGAGTGGGTTTTTCTCCGGTGTCCGCCGATTTTTCAATGTGTGGCTGGCTTGTGCCCAGCTTCGCCAGATTAAGGCGGCCATCCGCGCCGATCACCAGGCGAAGAGTTGGGTTCTCCATGACGAGGTCGCCAAAGGTCCAGGCCCGGCGGAAAAGGCTCTCCAGTTCGAAGTCGACAAAGAGCCGTTGTGCAGAAAAAAATGGTTCGTCCTCATCGGCTTGCAGGCTGAGTCCTTCGGCTTCGCAGGTGAAGAGGAATGGGTTGATCCGCACCTTTTCGAGTCGGACCTGGACATGCAACTGCTCTGCCGCATACTGCGGGACATATCGGATAATCAGATACGGGGCCAGAAAGAATCCAGCCAAGGCATAGATAGCCAGCAGCGAAGCGAGACCACCCGCCAGAAAGAAGAGTCGTCGTCGCCAGACCCGCGGCAGGGAAAAGGGGTGTCTCGTTGTGTCGATATTTTCTGACATGGTCTTCTCCGAGGGAAAAGGCACCGGAATGCGGGCGGGAGGTTTTTTCAGGACCCCGGCTACAAGAACCGGGGAAGACCTCTCTTTTTTCCTACCCGACTATAGCATAACAGAAAAGTTGCAGAACGATGAGACTGTAAATTCCGGCCAGCACATCATCCAGGACAATACCCAGCCCTCCATTGATCCGTTGGTCGATAAGCCGGATGGGGTAGGGCTTGAAGATGTCGAAAAAACGGAAGAGGGCAAAACCCAACAGCCAGATCAATGGGTTGTCCGGCGCGGCGATGAGGGTGATGAGCATGCCGATGACCTCGTCGATCACGATCACTCCGGGGTCTTTGCGGTCCAGAATCTTTTCCGCCTGTCCGGCAGTAATGACGGCAATAAAAAAGATGGCTCCCAGAGCAAGGGCATAATGATTCGGTGCCAATCGCCGCAGAAAAAAATGCAGGGGAAGAGCCAGCAGGGAGCCCCAGGTGCCGGGGGCCTTGGGCAGGTAACCCGTGCCAAACCCGGTGGCAATGGACATGAATAAACGATCCATTTTAGGTATCCTCATAGGTGGTGTATCTTTGTGGTTCGCCAGGCTCACCACGAGCGGAAATTGTATGGTTAGCGATCACTACCGTTCGCCCTGAGCCTGTCGAAGAGGTTCTTTTTTAAACTCTCTGCTGCCGGTGCGCTCCACTTCGGTATACACCGCTTTTATCGGGATACCGTGTGCGATCGCCACCCGCTTGCAGTCTTCATATTCCGGGGTCAAGACCTCGCCGGTTGGAGTGGTTACTTTTTTCACTGCCACATCGCCCCAACGGGTGGGAACAGTGCCGGTTTCCCGGGGCAGGGTCCACCGCTGTTCCGTACGAAAACGCAACCCGATGGCCGTGGTCTCGCTTAAGATGCATTCCTTGGCTGGTAGTGCCGTAGCCGGATCGCAAATCACCCGCAGGAGAAAGCCGGGCCGTCCTTTTTTCATCTGGATGGGGATCAGGGCCACATCCAGGGCGCCAAGGGCAAGCAACCGTTCACAGAGATAGGGAAAGGTTTCCGGGGACCAGTCGTCAAGATGGGTTTCAATAACCTCCACCGTCTGAGCCTCGACCGAAACCTGTGCGGTGCCGATGACCAGCCGCAGAAGATTGGGCTGACCATTGGCCAGTTCCTGACTGCCGGCTCCGTAGCCAACACTGGTTATAGTCATGGGCGGCATGGGTCCATACGTGGTGGCCAGCGCTTTGATGATGGCAGCCCCGGTCGGGGTGACCAGTTCCTGGTTCAGTTCGACCCCGTAGGTCGGCACGTTTTGCAGCAGTTCGCAGACCGCAGGGGGTGGCAGAGGGAGCAGGCCATGGGCGCACTGGATCCAACCGCGCGGCATGGGAAGAGGGGCACATTGCAGGCTGGTGATGTTCAGGGCGGCAAGACCGATGGCCGCGCCGACTATATCAATAATAGAGTCGATTGCCCCCACTTCATGGAAATGTATCGTATCCACCGGCCTGCCATGAACCTTGGCCTCGGCCTCGGCCAGCAGAGAAAAGATGGAAAGCGCTGTTTCCTTGATCGGTTCGGCGAGTTTGCTGGTGGTGATGAGCTGTCGGATATCCCCCCAGGAACGGTGCGGATGTTTCTCTTCGGTATTGACCGTAAGAGCAGTAGCGGCGATGGCCCCGCAGGATTTTCTGGTCACGGACAATGTATAGCCGTCAAGTTCGAGCAGGGCCAGTTGTCCGCGCAATTCATCCAGTGGCAGACCGGCATCGAGCAGGGCGCCAAGGAACATGTCGCCGCTGATTCCGGAAAAACAATCGATGTAGGCGATGGTGCGTTGATCAATCATTTTTTCCCCGGCCCTCAAGGTTGTTGGGCCCGTTATCGGGAAAGGTCCGTCGGCTGTAGTGGGTCAGCCAGGCGAGAATCTGTTTGTGGTAAAAGGCATACGGGATGGCGATCAGCGCCGAAAATCCCAGCAAGATCGCTAGTTTCAGATAGTTGCCTTCATATATCTCGGCTCCCTGGAAAGAAAGAAACAGGGTGCCTGGTATCCTCCCCACAAAGGTGATGAACAAAAATACCGGCAGGGGCATGTGGCTCATGCCAAGCAGATAGGAGAGGGAGTCTTTTGGAAAGCCTGGCAGGAGAAAAAGAACAAAGGGGATGATAAAATCTCCCTTGCTGACCAGATGATTGAAACGCTGATAAAAAGCGGTGTGTTCGAGGCGGCGGCGGACCAGGTCGCTCAGCAACCGACCGATCATGAAAGCCAGCCAGGAGCCGATGGTAAGACCGAGGGAGGAATAGACAAGGGCCGGCAGGGCGCCAAAAAGGTAACCGCCCAAGACGCCGCTTGCTTCCCCGGGGATGGGAG
>VMSS01000088.1 GCA_013791995.1 Desulfurivibrio sp. | reverse complement strand
TGAGATTTCCTGCATGGAGGTGGTGAGCTTTTTCATGGATTCGTCTGCGCTCATGATCACCGTGTTGGCTTCTTTCATCAACTCATCGGCCTGCCGGGCATGGTCCGCGTCCTGCTTGATCATGGCCCCGACTTCTTCCAGGGAGGCGGAGGTTTCTTCCACTGCTGCCGCCTGTTGGGAAGCCCCTTCAGCAAGAGACTGGCTGGAGGATGAAACCTCGCCCGCTGCCGCAGCCACCTGGTCAGCCCCTTCGTTTAAGGATTGGCTGATCTGCTTGAGGGTTGTGGAAACCCCCCGGCCGAGGAAAAAGGCCAGGGCCGCACCGCTGACTATGGCGGCTGCTCCCAGGGCCAAGGCCAGCCAGCCAAGGAATTTGGCTCTGCTCTTGGCTGCAACCGTTCCCAGATTCGCTTCGTCCTTGACCTTGGTGTACAGCTCTTCCAACGCTGGTTCGGCCGAACGGGCAGCCGCGCGGATTTTTGGTTCAATGCTCATCCGCTCATATTCTGGAGCCGCGACCATGAGTTTGAAGTTCTTCTGGTAATCCTCCACCAGAACCCCGATTTTTGCGATATCTTCAACCATCTTTGTCCTGTTTTCTTTTTTGGCCAAGGCTTCGATGGTGTCCAGTTCGTCTGTAAGGTTGAAATAACTGTCTTCTTGTTCTTTGGCTTTGTCTTCGGTGCCGGTGAGCAGGAAGTCCTTTTCAAAGCGGCGGCACTTGTTAAGGGCGTTTAAGGCGGCGTTCGCCCTGACGGCAATGGCCATCTCCGTTTCAATCAGCCCGGTGAAGGTGGAGGTGGCTGAGGAGAGGGCGAACTGGTAAACGCCGACGAGTACGGCGAGCAGCAGCAGCACCACCGCGAATCCGCCGCCTATTTTTTTGCCTATTGTTGTCTGTTTTCTGGCCATCTGTTTCCTCCGCGCAGCGGGTTAGTCATGTAAAAAAAGAGCAAAAGTGCTTGAATACATTACAGCATATAGAAATAAAGGATAGAGCGTCAAGTAATGTTTATGCGGATGTGTTGCTTTTTTGCCGGGATCAGTCGCGGCTGAGCACTCGCCCCAAAGTTGCATCCACAGCCAGTGCCTGCTGCATTCTGTCTTTGATGAACCCATCGCTGAGATACCGCCGGTTGTCTTCAATCAGCGCGCAGAGCGCTTCGATATCGCCGGATTCGGCAAGTTCCGTGATCTTGACCAGGTTTTCGGCAAAGCTTTGGACAATGCGGCGGCCTTGGCCACTGGTGGCCATGATCTCCGCGTAGGTGCGAGGGTTTTGACCATGCACCCTGGCCATGGAGAGGATGGAGTAGAGCGAAGTCAGGGTGGCGTGACTGCCGATATCCTCCGGAGGGATAGCGTTGTCTTTAAGGGCCATGGCCAAGGCCACTGAGATGGAGGTGGGCAGCTTCTGGCTGACTCCCATCATCAGGTCGTGCTGACCCGGGGCATCAAGAGAGATTTTGGCGCCGAGTTTGTAGAGAAAAGCCTCGAACTCGCTGCTTAATACCCCGCTTCGCGCGGTGCGGACCACCGAGGCGTTCTTGTCCTTCATGGATGCGGCAGCCGGCCCCCACAGGTTATGGACCAGCAGTACCTCCACGCCTTCTTTTGTGTGGGACAAGGCGGTGTGCAGCACGTTTTCCGCTTCGCCGGCCAGCAGGATCAGCGCTTGATTTTCTGCCAGCAGCGGGCCGTATTCGGCGATCGCCGCCGGGGTGGCGCTTATGGGTACGCAGATCACCACCACATCCACCTGGGGAATCATCTCTTCGGGCCGCAGCGCGGTGCTGCGGCCGGTAATCATGGTCTCGTAGCCTTCGCTCTCCAACCGTTCGGCAAACCAGAGGCTCATATCACCGCTGCCGATAAAGCCAAAGGTCTTGATGCGCTTAACCCGCATGTCCACCCTGGGAAAGCTGCCCAGCACCCTCACCGATCCGGGCTCCTGGATAATCTGGTGCTCGATGCGGTCCAGGGCCAACCGGACCCGCTCGTCGGAAAGATGCCCCTCAAACTCAATGAAGAATTGCAGCTTCTGGCTTTGGGGATCGGTTTCCGTTTGCATGTCGATCAGATTGATGCTGCGCTTGGTGAACTCGTTTAAAAGGTCCACCAGAATGCCGACCCGGTCTTTGATCGGGGTGGTGATCAAGGTTGTGGCGTCGTATCCGGTGCGGGGAGCCGGGGCCGGACCCAGAACCGCGTAACGGGTCCGGTTGTGGGGCACGATTTCCCTGGCGCGGATGGTCAGGCCGTAAGCGCGAAGCGCTTCTTCCGATTCGATGACCCCATGGGTGACAAGACCCTGATCCTTGATTTCGCGAACCGCCGCGTCCAGGTCATGCACCGAGGTCAGGGTTGCCTCGGGGTAGGTGATGGTGATGTAGTCCTCGCACTGCCGCAAAACCCCGCTCTTGCCGATGAGCATGGTGATCGGTTCCGTGGCGGAAAGCCCGCCCAGAGAAAGGTGGATGGGAAGGACGATATTGTCCTGCCAGAACCCTTTATCCATGGTCTTGACCAAACGGCTGTATTCCTTTACCTGACCCTCGCGGGTATTGTAAATCGGTGCCAGGGCCAGGTCGGTCTGTTGCTCGGCAAAAGCCTTGAACACCGCAGCCAGATTCGGGAAAAGCTTGATTGTTGCTTCCGGGTTGTACTGGCGGGCAGCCTGCCAGGCGTGGGAGCCTTCCGGGCCGATGGTGGCTATGGAAACCATATAAAGACCTGTTGGTTGCGTGGTTGATCTAGGTTTATGTTTAGTCTGTCAGTGTCTGCCTGCAAAAAAATAGCATAATATCAGGATTTTATCTCGTCATTCCGGCGAAAGCCGGAATCCAGGCCACAGGAATTCGGGACCCCGGCTTCCGTTGGGGTGACGACATCGTTGGTATATCGATTGCTTATGCAATTAAATGCTACGCTGGGCTTTTTGTGAGTCCGAGCATGCTGACTTTCTTCTTTTAGTGTGTTCGCAGGGGCTGGTCAATAGCTTTTCTCGGTAAGGTACGCAGGAGAACCGGTGGTGCGGTTGGGAGGGGAAGGGATACGGCGCAGGAAATGGCTGATTGGAAAGCGAAAGTCTTTAAGCCAACGCCTGCTCGTGTGGAAGAGCACTGGCGATCCGACTCAAGACTTCCGCCGGGATAAAGGGCTTGTCGATATAGGAGGAGCAGCCGCGTTTGTGCAGCTGTTGCAGGAGTTCTTTGTCACCGTACCCGGTGATGACCATAATGGGGATCGGGATGTCTGCCCCCTGGAGTTTGTCGATCAGGCCAAGGCCGTCAAGTTCCGGCATCTTGAAATCGGTGATGATCAGGCTTATGGGTTGGCTGGCGGGTTGTTTTCTTATCTTTTCGTAGGCATCCAGGCCATTGGTTGCCAGGATCACGCTGAAGCCGGCTTGGCGCAGCACCAGTTGCAGGGCAAGCCGGGTGTGTTTTTCATCTTCCGCTATTAGAATCTGTGGGCTGTTCATGATTGTATCGACAATGTCCAGGGCGTCACTATGCTCTTTTTTTCTTCGTTGCTTGCGCGAAGTTTTTTGCGATGGCGGGGTCGATGCGGCGCACGAAAATTTCGCCGGTGTCGGTATTGAAAAATATTTTGTACCCGACTGTTCCTCCGGTCTTTTGCACCACGGGGGTGAGACCGAAACGGTCAAGGGCCTCAAGGGCAGCGGTGATGTTTTGTTGGCCAATGGCAAGTCCATCGACTCCGGATGTGGCGGTCTGAAGAACGCTTGCCCCGCCGAACAGTTTCACCGTAAGCTCTGTCGGGGCAAGGCCGAACCGGGTGGCCATGGTTGTGAGCATATGGGGGACCGCCGTATCCAGATAAGGAAACTGCCCGGCTCCAGGTAATTTTGTCTGTCGGGGCAGGATGCAATGGCACATAGCGCCGACCCTGAATTTTTTGCTGTGCAGACACAGGGAAACGCATGAGCCGAGGATGGTGGAGACAATGACCGGTTCTTTGGTGATCAGCAGTTCGCCGGGGGACAGGTTAATGATCGTGAGATCGGGATAGGTGTGTAAAAGTGAAGCCTGCAACATGGACGGGTTCAGCCTTGTGGGGAAAGGGTGTGGGGTGACGGCCGCCGTCGGTGTTTCGCAGTGCTCCATGGTGGCTCCCGGTTATTTTCTTGCCCTGCTAAAAGCCAACTTCCTGCCAAGCCCCCGAAGAGACTTGGCAGGAAGTCATGGACCGGCGAGGGGGGGGGACCGATCCAAACGGCTATTTGTGACAGGCCGATGCGGCCTGTAATCGTTTTCAGAAACCGTTACGCATGGCACAGGAGTGCTAACGGTTTAGTGCGTCTTTCCGGCGATCAACTCATAGGCGTCCGCTTCCGAATCAAGCAGGGCACCAAAAATGAGAGTCTGGGACTGAAGCGTGCTTTCTGCCGACAGGATGCAGATCTGCTCGCTAAAGCCGTTGAGTCCGCGAATGGGGTTTACCCGCAAATCTATTACCGGAACTGTTCTGCCGCGAAAATTGATGCTTCCCATGACCGTATCGTTTTCGACGGGAAAGGCGGATGTTGCCATCATGCCGAGAATTTCGGTGATCCGCAGCGAACCGTAGGCGTATGTGCCTTGATCAGGTGTGAGTGTTGCCAATGTTGGTTTCAGTGCTGATATTCCCATGGTCTCCCCTCCGTGACAGGTGGAATCCGATCCGTGGTTTTTTTCGTGCTTGTCTTCCTGTATATGGAAGAAATATGCCAGCCTGAAATAAATCCATCTAACCAACGGATATCGCATGAAATATTTCCCCCTGCCCTGAAAAGAGAAGGAGAAGGGAAATCAATATATCTTTATGGGAGGGATGGGAAAATGGGAGAGCAGGCAGTGGTGACGGGGAATGAATGAATGTTGATGTGTATCAATAAAAGTTGATGCGGTGAAGGGGTTATTTGGACTCGGAACCGATCATGGGAAAAACTGCCCTGACAATGGTGCCCTTGCCGGATTGCGAATTGAATTCAAGCTGACCTCCATGCTCTTCCATGATCCCTGCGGAAATGGAAAGGCCGAGGCCGGAGCCGCCGCCATCGCGTTTGGTGGTGAAGAACGGGTCGAGGATGCGCTTGAGATTTTTCTGGGATATCCCGCAGCCCTGATCTGCTATTTCCACAAAAACCGTGCTGTTTTTCGGATCCTGGCCGGTGGAGACCGTCAGGTGTTCGTCCGGGGAGGTAAGCGCCTGGTAAGCGTTTTGCAGGAGGTTGATGATGACCTGTTCGGTCCGCTGGAAATTGCCCCGCACCGGAGGCAATCCTTCCCCGTAGGTGATGGTGAGGTGCCCGGTTGCTTTTTTGAGCGGGTTGGCAAGCAGGACCAGAGCGGCACGGAGGGCGGTGTTGAGGTCGACGTCCTGGTTCATGTCGGAAATGCCCTGCCGGGCGTAATCACGCAGGTTGAAAACGATCTTGCGGATGCGTTCCGATCCGTCGAGGATGCCGGAAAAAAGCTCGGGGATGTGTTCGCGCATCTCGGAAAAAGGGATGCCAGCGACGGGAAAATCGCCGTGCTCTTGATAATGCTCTTCAAGTATGGGCAGGAAATCGTCCCAGGCGCGGTGGAGTATGGGGGCGTTCATGGTGATGAAGTTGTTTGGATTGTTGATTTCGTGGGCCATGCCTGCGACCAGAATACCCAAAGAAACCATTTTGTCGGCTTCGATGAGCTGCTGCCGCCGCTGTTCCGCTTCTTTTTCCGCCTTTTTCCTGGCTTTGATATCCTCTTGGAGCTGTTTGTTGATGCGGGCAAGTTCCGCAGTCCGTTTGGCGACCAGCTGCTCAAGATGATCACGATGCTGATGCAACTCCTGCTGGCTTTTCTTGAGGGTTTGCAGCAGAGTCAAACGCTCCATGCCCTTGGCCAGGGAAACTTCCAGTTCCATCATGGAGATCGGTTTCTGGATATAGTTGATTGCCCCAAGTTTCATGGCTTCCACGGCGATGGCGAGGTCTGCTTGTCCGGAAACCACAATGCATTCAAGATCGGGTTGCATGGTCAAAGCATGCTGCATGAGGGCAAGGCCGTCCATGCCCGGCATCATGATATCGGTGATCAGGAGATGAAAGGGGGTCTTTTCAAGCAGGGCAAGGGCGTCAGGCCCGTTGGTCGCGCTGGTTGCCGAATAGCCGATCCGTTCCACCTGCATGGTGAGCAGTTTAAGGACCAGGGGCTCATCGTCAACAACAAGTATCTTTCCTATGGTTGTCATGGCCTGGGGATCTGCCCTTTTGTCTGTGGTTATACCTGGCGTTTGAGCCGTTGATTCAAAGCTTGCGGGGTGATGCCCAGGATGAGCGCCGCAGCCCGCTGGTTGTTGTTGCTTCGCTTGAGGGCTTCGGCGATGAGTTCCTGATTCGCGTCTTTCAGGGTGGGCAGCTTGTCAAGTCCGGCAGCCCAAGGCTTATGGGGAAGATTCTGAGCGAAGAAGTCAGAAGAGTTATCTTGCGGGTCAGCTGTGCCGATCTCCTTGTGAAAAAAAGCCATGGAGAGTGTGGCGCCTCGGTGATGGCTCACGGCATCGAAGGCCAGAGCCCGGAGTTCCCTGACATTGCCGGGAAAATCATAGGCAGCGAGTAGAGGAAAGAGTGCATCCGGGCAGCGGGGTTTTGCTTTTTTGAACTCCGCCGCAGCCTGAGTAAGAAAAAAGTCCAGCAAGGCCGGAAGGTCATCCTTACGTTCCCGCAAAGGCGGAACCTGTATGCGGTGAGTCCGCAGCCGGTAAAAAAGGTCGGTTCGGAACAACCCTTTTTTGTGTTGCTGTTCAAGATCGTGATGGGTGGCGACAATGACCCTTGCATCCGAATGATGGACCTGGTCGGAACCTAATGCGTAGTATTCGCGTTCTTCAAGAAAACGCAGGAGCTTGACCTGTAAGGCCTCGCTGAGATCGCCGATTTCGTCAAGGAACAGGGAGCCTCCGGCTGCTTTTTCCACCAGGCCGGAGCGGCTGCGATCCGCACCGGTAAAAGCCCCCTTGGCATGACCAAAAAGGGTGTCGGCAAAGATCTGGTCGTCAAGGCCGGCCACATTGACCGCTACATATTCTCCCTGTCTGCCGCTCAGGTCATGGATGGCTCTGGCGATGCTCTCCTTGCCTGACCCGGTTTCCCCGGTGATGAGTACGGGCTGGCGCCCTTCGGCAATGGCCTCGCAGTAGCGGAACAGGGCTTTCATCGTCTCATTGCCCGTGATTATTTTGGAAAACACCTCCGGACGGGCAAGATTTTTTTCAAAAAAACTGCTGGCAAGCCTGGAGTTTTCACGGCGGAGTTGCCTGATTTCAAGGGCTCTTTTGATGCTTGGCAGAAGGCGCTCGATTTCCACCGGTTTGAGAACGTAATCAAAAGCCCCCTGCTGGATACAGTGGACTGCGGTTTCAACCTCATTGACTCCGGTGACGATGATGACGGGGAGTTCCGGGAACCGGCGACTGACATCGGTAAGGATGTCCTGCCCGGAAACGTGGGGCATCATCAGGTCAAGAAGGATGATTTCCACGGGCTGATTGTCGAGGATGGATGCGACTTCCCGGCTGTCCTGGCAACGGATGGTGTTGGTTATGCCATGGGAGCGGAGGGCGATATCAAAGCTGGCAAGGGTATGGAGTTCGTCGTCAACCAGAAGAACGGGAGACAACGGATATGGGGGGGGAGATTTTTTTCCCATGATTTCCGGTATTGACGCTCAGTTGGGCCAGAGCAGTCTGCTCGCAATCCATCCGGAGGTGCCGTCCGCATGCTGCACCTTGACCCAGTCGCCTTCGGTGGTCAGGGGTTTGAAAACCACGCCCTGTTTGACCGAGGCCACGATTTCGTAGTCTGTTCCCGCGCCAACCCGCAGATTTACGGTCTCCACCTTGACAATGAGAGTTTTTTGCTTCGAAAGCAGAGATGAGGCAATCCAACCCTTGTCTCCTTCAAAATCAACGATCTGGGACCAGTTTCCCTGTGTGGATGTGACCTGCAGCGGGAACCCCTTGAATACCGTCCAGAGGATTTCGTTTGTCGTGTCCGGACCGGATCGGATATTGACCCCGTCTTTGGCGACACTGACGTATTCATCCGCGATGGCTGTGGAGGCAAACAGGAACAGGGCAACGCTGATAAGTAATGAAAACAAGGAGAGCCGGGAACGTGTTCTTGTCATGATCGATAAACTCCTGAAAAACTTGGGAATAATATGGCCAGCAGAACGCACTAAAATGCTGAACAGGTCAGAAAATTGCACCGCACCCAAGGTAGCATTTTCACTCCTTCAAGTCAACCGTCTCCGAGGTCATTGGGAGTCCGGCCGGCAAGCAGGCAGCCGAAAAACAGGTGTTTTTGGTTACGGAGTATCTCTGCCGATGATGATCGGGCCATACCAGGCGGTCGTGCTCTCGCCGGTATTGTCGGTGTCGGTCATGATGGCAATGGCGCCCACTCTGGGAGGCTCGGTGTTGAAATATTTTTTGAAGTCCTTATAGATGTTGCGCTCCACGCTCTGCCATTGCCCTGCCCTGCCATTGCCGCTTTCCACCGCGATCATCACGGCATTGGCAGTAAAGGCGTTGGGCAGGGCTTCCCCTTTTGGCAGCTTGTTGGCCCAGATGTAGTTGAGTGCCTTGGTGTTCCAAAATAGAAACGAAGGGAACACCACATAGATTCTGGCCGCGTAATCGTCTCCCGCCTTGGTGCGCTCATCCCCTTTGACGAGGGTGCGTTCGATCTTCCAGTTCCAGCGGAGGATTGGCTGGTCCCGGGGCTCATAGGCAATTTTATAGACAAGACCGGAGGCTGCCGCACTGCTTGTTGCCTTAATGTAGAATTGCTTGTCGTCGTGTTCTGCCGTATACTGTGTATGTCCGGCAAAGGATTTCGTTTCCCAGCCCGGTGCCAGGCCGTTTTTGTAATCATCGAGAACCTGCTCGCGCGGGCTGGAACTAACGGCAGAGAGGCTTATGCTAAGAAAGGCTGCTACGATCAGCAGTCTGCCAAGGTGTCGGGGCATGAGAAGCGGTCCTGGGTTTTTGAGGGTTTGATTCATCCGGGATGGTGAAATCCCGGGAAACAAATACGCTGTATTGGGATTATAATCGAAAAATATGTGTTCTACCACCGGCCGGACAAAAAGCTGTGAAGACAAGAACTATCGCTTTGGGCAAGGGGAAATGTCATGAGTGCTCTTCCGGATAAGGCTCAGGTTCGCAAACCTTTGCCAATGGACATCTTCATGCTGAAGGTCGTGCAGGGAATAGAAGAGTATGCCGGGCAGGCAATGGTCGGGGTTCCGGCGGAGGTTGTCGCAGGTCTTGCCGACCGGGTTGTCCGGGAGGTCCGGGAATTCAGCGAAAGCCAGAGCAATCATCTCTCGCAACTTGTAAAAATCGGCCTGGGGCTTTCTTCGGAAAAGAACATCGATCGGCTTCTTGGAAGAATCGTCCGGGAGGCCCGGAACTTCACCAATGCCGATGGCGGAACCTTGTATATCATGGAGAGCGAGCGGGCTACCCTTGATTTTGCCATTGTTCAGAATGACTCGCTCGGGGTGTTCATGGGAGGGAGCGGGGAAGCCATCTCCTGGCCCCCCGTGCCGCTGCGTTTTGCCGATAATCAGGAAAATCACCGTAACGTTTCAGCCCATTGCGCTCTCACCGGCGAGCCGGTCAATATTGCCGACGTGTATGACGCCGAAGGCTATGACTTCCAGGGAACCCGTGATTTTGACGCCTCCACGGGGTATCGCTCCCGCTCGATGCTGGTGATTCCCCTCCGGGACCATGTGGATGAGGTTATCGGGGTGCTGCAGCTGCTCAATGCCAAGGATCGGGAAACCGATGCGGTTGTTCCCTTTCCCGAACATGAGGTGGGGATGGTCATGAGCCTCGCCTCGCAGGCGGCCACCGCCCTTACCAAGATGCGGCTGGTCCGGGAGCTTGAAAATTTGCTGGATGCTTTTGTGCGGACAATCGGCGATGCCATTGACGAGAAATCCCCGTATACGGCAGGGCACGTTTTCCGGGTTGCCAATCTTACCGAGGAGATCGCTCTTGAAGTGAACAGCGCCACCACCGGCAAGTTCGGTTCGGTCAGCTTCAGCCCCGACGAGCTTGCCGAGATCAGGATGGCGGCCTGGCTCCATGACGTGGGAAAGATCACCACGCCAGAGCATCTTATGGACAAGGCGACCAAGCTGCAGACCATTTTCGATCGGATAGAGCTGATTCGGCATCGGGTGGAAATCTCCAGATTGACCGAGGAGCTTATCCGTGTGGAAAATGAACCCTGTCAGAGGCAGGAAGTGTCTCACCCCTCCCGTCGTTCTGTTAGAAAACCGGAAGAATGGCAGGAAATCATCAATTTTCTCGATACGATTAATCTTGGAGGCGAGGGGTTGTCTGCCGAGAACATTGCGAAAGTGCGGCGACTTGCCGGAATAACCTACGTGGTGGGCGGGGTGGAGCTGCCCCTGCTCGCGCCCGATGAGGTTGAGAATCTGTGCGTGCCAAAAGGCACTCTGACCAAGGCGGAACGTAAGGTGATGAACCATCACGTGGAAATGAGCATCAGAATGTTGGAGGGGTTGCCCTTTCCGAAAAAACTCCGGAATGTTCCAGCCTATGCCGGCATGCATCATGAAAAATTAAATGGCACCGGCTATCCCCGTGGGCTTGAGAACGGCGCTATTCCTCTGCCCGCGCGGATGCTGGCCCTGGCCGATGTGCTGGAGGCGTTGACAGCCGCGGATCGTCCCTACAAGCCGGGGAAAACGCTTTCCGAAGTTATGAGCATTCTGGAGGGATTGGTTGATCGGGGCGATCTGGATGGGGATCTCTGTGATCTGGCTGTTGCTTCCGGGTTGATCGCCCGTTTTGCCATGGACTTGCCGGGAAACCAGCAGGACGACTTTGTCTGGCGCGGCACGCGCTATT
The DNA here is from genome assembly GCA_013791995.1 of Desulfurivibrio sp. Classification (GTDB taxonomy): domain Bacteria; phylum Desulfobacterota; class Desulfobulbia; order Desulfobulbales; family Desulfurivibrionaceae; genus Thiovibrio. The sequence goes on along the minus strand of VMSS01000088.1, from coordinate 13,019 downwards.
GCATCTCGGAAACAAGGTAAATCAAAAACTCCCGGTTGCCCTTGGGGCCAAGGATCGGGGATGGGCTGACCCCAACCGGGAAGAGGCCAAGCGCGCTGGCAAATTCCCTGATTTGAGCAATTACCTTTTCGTGGAGGTCGCTGTCGCGGACCACCCCGCCCGAGCCGAGCCGACCTTTGTCGACCTCGAACTGCGGTTTGATCAGGGCCAGTACCCGGATGGTTTCCGGGAAAAAGGCGAGCAGCGGCGGCAGAAGGGTTTTGAGGGAGATAAACGAAGCATCGATCACTGCCAGGTCGAGGGGCTCTTCAATATCACCGACCTGCAGGTTTCTGGCGTTGGTCCTTTCCATGACCACCACCCGTGGATCCTGGCGAAGTTTCCAGGCCAGCTGCCCATAGCCGACATCAATCGCATATACCTTGGCAGCCCCGTGCTGCAAAAGACAATCGGTGAACCCTCCGGTTGAAGCCCCGATATCAGCGCAGATAAAACCGGTGGGGTCGAGTTGAAAATGGTCCAGCCCTGCTGCCAGCTTGAGCCCGCCCCGGCTCACATAAGGGCAGGTTTTCCCCTTGAGCCGTATCCGGCTGTCGTCGGCAAAGAGTGATCCTGCCTTGTCGGCCGGCTGGTCGTTCACCAGAACCTGGCCGGCGGCAATAATGGCTTGGGCCTTCCGGAGGGTGGGGGCCAGCCCGTGCTCAAGCAGGAGTTGGTCAAGTCGGATCTTCATGGTTGTCTCAACAAGACCTTTGGTTCAGGTTTTGGAGGTGTCTGCCTTGCGGATCATCTCGCAGAGTTCGTCGGCCATGGTGGTGATCAATTCTGCGTCTTTGCCTTCCACCATGACCCGGATAACCGGTTCGGTTCCGGAGGGGCGGACGAGGATGCGACCGTCTGCGCCCAGTTTCTTTTCCAGTTCCTTAATTTTTTTGCTGAAACCGGGGATGTTTTTGGTGTTGATTTTTTCGGCGGTGCGGACATTTTTGAGCACCTGGGGAAAGCTTTCCATGATCGTGGCCAGTTCCGACAGGGGCTGGTCTTTTTTGATCATCACCGCCAGCAGCTGCAAGGCGGCAAGGATACCGTCACCGGTGGTGTTGTGCTCCATGAACACCAGGTGTCCCGATTGTTCTCCACCGAAATTGTAGCCGGATTTGCGCATCTCCTCCACCACGTAGCGGTCGCCGACCTGAGTGCGGACCATGAATCCACCCATGCGCTGCATGGCGACTTCCAGCCCGAGGTTGCTCATAACCGTGGCAACCAGGGTTTTTTTCTTCAGTTTTTTGCGGCTCATCAGGTCGGCGGCGCAGATGGCCATGATATGGTCGCCGTCAACGATGTTGCCGTGTTCGTCCGCCACGATGATCCTGTCGCCATCGCCATCCAGGGCGATGCCGATGTCCGCTCCGAGTTCGCGGACCTTGGCAGCCATATGTTCCGGATACAGGGCGCCGCAATCGCGATTGATATTGGTGCCGTCCGGTTCCGCCGAGAGGGTGGTTACGGTGGCGCCCAGTTCTTCAAAGACATGGGGGGCAACTCCGTAGGTGGCACCGTTGGCACAATCGAGCACGATGTGGAAGGCGTCCAGGGTGTATTCCTGGGGGAAGGTGTTCTTCAAAGAGACGATGTAGCGCCCCTTGGCGTCGTCAATCCGGCTGGCGCGGCCCACTTCCTCGGCCACCGGGCGCAGGGCCGACATCTTCTGGGAGAAAACCAACTCCTCGATTTCCAGTTCCAGATCGTCATGGAGTTTGAAGCCGTTTCTGGAAAAAATCTTGATGCCATTGTCCTGGAATGGGTTGTGGGAGGCCGAAATTACCACCCCGGCGTCGGCTCGCATGCTGGTGGTGATGAAGGCGATGCCCGGCGTGGGCAGCGGTCCGACCAGAAGGACGTCGACGCCCATGGAGCAGATGCCTGCAGCCAGGGCATTTTCGATCATATAGCAGGAAAGGCGGGTGTCCTTGCCGATAACAATCCGGTGGCCGCGACGCATGTCCTTTACCAGAAAGGCGAGAGCCCGGCCAATCTGCATGGCGATTTCGATGGTCATGGGATAGGTGTTGGCTATCCCCCGGACCCCATCGGTTCCGAACAATTTTCTCATGGTCTCCTCGTACGATGCGGGAAAGCAGGATGCACTGCGGATTCTCTCGAAGACAGCCCCTGTGTCAGCCTGTTGCCGGAAGGTGAGAGCCGGCTGGCGATCGGGATCATTTACCGGGGGTTCTCCCGACCCTGACGGTGACGGTGGGCGGAACCGTTTCGATAATTTTAATATGCTCAGGAGAGGTGATTTTTACCGGGAGCTTATGGACGCCTGCCGGCAGTCCTTCTATTGAAATGATGGCCTCTATAAGTTGAGCCTGATTCCCTTTGGTGCTCAGGGGTAACAGGGTGTGGACGCTGATTGTATCCGGTTCGATAGACACCTTTCTTGCGGAGTCGGCGCCGCCGACGGCGCGAACTGGAATATCGGTGATGGTCCTTTCCATTGTTTTTTCGCGAACAACCACATTGGCAGTGACCACCGCCTCACCCATGAGTTCGAGAAGCGCCGGTCGGAGTTCCAGGGGAACCTGGAAAGTTTTTGGTCCTTTCAGGCCGCTAATGTCGATGGGTTTTGCAAACAGGATTTTTTCGCGTCCCACAATCGCCTTGGGTCCGGAAATCTTGATGAGTGGAGGTTCGAAGACCACTCCCCCCAATTCATAGCCGCTTGCCGGGGAGCCTGTTGTTCTGGCCTGGACCGGCAGCTCTTTTTCGACCAGTTCGTCGATGAGCAGGGTTATGTGGGTGGGCTGGATGCGGGATACGGTAATGCCGCGCGGAAACTGGATCGTTTCGGGTTCATTGCGGATGACAATGGTACCCGGGGTGGCTTTGGCCAGGTTGATGGTTCTCGAAATCCGCTGGCGGTTGATGCCGTTGATCAGCCCACGCGGCCCGCTGACAGTTGCTTCAACCTGCTTCTTGAACTGGTTGGATATGACCAGTTCCCGGGGGAGATTGACAATCTCCACCGGAATGTAGAGTGTGGTGTCTACCTTGTCCTCACCCACCACGAAATACCAGAGGAGGAGGGAAAAGATGAGGGAAATGAGCTTCAGCCCCCAATTGTTCGGCCAGTTCAGGAAATTGGGGGTGGGCATCCGCCGGATTATTTGTTTAACCAGTTTTTCCATAACAGGGGCGTCGTGTTTTCCTTGGGAACAAAGATTGCGTCAAGTCGGCTTCTGAGTGCGTTTTCATCAAGATCGGAGGTCATGGCGCCGTGTTGGACAAGGGATATTTTCTGGGTTTCTTCCGAGATAACGATGACAACCGCGTCCGTCTCCTCGGAAAGACCGATGGCTGCACGATGGCGGGTGCCAAGTTGTTTGCTGATGTAAGGATTTCTGGTAAGGGGAAGCAGGGCGCCCGCCGAATGGATCCGGCCATTGGTGATGATCACCGCCCCGTCGTGGAGAGGCGCGGTGGTTTGGAAAATGCTGAGCAGCAGTTGCCTGCTGACCATGGCGTCAAGGGGATGGGCGGATTCGATGTATTCATTGAGTCCGGTTTCCCGTTCGATGACGATGAGGCCGCCGATTTTGCGCTGGGCCATTTGCTGAGCCGCCCTGACAATCTCAAGCAGAATGTGAACCATGTCTTCCTGCGGCTTGGAAAAGGTGGTTTGACCGACCTGGGCGAGGGCTCGACGGATATCCCTCTGGAAAATGATGATGATAACCAGGAAGATTGAGCTTAAAAAAGTACCCAGCAGCCAGTACAGGGTGAGGAATTCAAGTTCCCGTGCGGCAAGATAGAGCATGACGAGGACCACGATGCCCCCCAAAATCTGGACGGCGCGGGTTCCCCGGATGAGAAGCATGACACGATAGATGATGAATGAAACGATCATGACATCGAATATGTCTTGCCAGCGAAGTGACTGTAAGAATTCCAGCATCGGTGTCGTGGTTCCGTAAAAAAATCTTGGGTGGAAGAGTTGCAACTTTCTGACGTCTTGTTCAGAGTAAACGAAAAGCAGGGTGCCAGGCAAGGGGCATGAATGAATTTTTTTAAAAAAATTGGGGGGATCGGTTGTTGTGTTGTAAAAAAAGAGCCGTTTCATGCGAAGGATCCTTTGCTGAGGGATGTCGTAAATATTCACAGCAACCAGTCCAGTTGTTGCTTGACAAGGCGAGGGGATTGGTTTATCTTCACAAAATTTTCCAGCATCTATCTGTCGGTGTTGTCGAGAAACGGCGGCCGGGCAGAAAATCCGCCAACCGTGAAACGACGCAGGCATAATATTTTGCATCAATTAATAATACAGTAAACAGGGAGTTACGAATTGGCTAATCATAAATCCGCCATGAAAAGAAATCGTCAGAATCAGTTGCATCGGCTTCGCAATCGCTCCAACAAGACCAAGATGAAGGGTGTTGTGAAAAAAGTTCTTGCGGCCCTTGAGTTGAAATCCGGCGAGCAGGCTCAGGAAGCACTGAAGGCAGCGATCCCTGTTATTGAAAAGACAGCGGTAAAAGGTTCCATCCACAAAAAGAATGCCTCCCGCAAGGTTTCCCGATTGACCAAGCGGGTAAATGCCTTGTTAGGCGCAGCGTAATAACGAGAGAGCCGTAGCGACTGGCGTCTTCGCGGTTTCTCTTCCATTGCGGGAGAAAGATTTGCGTAAGCCCCTTCTCTGCTTGGCTGGTTGTACCTCTTCCGTCGTGCGCAGGGATCAGGCCTGTATATTATGAAGAGTGTTTCGCTGTGAATAGAAAAACAAAAAAAGCCATGGGACGCCAGTGTTCCGTGGCTTTTTTTTTATGATTTGAGGGCCCATCATGTTCCGACCTTCCTTGCAGGAGTTTGAACACCTGGCGGCCGATGCCGGTCTCGTGCCGATCTATCGGGAGATCGTTGCCGATCTCGATACGCCGCTGACCATTTTTGCCAAGGTGGCAGGCGGGGAGTCCCATGCCTTTCTTTTCGAAAGCCTTGAAGGTGGGGAGAAATGGGGGCGTTATTCCTTTATCGGGTTTGATCCCATCGTCACTTTTGCCAGTCGCGGAACCCGGATCACCATTACCAGGGAGGGAACGGTGGAGCAGCAGGAGGGCGACCCGCTCCAGGCCCTGCAAAATCTGCTGAAATCCTTCAATGCCTGCAATTCGGATATGGCCTGCGACCCGGAATTGTTGCCTCGCTTTTTTGGCGGGGCGGTGGGGTTTCTGGGGTATGACATGGTGCGTTTCATGGAGCGGTTGCCCGAGAGCAACCCGCCCCTTGACCGGTTTCCGGAAAGTGCTTTTATGGTGCCACGCACAGTCCTGATCTACGACAACCTCAGGCAACTGCTCACCGTGGTTAATCTGGTGCAGACCAGCGGGGCTGAGAATATCCCTGCGCTGTATGCAAAAGCGCAGGCAGAGATCGAAGAAGTCATCGTTCGCCTGCAGGCGCCCATGCCCACGGAATATCTTGGCGGCGCAGGCTTAAAAAACGCGACGCCCCATGCCTTTACCTCCAATATGAGCGAAGAGGGTTTCGAAAAGATGGTGGAGGCGGCCAAGGAATATGTTCAGGCCGGGGATATCATTCAGGTTGTTTTGTCGCAACGGTTTCATACCAAAACCGAACTGGCACCCTTCAAGCTCTATCGCGCCTTGCGTCATATCAACCCCAGCCCCTACCTTTTTTATCTCAAGCTCGGAGATCTGGTCCAGATCGGCTCTTCTCCGGAGATTCTGGTTCGCCTTGAACAGGAGGATATCGAACTCAGGCCCATTGCCGGGACGAGAAAACGTGGCAAAACCCCGGAAGAGGATGCGGCGCTTGAGCAGGAGCTGTTGGCCGACCCAAAGGAACGGGCCGAACATCTGATGCTTGTTGATCTGGGCCGCAACGATGTAGGCAGGGTCGCCCGGTATGGTTCGGTCGAAGTCCGTGATCTGCTGGTTGTCGAGCGATACAGTCATGTTATGCATCTGGTTTCCGGGGTGCATGGAACCCTGGCTCCCGGTAAGGATCAGTTCGACGTTCTGCGCGCCTGCTTTCCCGCAGGGACGGTGAGCGGGGCGCCGAAGATCCGGGCCATGGAGATCATCGAAGAGCTTGAGCCTGAACGGCGCGGGCCGTATGCCGGTTCTGTCGGCTATTTCGGATTTTCCGGGAACATGGATTTTTGTATCACCATCCGAACTTTCGTCATGCAGGGCGACGATCTGTGGGTGCAGGCCGGCGCAGGGATTGTCGCCGACTCAGTACCCGCCCTGGAGTATCAGGAAACCATCAACAAATCCATGGGGTTGCGTCGGGCAGTGGAATTGGCCGAGAAAGAGTTTTAACCGGTTTGTTCCGGCGGAGCGCGAGAAAGATATGATTGTTATCATCGATAATTACGATTCCTTTACCTACAACATTGTCCAGACCCTCGGGGGGATGGGCGCCGAGATGAAGATCTTCCGCAACGATGAGGTGGATATCTCTTTCCTCGCCGCGCTTGCGCCCGACCGGTTGTTGATTTCCCCCGGACCCTGTTCTCCTGCCCAGGCGGGTATCTCCATCGAGGCGATCCGTTTTTTCAGCGAGAAAATTCCGGTGCTGGGCGTCTGTCTTGGGCATCAGTCTCTGGGTGAGGCCTTTGGCGGACAAACAGTGCGGGCGGGTCGACTTATGCACGGCAAAACAAGCCCCATCACCCACGACGGCTTTGGGGTGTTCACCGGATTGCCAAACCCCTTCGAGGCCATGCGCTACCATTCTCTGGTGGTGCAGGAATCGGATCTGCCCCCCTGTTTGATGGTAACGGCGCGATCCGATCAGGGCGAACTCATGGGGCTCAGGCACCGGACTTTGCCGGTGGAAGGGGTGCAGTTTCATCCCGAATCCATTATGACCCCGGACGGGGTGCAATTGTTGAAAAACTTCATTGATCCGGCCTATCCGGAAATCCTCGAAAAGCAGCGGAAGGAGATGGTCGCATGATGAAAGAGGCCATTGCCAAACTGGTGGCGGGAACCGACCTGAGCGAAGCGGAAATGATCGGGGTGATGGAAACAATCATGGGCGGGGAAGCCACTGCTGCCCAGATCGGTGCGTTTATCACCGCTCTCAGGATCAAGGGCGAAACCGTGGACGAAATCACCGGCGCTGCCAAGGTGATGCGGGCGAAGGCTACCAAGGTACATGCGGTTGGTGAGGGCGAAGTCCTTGTTGATACCTGCGGCACCGGGGGCGACGCCTCCGGCACCTTTAATGTTTCGACCACCTCGGCCTTTGTTGTGGCCGCAGCAGGAATTCCGGTGGCAAAGCACGGCAACCGTTCCGTATCCAGTCATTGCGGCAGCGCCGATGTGCTGGAGGCTCTGGGGGTGGACCTGACCTTGAGCGCCGAACAGATCGGCCAATCCATCCGTGAAATCGGCATCGGCTTCATGTTCGCTCCCGCCCTGCATGGGGCGATGAAGCATGCGATCGGACCGCGCCGCGAGATCGGAATCAGAACGATTTTCAATATTCTCGGTCCTTTGACCAACCCGGCCGGTGCCAATGTGCAGGTTATGGGGGTGTTTGATCCCTCCCTCACCGAGCCCCTGGCCAAGGTGCTGGGCAAGCTTGGCACCCGGCGCGCCCTGGTGGTGTGCGGTGAGGGAAATCTTGATGAAATCACCATCACCGGCGCTACCAGAGTATCGGACTGGGCCAACGGTGAATTGACAACCTATAGCATTCACCCTTCTGAATTTGGGTTGGCTACGGCCAGTCTGGCTGAAATCAAAGGCGGAACAACCGCGCTCGAGGCTGCGGCGCAGTTGCGGTCCGTATTGAGCGGTAACCCGGGAGCGTGTCTGGATATGGTTTTGCTCAATGCCGGCGCCGCCCTGATGGCAGCCGGGCGCACAACCGATCTTGCCTCCGGGGTGGCTCTGGCCCGCGAAATGGTGGTCAGCGGGGCCGCGCTCAATAAAGTCGATGCGTTGGTTGCCTTTTCCCGTTCTGTGCAGTAATTCCTTTGTTTTTAAGGTGACGCTCTCCGTTCATCCTGAGCCTGTCGAAGGGTGACATAAATGCCATATTGATGGCAAAACGGAATACCCATGATTCTCGATACCATCGTAGCCCGGAAAAAAGAAGAAGTCGCATCCCTCAAGGTGCGCGGCATTGCCACGCCTGACCAGGATATCCCGTTGCCGCGCGGTTTTATCCGGGCCTTGACGGAGTTTTCCGGGGTGGCCGTCATTGCCGAGGCCAAAAAAGCTTCTCCCTCCAAAGGGGTGATTCGGCCAGATTTTGATCCGGTGGCCATCGCACGCAGCTATCAGGCTGGTGGCGCCCAGGCGCTGTCGGTGCTCACCGATGTGGATTTTTTTCAGGGTTCGCTCTCTTATATTCCTGCCGTGCGGGCTGCTGTTTCCCTGCCGGTGCTGCGGAAGGACTTTATTATCGATCCGTTGCAGATCCGCGAGGCGCGGGCTTACGGGGCCGATGCCATTTTGCTGATCGCCGCCATTCTTGAGACCGGACAGATACAAGACTATCTTGCTCTTGCCTCTGAGTTGGGCATGGATGCCTTGGTGGAGGTGCATGACGAGGCGGAGGTCGAAAAGGCCGTGACTGCAGGCAGCCGTTTGATTGGGGTCAACAACCGCGATTTGCGCGATTTTTCCATGGATTTGAACACCACTTTCCGTTTGCAGAAGATGATCCCGTTGGAAATTCCCCTGGTAAGCGAGTCAGGAATTCGCGACCATCAGGACATGGAAAAACTCGCTGAACATGGGGTTAGGGCAGCGCTGGTAGGGGAAACCCTGATGCGGGCCGCGGACCCGGCCGAGGCGTTGCGGGTGTTACGTGGTGGACAGCAAGGAAAAACTGCATGAACGGTCGAACGCGGATTAAGGTATGCGGGATGCGGGAGATGGCGGAGGTCGCTGCGGTGGTTGGTGCGGGGGTGGACGCGATTGGCCTGATCTTTGTCAAGCAAAGTCCCCGGTACATTGATCCGGAGCGGGCCCGGGAAATTGTCGGTTCCCTGCCGCCGTTTGTTGATGCGGTGGGAGTTTTTGTAGACCAGGAAGCTGCGGAGGTGAACGAGATTGTCCGATATTGCGGCCTGACCATAGCGCAACTGCACGGAGCAGAGTCTCCGGCATACTGTGCGGAAATCGGTTGTCGGGTGATAAAGGCGTTTCAGGTGAGGGACTCGCTGACTTCAGAGGAGCTGGTTTCCTATGGAGGATCGGTTTCCGGATTTTTGTTTGACACCTTTCATGAAAAGATCGCCGGAGGCACTGGGCAGACCTTTGACTGGCGGCTTCTGGAAAAATTGTCTTCTCCCCGGCCGGTTGTCTTGGCAGGCGGCCTTACCCCGGATAATGTGGGCGAAGCGGTCAGACAGGTGCGTCCCTTTGCCGTGGATCTCAATTCCGGGGTGGAATGTGCACCCGGCTATAAGGATCTCGACAAGGTGCGGGCAGCCATTGCCGAAGTCGCGGCGGCTGACGCCGCCGCTCTTCGGTTGTCAGTTGGAAGCTGATAGCTGTCAGCTACATTATTTGATCGATGGAATGAGAATGACAACCTGCGGCGTGTTGCCAATGGTCACAGAGAGCCGTAGTTCTTTCACGCTGTCAGCTTCCTCGCCCGGCATTCCCGGAAAGAAAAGAACGCCGTAGGCGATCTGGTGCGGCAAAATCGCTTCGTTTCGTAGGGTTTTGGCGGCAAGGTCGTCCCTGATTTTTTCTCCGCTGTCGACATAGCTTTTACCACCCCCGATAATTGCGCCACCCGCCGCGCCAAGCACGGCGCCGGTTCCCATTGCCTCGCCGACATTCTTGCCGGTGACGACCCCTACGGCCAGCCCGGCCAGTGCTCCGGCTGCGCCCATAAGCAAGGCCGGTTTACCGGCACCCTTGGCTGTTTCCCCGAGATCAACATGGCCGGATGTACGCTGGTAGGTCTTCTCCAGAGAGAGAATCGGCCAGGCCCGGTTGTTGTTGTCGATGAGAAAGGTTTGCTCGGGGTTGAGCCTCACCTTGTCCGGGCTGTCGTTTTGCAGGGTGAGTTGGATGGGCAGCAGTCCGGCATTGCGTGCGCCAAAGCCAAAGGCCTGCTTAGCCGCGTCATCGCTGCTGAAAGCCAATGCGGAAATTTTGAGCCCACCTCCTACCACGACGCCGCCATTGTTGACATCCGGCAGGTTGAGCGGGGCGACCCGGTTCTTATATGTGCAGCCGCTGGCCAAGCTGAGCAGGCTCAGCAGGGTGACCAGCCAGCCCAAACCTTTTCTGATATCACGTAAATTTCTCATATGCATTCCTCGTTTTGATTACTTGAGTTTCAGTCCAAAAAATCGGGTGCGGCCATCCCGTTTAATAAAAAAGGAGACCGTTGATTTTGCCTTTATTCCCATGATCTCTTTCTGGAAGGTCTTTACATCGCGAACAGACTTTTGGTTAACCTCGAGAATCAGGTCTCCCTTACGCAAACCGGCATAGGCTGCGGGCGAGTATGGCTCGACCCCGGTGATCAGCACCCCGTGCTTGTCGTTGATGCCCAAAGCCGCTGCGATTTCCGGAGTAAGATCCTGCAATTCCAACCCCAGGCGTTTGTTAATGCTTTCCGCGGCCTGTTCGCCAGTGGCAAGCTGTTCGTCGTTGAGCTTGGCAATAAGCACGGGCAGTTTCTTCAGTGCACCTTTACGGGAGAGGGTGACTTCCGCCTTGCTTCCCACCGGGGTTTCCGCCACCAGGTTGGGCAGCATTGTCATCTGAGTGATTTCCTTGCCGTTGAATTCAACAATGACATCGCCGGGCTTGATACCGGCCTTGTCCGCCGGACTGCCGGGCGTGACCTCACCCACCAGAGCCCCGATGGGCCGCTCAAGCTTGAACTGGGTGGCAAGTTCCGGGGTGACGGGCTGAATCATCACGCCGAGCCAGCCGCGCACCACCGTGCCATGTTCTTTGAGCTGGTCGATCACATTTTTGGCCATGTTTGCCGGGATGGCGAAACCGATGCCGATGTTGCCCCCGCTGCGGCTGTAAATAGCGGTATTGATTCCGACCATTTCGCCCTTGAGGTTGAACAAGGGACCCCCTGAATTTCCGGGATTGATGGAGGCGTCTGTTTGGATGAAATTTTCATACGGGCCGCTACCCAGGGAGCGGCCTTTGCCGCTGACAATTCCTGCTGTAACAGTCTGTTCAAAACCGAAAGGGTTGCCGATGGCCATGACCCAGTCTCCCACCCGTAATTTTTCAGAATCTCCGAAAGCTGTTACCGGCAGTCCATTCTTGGGCGCGATCTTGAGCAGGGCCAGATCTGTTTTCGGATCGCGGCCTATGATCTTCGCATCGTATTCCTCGAAGTTGGTCAACCGTACGTTGATGGTGTCGGCGTTTTCCACAACATGGTTGTTGGTGACGATATAACCATCCTTGGAGATGATGACCCCTGATCCGAGACTGGTGCGTTTTTGCTCCCGCTGAGGCATCTCCTGATCACCGGGCGCGGGCAGGCCGAAAAAATGACGGAAGGGCTCCGGAATGTCCTGGCCGTTGAACATGTCATGGGGGGAGCGGGCGGGTTTGACCATTTGGGTGGTATAGATATTGACCACGTTGGGGCTGAGTCTGTCCGCCAGGTCGGCAAAGGTTTCCGGGGGGCTTGCCGCTCGGCTTAATCCAGGCAGTGAGGAGAGAAAGAGTCCCACGAGCAGGAAGGCCAGGAGAAAAGGATATGGGCGGCGGCGAGGGAGGATTGCTGGCTGGGGAATCATTGTGTACTCCTTGGTGTGTTGGGCGATGCAAAAAAATGTTGTGTCGGTTCGGTGCTGATTGTCTTGCGCATGTCACAGAGGAATCAGTGGTTGTTGCGTGTCTTCTTTATTGTGTATATCTCTTTTGCCGGATGTCAAGCATGGTATGTGGTGTTTTATCTTAAAAAAAAGCAGGACCGCAGGAGCGGGGTGGCTCTGCGGTCCCTGGAAAGAGGCCTTCTGGGGAAGAAGGGAAGAAAGAAGTGATGCTTGGAAGATGCGCATCATAATTATATGACATGGTACGGAGTGCAAAAGTTCCTGAAAAAAACAGATAATGGTTTTTATTGAAAACGGATCGCTGCGGTCAACACTTCTTTGTCGCGGCCAAACCGTGCATCCGATGCGCCGGTGGGCATCAGGGCGAAGTGGTAACGGCTCAGGAGTTCATGGAAAAACTCCAATTCCGTTTGGGGAAGGTGAACAAGGAACAGGCTGGCGCTTATGCGGTGAAGATGCCAATTCCGGGAAGACATCTCCCTGAAGAGTTCGGCCTGTTGGTCTTGTTCGATATTCTCGATGAGCACATGCATGTCCGGGGATAGGAGGCGGGGGGCATCGTTGTCCGGAGGGAGATGGGTCGCCAAGGCTGTCTGGGCAAGCGGCATCAGGCTCATGTCCTGGGGTGTGCCGTTATGGGATACGGCAAACATGTTGCTGGCGCCGATAGGGGGGCGTCTGATTGTGGCAATTTCGCCTTGTTGCCATGTTCCGGTCCGGGTAGAGCGCGTCTGGAAGATGGTGGGTTGTTCCATGGGGGAGGTTTTCAATAAAAAACCGGCAATCATGGCAATGGTGAATATGGCAGCGGCAGCAGGGATTGACAGGGAAAAGTTCAAGGACTCGACACAATCCCAGGCCCGGGAGAACGTCCCTTTTTTTGCCAGTTTGGCATGGATGCCCGGCAGCAGATCGGGCGGGGGTGCTTGTGTCTCGAGACTGTGCATGAGGTTGAGGGTCTGCTGGAATTCACGCCATTCCAGAGCGCAGGCCTGGCAACCGAGAAGATGGTCGGTCAGAGCATGCAGTTCCAGGCGGGCAAGAGTGTTGTCCGCGAAAGCTGTAAACAGTGTGTGGGCTTCAGTGCATTGCATAGGCGAACCGTTTAGAGATAGTGTTTTAGTCGGTTTTTCAGGGCCAAACGGGCCCGGTTCAACTCTGACTTGACCGTTCCCAGGGGCAGATCGAATGTTCCGCT
>VMSS01000123.1 GCA_013791995.1 Desulfurivibrio sp. | reverse complement strand
GGGCAATTACTTGGTGAACCCCCCGGGCATCGACGTGGAAACCTTTTACCCCCACTATGCCCTCCAGCTTGACGCAGACGCGGGCGACGAATCCACCCGGCAGGCCAGGGTGGTGCTGCTCCGAGAACTCCACCGCTTCTGGGTCTCCCCGGAAAAGCCCTTCATTCTGGCCCTCTGCCGCCCGGACCAGCGCAAAAATATTGGTGGGCTGATCACCGCCTACGGCGAGGACAAGGAACTACAGGCCATTGCCAACCTGGCCATCTTCGCCGGAATCCGCAAAGACATCGCCGAAATGGAAGATAATGAGCGCAATGTGCTCACCGACATGCTGCTTCTTATGGACCGCTACGATCTCTATGGCAAGCTGGCCATTCCCAAAAAACACGATTTTTCCATCGAGGTTCCGGAGCTGTACCGGCTCTGTGCGGACAGCTACGGGGTTTTTGTCAATCCCGCCCTGGTGGAGCCCTTCGGTCTGACCCTGATCGAAGCAGCATCCTGCGGATTGCCCATTGTCGCCACCAAAGACGGCGGGCCCACCGACATCATCGCCAACTGCGACAACGGAATCCTGATTGACCCCACCGACAGCCGAGAAATCGGTTCCGCCTGCAAGAAAATCCTGGTGGACAAGGATCTGTGGCAGAGATATTCGCAAAACGGCATCAATCGGGTGCAGCGCCATTACTCCTGGACGTCGCATTGTGACCGGTCCATCGAGGCGATGAACACTGTTCTCTCCGAAATGCCGACTGCACAGCAGTCCGAAAAAAGTCCCGGGAAAACCGCGATCGGCAAACGGCTAACAAAGGTCAAACGCATGCTCATCACCGACATCGACAATACCCTGATCGGCGATGACGTTTCCCTGAAGGAACTTATCACCCTGCTCAACGCCAATGCAGGAAATATCTGCTGGGGCGTTTCCACCGGCCGCTGCCTGGCTAAAACCATTCATGTTCTCGAGGAACATGCGGTGGAGCGGCCGGATATCCTCATCTGCTCGGTGGGCACCGAAATCTACTATGGCGCCACCCTTGCCCCGGACAAAGGGTGGCATCGGCACATCGGCTATCAATGGCATCCGGATGAGATCAGGGAAAAACTGGCAACCCTGGACTTTCTGGAAATGCAGGAGCCGGAAAAACAAAAACCTTTCAAGGTCAGCTATTACATGGAGGATAATCCTGAACTGGTCATCAGGGTGCACGAAATCCTCCAGAACAACAAAATCCGCTACCACCTGGTTTTTTCCCACGGCGAGTTCCTCGACATCCTTCCCTACCGGGCCTCCAAGGGCAAGGCGATCCGCTACCTGAGCTACAAATGGAACATCCCCCTGGCCGACATCATGGTCAGCGGTGATTCCGGCAACGACGCCTCCATGCTCCGCGGAGACACCAACGGCCTGGTGGTGGCCAATTACAGCAAGGAACTTGAGGTGCTTAAGGGAATGCGGCGGATTTTTTTCAGTAAAAAGGAATATGCGGCCGGAATCATCGACGGGCTGCATCATTACGATTTTATAGGAGGAGACGATTAATGCCTGACACACTCAACAATTTCATTGATGAACAGGAAACCCCCATCCTGCTCGAGTTCATTTTTTCCATTCCCGCCCCGGAATCTTCGATCCTGCTGCGAAACGATATTCTGCTCGCTTTTGAAAACTGGGCCGAGCACAGGGGTAAGGCACACTCGCTTCCCGGTTCCTGGCGATTTTTACGCAAGGTTCAGGAGATCCTCTGTCTCCCGGAAGAACGAATTCTGATCTATCGCCACAGAAAGGCCAGCTGCCGTTTTTACGCCATGCAAAAAAAGAGCGAGAAGCTGCTTCCCTTGAACGCCCGGACTTTTCTCTCCATCAAGGAGCGGCTTGTCAACCCCAACCTGCCTGCCCAGCAAAGGACCATGGAGTTGAATCTCGCGCCCTTTTACGATTATGGCCCGAGCCTGAAGGATCCCAATACCATCGGGAATGGCATCAAGCACCTCAACCGCTATCTTTCCGCGAGCATGGCCAGCCAGCCGGAAAAATGGCATAAGGCCCTGTATGAATTTCTGAAACTCCATCAACTCCACGGAGTGCATCTTCTGCTGGACGGCAGCAAGATCCGAAACGTCGAGGAACTGGAAACCGCCCTGGAATACGGGCTGGATGCGGTGGAGCGTTCCAGCGACCATGAAGACATGACCCGGCTAAAGAAAAAGCTCACAACCCTCGGTTTTCTGGATGGGTGGGGCAGCAACCCGGCCCGGATTCTTGAGACCATGCATCTGTTGCAGGAGATTATTGAACAGCCCAACGAGGAAACCATTGAGGAGTTTCTGTCCAGGATTCCCATGATTTCCAAAGTTACCCTGATCTCGCCGCACGGCTGGTTTGCCCAGGAAAACGCCCTTGGCCGTCCGGACACCGGCGGACAGGTGGTGTATGTCCTGGATCAGGCAAAGGCTCTGGAGCGGTTCCTTGCCGAGGATCTGCGGAACTCCGGGTTGGACATCGACCCGATGATCATCATTGTGACGCGGCTCATCCCGGAAAATGACGGCACCACCTCGAACCAGCGACTGGAAAAGGTCTGGAATTCCAAAAACGTCTGGATTCTACGGGTGCCGTTCAGGGAGGCAAACAACGAGGTGGTGGGCCACTGGCTTTCCCGTTTCAAGGTTTGGCCGTATCTGGATCAATTCGCCATTGATGTGGAGCAGGAGCTTCGCCAGGAGTTCGGCGGCAGGCCAGATTTTATCGTAGGCAACTATTCAGACGGCAATCTGGTGGCCACCCTCCTCTCTCAAAACATGGGAGTGACCCAAAGCACCATTGCCCATGCCCTGGAAAAATCAAAATATCTTTTCAGTGATCTCCAGTGGGAGAATTTTGAGGACGAGTATCATTTTTCCGTGCAGTTCATGGCGGACCTCATGGCCATGAACCTGGCGGATTTCATTATTTCCAGCACCTCCCAGGAGATCGTCGGCACGGACCAGGTTATCGGTCAATATGAATCGTACCAGTTTTTCACCATGCCCGGCCTGATGAACGTGACCAGCGGCATCAACCTGTTCCACCCCCGTTTCAACGTCATCCCGCCCGGGGTTGATACGGCAACTTTTTTCCCGTATACCCAGGGCAAGAGAAGGGCAAAGGAAGCAAGTCGTGAACTTGAATCCATTCTCTTCAGCCGGGAGGATCAGGATTGCCTCGGGCGCTTGGCCCGTCCGGATCTGCCGCCCATCTTCTCCATTGCCCGGTTGGACCGGATCAAGAACCTCACCGGCCTGGTCGAGGCCTACGGCAAGAACAAGGAACTGCGTGAACGGGCCAACCTGATTGTCATCGCCAGCGTCGTGGACCCGGAGCGCTCCCGCGATGGAGAGGAAGCCGCAGAGATCAGAAAGATGCACCGGATTCTCGACGAGTATGACCTCCACTCCAGCGTTCGCTGGATCGGCAAGCTTTTGGACAAGAGCGGCACAGGGGAAGCTTACAGGCTTATTGCCGACCGTCAGGGCATTTTTGTACAGCCCGCCCTGTTCGAGGCGTTCGGCCTTACCATTCTCGAGGCCATGCATTCTGGTTTGCCGGTTTTCGTTACCATGTTCGGCGGGCCGGTGGAGATCGTCGAACACGAAAAGTCCGGTTTTCTTATCAACCCTACCAACCATGAGGCAATGTCAGCCCATATGGTTGATTTTTTTGCCGACTGCGCGAAAAACCCCAAGTACTGGCAGACAATTTCAAAAGCCGCGATGAAAAGGGCGCAAAGCCATTTCACCTGGGAGCTGTATTGCCGAAAATTGACCAGACTGGCCAAGGTTCACGGTTTCTGGCGGTATTCTCAGTCCATGCAAGCCAAGGCCAGAATGGCTCAACACTGGAACCAGTTGTACCACCTCTACATCAAGGCGAGGGCCTCTGCCATATCCCGGCATTAAGGGCGAACCTTCCCCGGATAACAACACCAGCGGATAATTTATATGGACTTTCTACAAGAATATCTCGGCGTCATTGAGTGGAAATTGATCACCAAAACCGGTCTTCGGGTTGTGTTCATTCTGCTCATTGCCTGGGTTTCCAGGTCGCTTCTCACCAGGCTGCTGGGAACCCTGAAAAACCGGTTGTACGATCGGAGCCAGGCCGCGCATGAATCGCAGACCGAATCTGCCAAGCGGGTAGAAACCTTGATTTTGCTGGTGCGGCAGGGAGCCATGCTCGTGTTGTGGCTGATCGTCGGCCTGGTAATCCTGAAGGAAGTCGGCGTTGAAATCGGCCCCATCCTGGCAAGCGCGGGCATCGTCGGCCTGGCCGTGGGGTTTGGCGGCCAGAACCTGGTCCGTGATGTTATTTCGGGATTTTTCATTATTCTGGAAAACCAGATCCGGGTGGGAGATGTGGCGATCATCAACGGTACCGGCGGCCTGGTCGAAGAGATCAATTTCCGCACCATTCTCCTGCGAGATGTCGGCGGCGTGGTCCACATCTTTCCCAATGGCGCGATCACCACCCTGAGCAATCTCACCAAGGAATGGTCGGCCTATGTCTTCGAAATCGGAGTGGCCTACAAGGAAAACACCGACGAGGTTGTCTCGATTCTGCAGGAGGTGGGCAGGACGCTGAAGCAGGATGCGCTTCTCGGCCCGATGATCCTTGAGGAGCCGGAAATTTTCGGGGTGGACAAGCTGGGTAATTCCGCAGTGGTTATCAAGGGCAGGATCAAAACCGTGCCGATCCAGCAATGGGCGGTTGGCCGCGAATTTCTGCGCCGGGTCAAGCTGGCCTTTGACGCCAGGGGCATCGAGATTCCCTTTCCGCATCAGACCCTGTACTTCGGCGAGGCGAGCAAGCCGATTGCGGTAAAACTGCTTGAAATGAAACAGAAGGGATACGCTGACCCTCCGGACGAGCCGGATTACCCCGGTTCGCCATGATCCAACACTGTTTTACAAGCCGATTACCGCATCAATATCTTTTTTAAGCTCTTCATGGGTCACATACCCGGCATAGCTTTTGGCGATATTGCCCTTCCGGTCGATGAGAAACGAGGCGGGAATTCCCGCTATCGAACCGAATCCCCTGGCAACTTCCGAGGTTCCCAAGACAACGGGGTAGTTGATCGCCAACTTGTCGGTGAATTTTTTTACGACTTCGACTCCGGCCTGGTCAACGGAAATGCCGATCACTGTAAATCCCTGGCCGTTGTATTCTTTTTGCAGCTCGATAAGAGAAGGAATCTCTTTCCGGCAGGGCGGGCACCAGGTAGCCCAGAAATTCACCAGCATAACCTTCCCCTGATAATTCCGACTCTGGATCAATTCCGTACTGTTTACCGACTGGAGTTGAAATTCCGGCGCCTTGTCCGCCCATGCCGGTTCCGGATGGGAAAAAATGGTGGTGGCCAGCAACAACAGCGCAAGACTGACAATGATTTTGGAAGCGTGTGTTTTTCGCATAATACGAATTCTCCTCTGGGTGTAAGGTTAAAAAATTCTCGCCTGCGTCAGCCTATGCCTATGCAACTCAGGCAGACTTGCACGGCCTGCTCGAGAACCCGGGCAGGCTCTCCGGAGGCGACACCTGCAATCCACAGCAACAGGAAAAAGCTCAGCAGAATGAAGGGGTCCTTTCTGATCCGGTGATGTTCACTTTTTTTCTCTGCAGACATGATTGTTTCCCTGGTTGTTAATGAATCGCCGCGACATCTTCCTGGGGGGCGCGCCCCTTTGCTCTGGACGATGATTTCAGCGGTATACCGCCTATTTCAATGCCAATTGCCTCAAACTTGCACGCCCTGTGCATGCAGGCCATGCAGGAGATGCATTCCGGGTCATCCGGATTTTCATTGAATTTCACCTCCATCGGGCAGACGTGGTGACACGCCTTGCAATTGGTGCAGCGCTTCTGATCAAGCGTCAGCTTCACCAGACGGAAGCGATTCAAGAGGGCATAGAATCCACCCAACGGGCAGATGGTGCGGCAGAAAGGCCTGCTGGCAATAACGCTCCACACAATAATAAGGACCAGAATCGCGAGCTTGTTATAGAAGAGAAGCCCGATGGTGTTGGCAAGATTCGGTTGCAGGAGTAGCATGGGCAAACCGGCTTCCAGGGTGCCGGCCGGGCAGATTATTTTGCAAAACCATGGCGAACTGCCGCCGAACTCGTCGACCAACATGAGGGGCAAGAGGATAACAACGCCCAGCAACATGAAATATTTGCCGTAATTCAATGGGCGGGGAATGGAGAATTTCCGGGAGGGAATCTTGTGGAGAAGCTCCTGGATAAAGCCGAAAGGGCAGGCCCAGCCGCAAATCATTCTCCCGAACATGGC
>VMSS01000119.1 GCA_013791995.1 Desulfurivibrio sp. | reverse complement strand
GGCGGGAAATGCTCATTCTTTCCTTTGCATCCATGGTTGCCTCCTACCAAAAAAATTGAAACCCATCGGTACAAGTACCGATATATATCATAATAACGAAAGGTTAGACCACAATTTTGCATAGTAATATCTTTTCAAATGCATTTCATGCATAAATTCTCATTCCACTCAATTGTCAGAATATATCCTCGGCAGATCTGACTCTCACGGGAAATACGCAGGGATCAAATCAAGCCTTCATGCACCAAATGAGGCTTGACAATTCAGGGGATATCCCGCAAGTTAGAGTAATACTTTTTCAACAATCAGCAGAGAAAACACAAACGGAATATTCCATGAAAGCAGAATTCATTAATCCGTTTTTAACCGCCGCCAAAAATGTTCTGGAAACAATGGCGCAGACCCAGGTGACTCCGCAAAAACCACGACTGAAAGACGGCACCACCTCGTATGGCGAGGTTACCGGCATTATCGGCATGACATCCTCAGAAATCAGCGGCTCCATGATCGTCAGCTTCAGCGAAAAATGCATTCTGAAAATTGTCGCCAACATGCTGATGGAAGACCCCAAGGAGAAAATTGACGATGAGGTTGTTGACGCTGTTGGCGAATTAACCAATATGATTTGCGGCGGCGCCAAGGCCCAGTTGGCCAAGCTAAATCACAAGTTCGCCCTGGCCACCCCAAACATGGTCGTTGGCAAGGGCGTGGAAATCTCCTATTATTCCAAGGCACCAACCATTGTGATTCCTTTTGAAACCCCGAATGGAGCATTTGTCGTGGAGGCGAACCTCAGCGAAAAGCAATAAGATACATACCAGCTCCAAATAACAAAAAAGCCGCTCGTTTCCGAGCGGCTTTTTTAATGACCATTGTCTGCTACGTCTCAGGAGGGCTTCTGCCTCTCGGCAACACGCAGGCGACTCATTGCCCGCTGCAAAGCAGCTTCGGCCCTGGTACGATCCATTTTTTCTTTCTGGGCCTGGGCTTCTGCAAGCCGTTTTTCAGCCCGTTCCTTGGCCCGCATAGCGCGCTCGACATCAATATCAGTTCCACGCTCTGCCGATTCAACGAGAAAGGTCAGCTTGTTATTTGATACTTCACAAAAACCGCCACTCACCATCAGAGTTTCTTCCTGAGTCCCAGTCTTATAGGTCAAGACACCAATCTTGATCGTACTCAAGAAAGGGGCATGATTGGCAAGAACGCCAAACTCACCGCCGTAGCCAGGAGCGGTGACAATGTCAACCTCCTTGCTCACTACAGCCCCTTTGGGAGTTACCACTTCCAACTTTAATTTTTCAGCCATGGGTAATCCTCAAGTCCTTCCCGATCCCGCCAGGGATCGAGAAGTCAGTCAGTTCCTTAAGCAGCAGCCTTCTCTTTGTTGGCCTTCTCGACTGCTTCTTCAATGCTGCCTACCATGTAGAAAGCGATCTCGGGCAACTCGTCATGTTTGCCTTCCAGGATCTCTTTAAAGCCGCGGACAGTGTCAGCAACCTTGACGTACTTACCGGCCATACCGGTAAAAGTCTCCGCTACGGTGAAAGGCTGGGACAAGAAACGCTGGATTTTACGAGCGCGAGTAACAAGGGTCTGATCCTCTTCGGAAAGCTCATCCATACCCAGAATCGCGATAATATCCTGCAGATCTTTATATTTCTGAAGACTGGTCTGCACGCCACGGGCAACCAGATAATGCTCTTCACCCAGAACATTGGGATCGAGAATCCGAGAGGTGGAGTCCAGGGGATCAACAGCCGGGTAGATGCCAAGCTCGGCAATCTGCCGGGAAAGAACAACGGTACCGTCCAGATGGGCAAAGGTGGTGGCCGGTGCCGGGTCGGTCAAGTCATCCGCAGGTACGTAAACGCACTGTACCGCGGTGATGGAACCCTTGTTGGTGGAGGTAATCCGCTCCTGGAGGGCACCGAGATCGGTGGCCAGGGTGGGCTGATAACCAACCGCCGAGGGGATACGGCCAAGAAGCGCGGAAACCTCGGCGCCGGCCTGGGTAAAACGGAAGATGTTGTCAACGAAGAAGAGAACATCCTGACCTTCCTCATCACGGAAGTACTCCGCTGCGGACAAGCCGGTCAGAGCAACACGAGACCGCGCTCCGGGAGGCTCGGTCATCTGCCCGTAAACCAAGGCAGCTTTCGGCAAAACGCCGGACTCTTTCATCTCGTGGTAGAGATCGTTACCCTCACGGGTACGCTCACCAACCCCGCAGAATACGGAGATACCACCATGATGCATGGCGATGTTGTTAACCATCTCCATCATGATAACGGTCTTGCCGCAACCAGCGCCGCCGAACAGACCCATTTTACCGCCGCGAGGGAAGGGAACCAGCAGATCGATAACCTTGATCCCGGTTTCCAAAACATGAACCTCGGTGGACTGATCGGTAAAAGCAGGAGCAGCACGGTGAATGGTGCGCATCTTATCAGAGGCAATGGGCCCCATGCCGTCAACCGGACGACCGACTACGTTCATGATCCGGCCCAAAGCAGGTGCGCCGCAGGGGATCTCAATGGGCTTGCCGGTATCGGTGCACTCCTGGCCGCGAACCAGACCGTCGGTCTGATCCATGGCAACACAACGGACAACGTTGTCGCCAAGATGCAGGGCAACCTCGATGATCAGGTTGCCGGGTTCGTCATTGATACCCTTATTGCTGACCTGCAGGGCATTCATGATTTCCGGCAGGTTGTCCGGCTCAAACTCGACGTCAACAACAGGTCCGATGACCTGAACAATTTTACCAACTCTTGCTTCACTCATTGAAAAGCCTCCTCAGCTAGTACGTACATTGACAATCTATGACAGAGCTGAATGCATCAGCCTGATTTCACCTGGTTACTTCAATGCCTCGGCACCGCCGACAATATCCATCAATTCCGCGGTAATACCAGCCTGCCGCGCCTTATTGTAAATCAGGGTCAGGCTGTGGATGATATCCTTACAGGCGTTGGTGGCGTTATCCATGGCGCTCATCCGGGCAGCATGTTCACTGGCGCTTACTTCAAGCATGGCATGGTAGACCATGACATTCATGTAGAGCGGCAGAAGCACTTCCATGATTTCCTCGGTGCTCGGTTCATAGATGTATGCCCCGGCAGAAGAAGAAACTGCCTCAGTTGCCGCCACGGTATCCGGCTGAATAGGCAGAAACATCTGCTCGGCCGGACGCTGCACGGCTACACTTTTAAATTTACCGTAGACAATGCGAACTTCATCGCTGTCACCGGAGAGAAAGTTCCCGGCAATATCCTGAGCAATGGTCCGGGCATTGAACATCTGGAAGGTGCCCATCAGGTCGGTGTAACGGGCCCGTATCTTGCCGGTTTTCCGAAAATAGCTGGCGCCCTTTTTGCCGACACAAACGAGAGATACCTTCTTGCCTTCGGCCTCCAAACTCGCGATAAGCTTCTCAGCCATTTTCATGATATGGGCGTTAAAACTTCCGCACAGACCACGATCCGAGGTAACCACCAGGATCTCGACATTCTTGACCTCACGCTTCTCCATGAGGGGAAAAGCGCCGGAATCCATAGCAGAGGAAAGATTGCCCATGGCCGCGTTGAACTTCTCGGCATAGGAACGAAAATCTTCCATCTTCTGCTGCGCCCCGCGAAGCTTGGCCGCGGCAACCATATTCATAGCCTTGGTGATCTGGGCAGTTTTCTTCACCCCACCAATCTTCGATTTTACATCTTTCAGGCTCGCCATGAGACCTTACCCCCTTATTTAAGGCCCTTAGCAGCCTTGAAAGATTCCCCGAAGGCCTGCAGCGTGCTCCTCATTTTCTCTTCCAGGGCGGCATCAATGGCTTGCTTTTCTTTCAGGTCATCATAGATGCTGGGCTGGTTTTTCTCGATATGGGCATAGAGCTGCAGCTCATACTCAGCCAGAGAGTCAATGGGCAGGGTATCAAGATAGCCGCGGGTACCGGCAAAGAGGATACAGATCTGTTTTTCCATGGGCAGCGGCTGATACTGGGGCTGCTTCAAGATCTCAACCAGACGGGCGCCACGGGTCAACTGAGCCTGGGTGGCGGCATCAAGATCGGAACCAAAACCGGCAAAAGCGGCGAGCTCACGATACTGGGCCAGATCCAGACGCAAAGTACCGGCAACCTGTTTCATGGCTTTAACCTGGGCAGCGCCACCTACGCGGGATACGGAGAGGCCGACGTTGATCGCGGGACGAACCCCGGCGAAGAAGAGGTTGGGCTCAAGGTATACCTGACCGTCGGTAATGGAGATAACGTTGGTCGGGATAAAGGCGGAAACGTCACCAGCCTGGGTCTCAATGATGGGCAGAGCGGTGAGGGAACCGGCGCCCAGCGTGTCATTGAGCTTACAGGACCGCTCCAGCAGACGGGAGTGGTTAAAGAAAATGTCGCCGGGATATGCTTCACGTCCAGGCGGACGACGAAGGAGCAGGGAGAGCTCACGGTAGGAAACCGCCTGCTTGGAAAGATCGTCATAAATAATCAAAGCGTGCTGGCCATTGTCACGGAAGTACTCGCCCATGGCGCAACCGGCAAAAGCGGCAACATACTGCATGGGAGCCGGATCAGAGGCACAGGCTGCTACCACGGTGGTGTATTCCATGGCGCCATGCTTACGAAGCGCCTCAACAACCAGGGCCACCGTTGATTTCTTCTGGCCGATGGCCACATAGACACAATGCACATCGGTGTATTTCTGGGCGATGATCGCATCAACGCAGAGGGCGGTCTTGCCGATCTGACGGTCACCGATAACCAATTCGCGCTGGCCGCGGCCAACCGGGGTCATGGCGTCAACCGCCTTGGCGCCGGTGTAGCAGGGCTCATGCACTGATTTTCTGGCGATAACGCCGGGTGCCAGCACTTCGATCTTGGAACTGTGCTTGGCATTCAGGGGACCCTGGCCGTCGATGGGGGTGCCCACGCCGTCTACGACGCGGCCTTCCATCTCGGGGCCAACGGGAACCTCGGCAATACGACCGGTACGTTTTACGGTGTCGCCTTCCTTGATCTTCCGCACGTCACCAAGAAGCGCACAACCAACGTTGTCCGCTTCAAGGTTCAAGGCGATGCCCAGAACGCCGCCGGGAAACTCCAGCAGCTCCATGGCCATACACTTCTCAACCCCGTACACACGAGCAATACCGTCACCAACGGAGATTACGGTGCCGGTTTCACTCAGATCAACTTTACTTTCGTAATCCTTGATCTGCCCCTTGATAATTTGACTGATCTCTTCGGCTTTGATCTGCATTTGACTTATTCACTCCCCTTAATGGATTCTTTTAAACCAGCCAGCTGTGATCGGATGCTTCCATCGAGCACCAGATCACCGACCTTAGCCACAATGCCGCCGATGATGGACGGATCGACATGGGACGTAAGGACGACCTGCTTGCCGGTTATTTTTTCCAATGTTGCCTTAACCTTTGCACTAAGTTCGGGGGTCAGCTCCATGGCCGAAACCACCGTCCCTTGACACATATTGTTATCCGCATCGACCATCGCCTGAAATACTGCGGCAATGTCGGGGAGGATATTCGCACGTTTTTTCTGCACCAGCAGCTTGAAAAAATTGCCCAGAACCTGAGAAACCTGCATGGAAGCCAAAAGATGCTCCATGACTTTCTCCCGTGCATCAACAGGATAGAGCGGGTTGGTCAGGGCATCGGCCACCTCGGGCATCCCGACAAAGAGCTCGGCCATGGCATTGAGGGTCTTGGTAAATTCCGCGAAGGTATTCCCTTCCTTGCCAACGGCAAACAGCGCCTTGGCATATCGTTTGGCTAATACTGTATTCTTCACTGGATACCCCCCACCTTATCAAGAGACAGCTCAACCATCCTGCTCTGATCCGCAGGCTGAATATTCTTTTTTACCAGTTCTTCCGCCAGCAGCACGGCTTGTTCGGCAATCTCTCCCTTCAACCGGGTCTTAGCCTCGGCAAGCTCATGGGCGATCGCCATTTCGGCCTGCCGCTTGATGTCACCGGCATTGCGCTCGGCATCGGCAATGATCTTTTCCTTCTCTGCCTCGCCCTGCTTGACCGCCTCGGTGATGATAGCGTTCACCTCTTCATCGAGTCTGGCAAGCTTGGCTTCAGCCTCGGTGTACAGCTGTTCTGCTTCCGCCTTGCGGGACTCAAGAGCGTCAAGCTGATCCTTGATGCCGTCCCGCCGGCTGCTCAGCCCTGCGGAAAAAGGTTTTTTCAGAAAAAACACCAAAATGAAAGCCAACCCGGCGAAGTTAGTGGTACGCCACAAAAGATCCAGCCACTTCTCTCTGGGGATCGCACCATCTCCCGAAGCATATGCCGCAGCGGCACAGCTCAGGACCACAAGCACCGACAACACCGCTGCTCCATTTTTTTTCCAATTTGTTTTCTTCATTTACAGAGCCCTCCCCAAAACCTTGCCCGCCATTTCGCTGGCAAATCCGGAAACCTGCCCCTGCAGCTCAGACCGGGCCGAGACAAACTGCTTTTCTATTTCGGCAAGCTGACCGGTTTTCTCTGCGTCAACGTCTTTACGGACACCAGCCAGTTTCTCCGCGCTTTCGGCAAGAGCGGCACTCCGGGCTGTTTCGTACTCTTTTTTGGCCCTGATCCTAGCATCTTTCATTTTCTGACCAAACTCATCAAGGCGCAAAACGGCATTTTTCTTGAATTGGTCAATGCCCTCATCCAAACCGTCGATCTTCTTCTTCCGCTCTTCGATAATTGAGCGAATCGGTTTGTACAAAACTGCATTCAGAACGACAATAAGCAAGAGCATATTGACAATCTGAATGAGCATGGTCAGGTCGATGGTAATCATTACTGGCCCCCATTTTTCTTTACAATTGATATGTGAAAAATTCTTAGAATGTGCGCGTGAAATGAATGCCTGTTCATTAACAATTGAACGGTTCTAATCGAATTTATTTTGCATGTCAATACATTTTCCCCCTGCTTTTCTTCCTCTTTTCCCACTGGGTATTTCTACCGAAACAAAACCCAACCAGCTTGTTTTTCCATGGGTAATGTAACGTTAAGAGGAAACTTTTGCACCCTGCCCTGCGATAATACCACCTACCGCCGAAAGCGCTTCCGGCAATTTATCCGCCATGGTTCCCCCGGCCTGGGCCATATCCGGTCGCCCCCCCCCGCTACCGCCCACCACAGCTGCCACCTCTTTCACAATCTGACCGGCATGAAACCGGGAGGTCAAATCCTTGGTAACCATGACCAACAGGCTCACTTTTCCCTCAAAGACACCGCCTAAAACGGCGATGCCGCTGCTCAATCCATCCCGCACCTTATCGCCAACCTCCCGCATGGTTTTCGGCGAATCAATAGCGATCTGCGCGACAACCACCTTCACTCCGCTAATTTCCTGGACATTAGCGAACATGGTGTCAAGGTCATTCACGGAAAGATCCGCGGTCAATCGGCTCACCTCCCGCTCCAGCTCTTTCTGGCGGGCAAGCATTTTTTCCAACTTCCCGGCAAGTTCCTCCGGGGAGGTCTTGAGTTTGGCCGCCAGCATTGCCAGCTGCGCCTCTACCTGCTGGAAGCGCTCCATGGCGCCTGGACCCGTTACCGCCTCGATCCTCCGTACTCCCGCAGCTATGCCGCTTTCCGTCAGGACCTTGAACAGCCCGATCTCCCCGGTCCCGGTTACATGGGTGCCGCCGCACAACTCCTTGCTGATCTCTCCCACCGAGACAACCCGGACACTGGCCTCATATTTCTCGCCGAACAGGGCTGTGGCCCCACCCTTGATGGCCTCCTCCCGGTCTAACACTGCGGTAGAGACCTGGGCATTGGCCCTGATGGACTCATTGACAATCTTTTCCACCCGGGCAAGTTCTTCCAGGGTAAGGGGAGAGAAATGGGTGAAATCAAAACGGAGCCGGTCCGGGTTGACCAGGGAGCCGGCTTGCTTCACATGCTCGCCCAGCACCTCGCGCAGGGCGGCCTGTAAAAGATGGGTGGCCGTATGATTGTTCGCTGTCCGCTGGCGCTTGCCTTCCGCCACCTTGAGGTGCACGCTCTCACCAAGGGCCAGACTGCCCTCCACCACCTCGGCCTGATGGAGAATGAGCCCTTCCCCCACCGTCACCGTATTCTCCACCCTTGCCTTGCCATGGGGCCCAATGATCATGCCACGGTCACCGCTCTGCCCGCCGGACTCGGCATAAAACGGGGTTTCCGGACAGACCAGGGATATCTGCTCTCCGGTGCCCACCTGTTCAAGACTGGCACCGCCAGTACTCACCAGGCCGATGATGGACGCCTGGTGGTGCCGGGTTTCATAGCCGACAAAACGACTGCGCACTCCCTTGTCAAGCAAGGCCCGGACCCCAGTGCCCATTTCGGCAAGCGAGGTACCCTTCCACGATTTTCTGGACTGACCGCGCTGCACCTCCATGGCCTGGTTGAATCCGGGCTCATCCGCCAGCATCCCCTTTTCAATGGCGATATCCTTGACGATGTCCACGGGAAACCCGTAGGTATCGTAGAGTTTAAAGATGAAATCACCGGGCACCACTTTTTCCCCTGCTTCGTGCAACCGCTTCATTTCCTGATGGAGCATGGCCAGACCATGGTCCAGGGTTTCCAGGAAGCGGACCTCTTCATTGTACACCACCTTGGCCAGGAGTTCCCGCGCTTCGGCGAGATGAGGATAGGCTTCGCCCATCTCTGCGATGACCGCCTCGATAATCCCGCCAAGAAAGGGCTTTTTCAGCCCGAGGGAGCGCCCGTATCGAATGGCCCTGCGCATGATGCGGCGGAGCACGTAGCCCCTGCCCTCGTTGGAAGGCAGCACCCCATCGGCCACCAGAAAGGTGGTGGCCCGGCTGTGGTCGGCGATAACCCGCAGGGCCGTATTGACCGCACCATCCGCTCCGTATTTGACGCCAGCGGCAGCGGCGATTGCCGCGATGATTCCGCTGAAAAGATCGGAATCGTAGTTGGTGAATTTCCCCTGGGTAACAGCGGCAATGCGCTCAAGGCCCATGCCGGTGTCGATGCTCGGCTTGGGCAATGGCGTCAGAGTGCCGTCCTCGCTCCGATTGAACTGCATGAAAACCAGATTCCAGATCTCCAAAAAACGGTCACAGTCGCAGCCGAGCCTGCAATCGGGTCTGCCGCAGCCCGCCTCCGCCCCTTGATCGATATGAATTTCCGAACAGGGACCGCAAGGACCGGTATCGCCCATGGCCCAAAAGTTGTCTTTTTCTCCCATCCGGACAATGCGACCCTGGGGCAGGTCTTTGACCTTTTCCCAGAGTCCAAACGCCTCGTCATCGTCATCAAACACCGAGACCCACAGTTTTTCCGGATTCAACCCGACCTCTTTGGTGAGAAAATCCCAAGCATAATGGATGGCGTCCTGTTTAAAATAATCGCCAAAAGAAAAATTGCCGAGCATCTCGAAAAAGGTATGGTGGCGTGCGGTGTAACCCACATTCTCCAAGTCGTTATGCTTGCCGCCCGCCCGGACGCAACGTTGGCAGGTCGCGGCCCGAACATAGCCCGGCTTGTCCTCGCCCATGAACACCCGCTTGAACTGAACCATCCCGGCATTGGTAAAGAGCAGGGTCGGGTCGTCGTGGGGGACCAGGGGTGAACTTTCCACCACCGTATGGCCCTTGTCGGCAAAATAGGTCAAAAATCGCTTGCGTATGTCGCTTCCGGTCATTGGTACATTCCTTCAAATTACAGAAGCGGAACGCCTGCGCATCCCGCTTCTTGAAAAGATATTTTTTGCCTCAATCAAATCAGTCGGCGGCCACAGCCTTTACAACCGGTCCTTTTTCACCCATCACGGGCAAACCATACCCAAGGCGCACCTTTCTTTCAAGATCAGCACACATCTCGGGATGCTCCTTGAGGAAAAGCTTGGAGTTCTCCCTCCCTTGGCCAATGCGTTCGCCGTTATAGGAGTACCAGGCTCCGCTTTTCTCGACGATATCCTGGGCCGTGGCCAGATCAAGCAGGTCGCCGACCTTGGAGACGCCTTCTCCATAGATAATGTCGAACTCAGCCTCCTTGAAGGGCGGAGCCATCTTGTTTTTCACCACCTTGACCTTGGTCCGGTTACCGATCACCTCCTGCCCGTCTTTAATGGCTTCCTTCCGCCGAATATCGAGGCGCAGCGAGCTGTAAAACTTAAGGGCGTTGCCGCCGGTGGTGGTTTCCGGGCTCCCAAACATGACCCCGATTTTCATTCGAATCTGGTTGATAAAAATGATCGCGGTATTGGTGCGTTTGAGCACCCCGGTGAGCTTGCGCATGGCCTGGGACATGAGCCTGGCCTGAAGGCCGACATGCGAATCCCCCGCGTTGCCGTCAATTTCCGCCTTGGGCACCAGAGCCGCCACCGAGTCCACGACAATGACATCCACCGCCCCGCTGCGAATAAGGATCTCGGCGATCTCCAGGGCCTGCTCGCCATAATCGGGCTGGGAGACCAAAAGATCGTCAACCTTGACCCCGAGACGCTCGGCATAGCTGATGTCCAGGGCATGCTCGGCATCGATGAAGGCGGCGCTGCCCCCGGCCTTCTGGGCCTCGGCGATAATATGCAGAGCCAGGGTTGTCTTACCGGAAGATTCCGGCCCGTAGATTTCCGTGATCCGTCCCCGGGCCACGCCGCCGACCCCGGTGGCAATATCGATACTCAGGCTGCCAGTGGGAATAACCGCCACTGCTTCACGTTCGTCGGTGCCAAGCCGCATGATTGATCCCTTGCCGAACTGCTTCTGGATCTGGAAAATTGCGGTATCAAGGGTTTTGTTCTTATCTTCGGCAATGGCCATGTTGTAGGTCTCCTAGGTAGGATGAATTATAGTCCGTTCGTTTTACACTGTCCTGCATCCATTATCAAGACCAAGCAAATGCCGACGCAAAAGATCAAGGGCAGTCTGACTTGCAAGGGCCTGGACCTGCCAACGATCCCCGGAAAAATGAAAAAGAAAGGTCTGGGTTTTGTCCGGGTTGGCCAGGCCGAAATAGACCGTGCCCACCGGCTTGTCTTCCGTGCCGCCGCCTGGCCCGGCAATGCCCGTTACGGCAAGCCCATAATCAACGGCTGTCACCCGCCGCATCCCCTCGGCCATGCCCCTGGCGGTTTCCGCACTGACCGCGCCGCAACGCAAAATGATCTCCCGGCTGACTCCGAGCAACCGTTCCTTCAGAGCATCACTGTACGCCACTACCCCTCCAATAAAATAGGAGGAACTCCCGGAGACCCTGGTCAGGGTATGACCGATAAGCCCGCCGGTGCAGGATTCCGCCACACCCACTGTTTGGCCGCGCTCGGACAGCAGCCCCCCCACCACACTCTCCAGAGTGTCGGCGCCGGACCCGTAACAACAATCGCCGAGCAAGGGGGTCACCTGCCCGTCGTATTTTTGCAAAACCGCCTTGGCTTCCTGGCTTGAAACCCCGGTAACGGTCAGGCTGACGTGGACCTCGGGAAAAACGGGATAATAGCCGATCCGGACACGGGGATCACGCCCCTCCAGATGGATAAGCTTCCGGTTGATTTCCGACTCGGACAACCCCAGCACCTTGTACACCTTCTGGCGTACCTGACGGACCTCATCTCCTTCCCAGACAGCCAGCCGGGTAATCACCGTATCAAGAAGCAGAGCCTTCATTTCCTGCGGTACCCCCGGCAGAAAAAATATGGGCTTGCCGTCCTGAACCAGAAAATATCCGGCCATCTTTGCTTCCGTGTGCAGGGCATGGGCACCCTCCGGCAACCAGGCCAATTTTTCAAGGGATACCTGCGGACCGGTTGGCATATTCTTGCCATCGGCCTGAATTTTCTTGAATATTTCAGGGTAAAAAGTGGCGGGACGGGAAAGGGCCGAGGAAACGGCTGCATTGGTCAAATCGTCGGTGGTCGGACCTAAGCCCCCTGTGACGATAACAAATTCCGCCCGCTGCAGGGCCCGTTGCAAAGTCCGACCAATGAGTTCAGGATCATCTCCGATGGTGGTCATGGCCAGGATCTCATGACCCGCGCCGAAAAGATGGCTGGCCGCGAAATAGCTGGTGGTGTTCAGTACGCTCCCGGAGGTGAGCTCATCGCCGATGGCTATTATTTCCCCAATCATGACAATCTCGTAAAAAAAGAAAATATTTAGCCACGAAACCCACAAAACCACAAAAAAAGGGAAATACATCGGGTCGCGATGGCCTGTGATCCGAAAAAATAATCACCATCTTTCGTGTTTTTCGTGGGTTTAGTGGCAAAAACATCAATCAGACAATTCTGCCCAGCACCCCATCTTCGGTGAGCTCTTCCAGGCGCACCTTGACCAGTTGATTCACCAGAGCGGAATCCCCCTCGCAGGAGACCGGGATATAATTTCCGGTATATCCCCGCAACAGGCGACCCTGCTTGCGTCTTTCCACCAGAATCTGCCGGACGCTGCCCAGATGATTGCGGTAAAAAGCGGTCCGTTTTTTATGATCCAAATCCCTCAGGAGTGCAACCCTTTCGTCCTTGTCAGCCTTGGAAACCTGATCAGCCATGGTGGCGGCCGGGGTACCCGGTCGTTTCGAGTAGGGGAACACATGCAGATAGCTCACCGGCAGCGACTCGATAAGGGCATAGGTGTTACGGAAAGCCGCCTCGTCCTCGCCGGGAAACCCGACCAGCACATCCACGCCGATGGCCACGTCAGGCAACCGCGCGACACTCTGTTCCACAACCTTGGCAAAGGTGGCGGCGGGATAGCGACGATTCATTTTCTGCAATATCCGATCATCCCCGCTCTGCAAGGGAATATGCAGATAGGGCATGATTGATGGCGATTCGGCCATGAGGGCCAGAAGTTGGTCGGTTATTTCGGTTGGCTCCAGGGAGCTTAAGCGGTATCGCACCGGCAGGTTCCGGTCCAGAAGCAGGGCCAACAATTCGCGCAAATCCGTTTTAGGCGTGAGGTCATGGCCGTAATGGCCGAGGTGGATGCCGGTCAGCACCTGCTCCTTGTAGCCTTGGTCGGCAAAAATTTCGGCCTGGGCAACGACCCTGTCCGGAGCAAGGCTCCGGCTGCGTCCCCGGGCATAGGGTACGATACAATACGAACAGAAGCTGTTGCAGCCGTCCTGCACCTTGAGATACGCCCTGGTCCTTCCCCCGAAGCTGGTGGCGGTGAGCGGGCATATCTCCTTTTGTCCGGCAATATTGCCCAGGTGCATTTCCAGATCACAGTGGCGGTCTGCCAGAGCGACTTCAACCAGGCGGTGCTTGCAGCCGTTGCCGACAATACAGATGGGAGAGTCGGCGATATCAAGGATATCCTGGGCGGCGATCTGCGCATAGCAGCCGGTCACGATCAGCCTGGCCTCCGGGTTGGCGCGCAAGGCCCGCCGGATCAGCTGACGCGACTGGGCTCCCGCCCTGGCCGTAACCGCACAGGTATTAATGATATACACTTCAGCGGGCTGGGAAAAAGGAACCAGTTCCACCTCCCGTTGGGCCAGTTCCGACAGAAAGGCCGCCGACTCAAACTGGTTGACCTTGCAGCCGAGGGTGGCGATGGCGATTTTTTTTTACTCGAGCCCGTGATGTTCATGTCTGTGGCATACTGTTTTCAGTCAGAATTTGCAACACACCCGATTCCGAATACTCAGAAAACATCGATAATCTTCAGACTGTTGGTGGTGCCCGCTACCCCCAACAGGGAACCGGAGGTGATCACCAGCCGCCGCGTTCCGGGCCGGAGCAGGCCGGCGTCCTTGATCCGCTTGGCCAATTCGAAGTCCGAGAGGGCAACGGACGGAACGCCCAGAGGAAAAACCCCGGAGGAAAGGGCGAGAATGTTGCGGGCCGTAGGATTATCGGTGATTGCCACAATCCAGGGCCGCGGCCGCAGCCGGGCGATACGTCGGGCCGTGGTTCCGGTGGCGGTCGGGGTTACGGCCAGGTCCACCGTCCGGTTCTCCAGAACATCACAGGTGGCACTGCTGATCAGATCATCAATGCTGTCTTCGGAGCGGATCGCGGCTCGAACCTCTAGGGCGACGCCGCCGCTCTTGACCAACCGCCGTTCGGTCTGGCGGGCAATTTTCTTGGCGATCCGGACCACCGCCACCGGATCATGGCCAATAGCGGTCTCCTCGGAAAACATGATGGCGTCGGCGCCATCAAGGATGGCGTTGGCCACGTCGGTAACCTCTGCCCTGGTGGGCCGGGCATTATCGACCATGGAGAGCATCATCTGGGTGGCGACGATCACCGGCTTTGCCGCCACGTTGGCCCGGTGAATGATGTCCTTCTGCAACCCAGGAATCTCCTCGATGGGCAATTCGATGCCGAGATCGCCCCGGGCCACCATCACCGCGTCGGCCTCTGCCAGAATATCGTCGAGATTCGCCACCGCCTGTCGCCGCTCGATTTTGGCCAGCAGACAGGGACGGTAGTTCCCACTCTGCGGCAATAGCGCTCGGGCAGCCAGCATGTCGTCGGCGTTGCCGACAAAAGAAATGCAGATCACATCGGCCTTGTGCTTGACGGCAAAAGCGATACCGCGCTTGTCCTGCTCGGTGAGCGCTCCGGTAGGCGCATTATATCCGGGGATATTGACCCCTTTATTGGAACGGACAACCCCGGCCACCAGAGCTTCGGTTTCGACAATCTCCCCCTGTATGGCCTTGACCCTGAACTGCATCATGCCGTCGCCGACAAATATAATGGAGCCCGGTCGCAGCCCCTGGGCCAGGCCGGAGATTTCATGGGGCAGAAAGATGCCCGGCCCCGGACGGGAAACCCCTTCCGGTAAAAAACGAACCTTGGCGCCGCGCCGCACGGTAATCGGCTTGGCAATTTTGCCCAGACGCATTTTCGGTCCGGGCAGATCAACGACAATGGCCACCGGGCGACCCGTTTCCGCACTGATTTTACGCAGGCTAACGATCACCCCGGCATGCTCCTCAAAATCTCCATGGGAAAGATTCAACCGGAAGCCATCGACCCCGGCAGCCATCAACCGCCGCTGCACGGGGACTGAAAAAGACGCCGGCCCCAGAGTGGCCACAATCTTGGTTTTGGAGATGAGTGCGTTCATATTGCTCCTTGGCGGGTTCAAGGCGATCGGAAATGTCTGCCAGGCAAAAAGAAATGGATTCGGCAAACGCGGTATCCCGATCAGTGTATCGTTTTTCCGGCGCGTCTGACAAACACAAATTTCGGGTTATTTGTTGAAATCGCAATAAGCCGCGATTACAACAGTTATTGCTTGGGAGCTCTTGATTTCGTGTCGCGGACCGGTGGGTTCTTCCTTTTTTTCGAGTCCATCATTCTTTCCCGATCTCACCGCAGCCGAAAACCATATCGCCCTCATAAAAAACCGCAAACTGGCCGGGAGTCACCGCCCGCTGCGGCTGGGAAAACGTCAGCAGCACCCCGCCATTGTCCTGCGGAGTGATCTCTGCCTGGCTCGCCGGATGTCGTGAACGGATTTTCACCATACATCCCCGAGGCAAGGATGGAGGCTCCCCGCTCTGCCAATGCACACGGGGCAGCAATACCTCCCGCTGCCACAAATCCGCATCCTTGCCGATCAGCACCGCATCCCGCTCCGGATCAAGCCCCACCACATACCAGGGAGTGGCGTCCGACAGCCCCAACCCACGGCGCTGGCCGATGGTGTATTGATGGATTCCATCATGCAGCCCAAGCTCCTTGCCCTGCAATGTCAACAGAGGGCCTGGACGTTCTTGCCCTGGAGAATGGGAGGCCAGAAAATCCCCCACCGATTGGTGTTTCAAAAAACAGATATCCTGGCTCTCTGCCGTATGCCGAAAAGCAAGGCCGAATTCGGCGGCAAGTTCGTAGACTTGCTCTTTTCGGAACCCGCCCAAGGGAAAACAAAGATGCCCAAGCTGCTCCTGGGTGAGAAGTCCGAGAAAATAGGACTGGTCCTTTTTGGGATCAACCCCTTGCAGCAACCGATATCCGGTCGTGGCGTTCCCGTTGATCCGGGCATAATGGCCCGTGGCCAGCAGATCTGCTCCAAGGGTGTCCCGCACCTGATCCAACAAAAAGCCGCATTTAATGGTTCGGTTGCAGACCACGCAGGGATTGGGGGTTTTTCCGGAAAAATAGCTGGCACAAAAATAGTCCACCACCTTTTCCAGGAAAGCATCTGACAGATCCACCACGGTCAGGGGAATCTTTAAAAAATCGGCGACAGTCTGAACCCGCTGCACCTGCTCATCCAGATCAGGCTGGACCAGGGCCATAAAAACGCCCTGCACCTGCGCCCCCTGCCTTTGCAAAAGGGCCGCGGCCACCGAGGAATCGACCCCGCCGCTCATGGCGACAACAATCTTTTTCTGGTATATAGTGTCGATATTTTCAGCCATCCGATTCCCTGTACGAAAAGGCTTGTCGATGAAACTCCCGGAACTTCTTGCCCCTGCCGGCAATTTTGAAAAAATGCAGACCGCCATCCACTATGGCGCGGATGCTGTCTATCTTGGCGGAAAAAAATTCAGCCTCCGGGCCCATGCCACCAATTTCGGCGAAGAGGAAATCAGCCAGGCAGTGGCCTATGCCCATGAGCGCAGTGTGCAAGTATACACCACCATCAATATCTTTGCCCACAATGACGATCTTGCCGAGCTGCCCGATTATCTCGCCGAGCTGCGCGAGGCGAAGGTGGACGGGTTGATCATCTCCGATCCGGGAATTCTCGCCGTTGCCCGACGGATTGTGCCGGAAATTCCTATCCATCTCAGCACCCAGGCCAATGTCACCAACCTGGAGTCCGTCCGTTTCTGGGCAAGTCAGGGGGTCACACGTCTCAATCTGGCCCGCGAGCTTTCTCTTGCCGAAATTACCCAAATCCGGCAAGCCACCGAGACGGAGCTTGAAATCTT
>VMSS01000261.1 GCA_013791995.1 Desulfurivibrio sp. | reverse complement strand
GGGCGTCACCCCCATCCCCCTGTCCATTCCCGACGTGTTGTCCTCCCTGCAGACCGGCATGATCAATACGGTGTTTAACGGTTTTTACGGCTCCATCGTCCTGCAATGGTTCACCCGGACAAAATATATCACCGATACGCCATTCGGCTACACCTATGGCGGCCTGGTTTTTTCAAAGAGCGCCTTTGACAAACTCCCGCCTCAGCATGCAGCCATGATGGAAGCTGCGGCAAAAAAACATTTTGCCGGGCTTTTGGCCGACACCAGGCGCAGCAATGAAGAAGCCCTTGCGACCCTGAAAAACAACGGTATCCGGCTGGTACCGGCGGAGAAAGAAACCCTGCGGCAGTTGCTTGCGGTACGCGATCAAAAAACCGTGCCGCGTCTGGTCGGCACAGCATTTTCCAAGGAAATATACGAGGCGGCGACCCGTTTGCTTGCTGATTTTCGGGCAAAGCCAACAGGCGGAGCAGTCGGGAAATGAGTTCCTTCATGGATTGGGTTTCCGAAAGTTTTCGGCAACTCAGCCGGTTGCTGGAGCGGCTTGAGGAGGCGGTCCTCCTGCTGCTCATTGGTGCCATGATCGTCCTGGCCTGCACGCAGATAGCCTTGCGCGATGTGTGGGGCGGGGGACTCTCCTGGGCTGATCCGCTTCTGCGGGTCATGGTCTTGTGGGCTGGTCTCCTCGGGGCTGTGGTAGCCACCCAGATGGACAAGCATATCTCCATTGACCTTGCCTCCCACCTTCTGCCCAAGGGGATTTTCCGCTGGTTGCGGGTGGTGCGGTATTTTTTCTGTACGGGTGTCTGCGTGGTGCTCACCTGGCTGGCCATTGATTTTGTCCGTCAGGAAGCTCTCCAGAGCAACGGGCAGGAGGTGGCTGGACTTGCCTCCTGGCAGCTCAATCTGATTTTCCCCATAGCTTTTGGCGGTATCGCTCTTCGGTTTTTGATCGGCACCGTACGCAGTCTTGTCGCCCTGGCGAAAAAAGGAGATTGATTTTCTGAACTTCCGGATGAAACCCTGATATGTATTTCCTGCAATTCATAACAATCGGGCTGGCCATTTTGGGCAGCCCGCTGTTCGTGGTGATGGCCGCCCTGGCCTTGCTTTCCTTTTATGGCGCCGGCATCGACCCCTCGGTGGTGATCATCGAGATGTCGCGACTGGCCGATACCCCTCTGCTTCTTTCCCTGCCGCTGTTTATTCTTGCCGGAACCCTGTTGTCCGAAAGCAAGGCGCCGGTCCGGCTGCTGGATCTGTCCACCGCCCTGTTGGGGTGGTTGCCCGGAGGGTTGGCGGTGATCACTCTGGTGGTGTGTTCGGTTTTCACCGCCTTTACCGGAGCCTCCGGGGTGACCATTTTTGCCTTGGGCGGCTTGCTGTTTCCCGCCATGCTCAAGGACCGGTATCCGGAAAAATTCTCCCTTGGCCTTATCACTACCTCCGGCAGCCTGGGTTTGCTCTTCCCGCCCAGTCTGCCCCTGATCATTTACGGGGTCATCGCCGAAACCAGAATCGATCATCTCTTTCTGGCCGGAATCCTGCCTGGTCTGCTGATGCTGGTTTTGTTGGGCGCATACAGCATTCGGAAGGGGGCGGCTGCGCGCGGTCCCCGCCATCCCCTGCCGACCGGGGCCAGAAGGCGGGCCTTGCGCGCCGCAATCTGGGAGCTGCCGCTGCCGTTCATTGTGCTTGGGGGGATTTACGGCGGCTTTTTTGTGGTGGGCGAAGCGGCGGCGGTGACCGCTCTCTATGTTCTGGTGGTGGAGATGTGTGTTCATCGGGACATCACCCCGGCGAAGCTGCCTTCCATCGTGGTGCGGAGTATGGCGCTGTTCGGGGGGATTTTCGTGGTGCTGGCCGCTTCCATGGCTTCCACCAGTTTTCTGATCGATCAGGAAATCCCGGCAAAGATATTTGCAGTTATCCGGGAGCATATCTCGAGCAAGTACACCTTCCTGCTGCTGCTGAACATCTTTTTGCTTGTTGTCGGTGCCTTACTTGACATCTTTTCCGCCCTGGTGCTGGTGGTGCCGCTCATCGTGCCCATCGCTCTGGGGTATGGGGTTGACCTCACCCATCTGGGCATCATCTTTTTGACAAATCTGCAGATCGGTTACTGCACCCCGCCGGTGGGACTCGACCTTTTTCTGGCCAGCTATCGTTTCGAGCGGCCCATTGCCGAGTTGTACACCGCAACCCTGCCGTTTCTGGGGATATTGTTTGTCACCCTGGGTATCATCACCTATTTTCCCCTGCTGAGCCTGTATCTGGTCGGACTGCTGGGATAGTTCGCAACTGCTCTGCGGGAACACTCACCGGCCAGACGAAAAACGATTCCCCCTGTTTATGCCCGACTCCCAGTGCGCCTTTGTGAAGATACAGGACCCAGGCCCAGTCGGTTTCAAAAAAACTGGTGGTGGAGGACCAGTACCCCTCGCGCATCCGGAGGAAAGGATGATCGGCAGGCAGGGCCGGTTCGGCCTGCGAGCAGTCCACCAGTGATTCCAGTCCATTTATGTCGGGAAGACGCCAGTTGTCGATGTTATGCAGTTTGTTGCGGTTGATGTGCTTTATGAAATCCAGGGCCTGGGACCAACTCATGGGTTTTTCCCCGGAATCTCCATTCTTGAGCCAGATGAGTCCGGTCAGGTTGTCGGAGACCGTCTCGCCGAGATCGGTAAAACGCGGCTGCGGCCAAGCAGCCCCCCGCTGATCTTCCCCGTCCTGGCCTGAGTGCGGGCAGGGGACTTCCTGGCCAAGCCCATCATGGCAGGTATGTTGCCCGGTTTTTGGCAAAAGGTCATTTCCCGCGCCGCGCACCGGCCAGAACAGAGCGTATTGATCCTTGCTCCCGTAAAACATCCGTGCGCCTTCAAGGTGAATCCACCAGGCATAGGCCGGATTGATTGCGGCCGTGGTGGAGGTCCAGTACCAGCCGAGAAAAATGTTGGTGAACGGATGGTCGTCCGGCAACGGAGGCTTTTTCGTCTGATAGCTCATCAGAGAGCGGAGCTCCCGGCGGTTGGGAAGCCGCCAGTCATCAAAGCCGGACCAGCTCTGGCGATTCATTTCCCCGATGAAGGCGAGGGCTTCCTGCCAGGTCATGGGAAACTCGCCCAGATTGGCATTCCGGGTCCAGACGAACCCGGTGAGATGGTCAAGGACTACGTGGTCCTTGGGGGAAAACCGTGGCTCAGGCCATGGCAGACCAAGGCGGAATTCTCCGTCTTGGCCGCTGTTCAGGCAGGGGATGACGGAGCCTTCTTCGTCGTAACAAAAGATTTGCCCGCTGTGCAATAATCTTGTTTTCATTGAATTCCCGAAAGCAGCGGTAATGAGTGGTGCCGCGTTTGTTGCATTGTTGATCCCTTCAGGCATCCACCTTTCCGGTGAACGGGACAAAGGCCACGGAGAGAATGCTTCGGCTGGTGACCTTGTTGCCGAATTTTTCCACCAGCAACAAATCCTGCGGCAGATGGGGCAGTCCCACCGGAATCACCATCCTGCCGAAGGGGGAAAGTTGCTCGACAAGCGCTTCGGGAACCCGAGGCGCTGCGGCGGTGACGATAATCCCGTCATAGGGGGCATGCTCCGGCAACCCGGAGGAGCCGTCGGAGGCAATAACCTCCACTGTGTCGTACCCCAGTCGTTGCAGCCGCAAGACCGCCTCCTGTGCCAGCTCGGGAACGATCTCCAGGCTGTATACCCGGCGGACCAGTTGCGATAAGACGGCGGCCTGATAGCCCGAGCCGGTGCCGATTTCCAGAACAATGTCCTCCGGTTCCGGTTCCAGCAGGTCGGTCATCAGAGCGACGATGAACGGCTGGGAGATGGTCTGGCCGTTGCCGATGGGCAGGGGGCTGTTGTCGTAGGCGTAGGGTTTGAGCTTGTCCGGGACGAAATCCTCGCGCCGCACCGCGGCCATGGCGTCAAATACCTGCTGCCGCAGCGTGTAACGACCGGTGAGTCCGCCGGTAAAACGGCACTCGTCTTCAATGGTCTGGAGCATGGACTGTATCGCTTCAGTGCTCATAATCATCTCCGAGCTATCAGCCAGAAATGGTCTTCCCCCCCAAAAACTCCTCTTGCTTCCATGATTGCTTATCCGAACGGGGCAAGTCAAAGATTTTGTTGGTCCGGGAAAACGGCGGGACGATAGCGGTGTCGGAGAGGGGCGATTTTTCACTAAAAGCTTGTGTTGCTTCACAATACATATTAGTAAAAAAACATAGAGAGGAATTGTTCTCATTCTCAAGAGGCTCTGGCGGAGAGTATGGAATTTTTATTGATACGGGCTGGTTTTCTTTTTGACTGGGTTGAGCTGCATCTGGAAAGCAAGCAGGGGATGAAGTTTTTTGCCTCCCTGCTGGTGAGCTTCTTTATCGCGGCCATTGTCATCATTGAATTGAACCGGCGTCATCTCGTTCCCGAGCCACTGGCCTCCCATTTTTCCCTGTCCCATCTTTCCGCCATTGAACAGGCCTTCAATCTGCTGCTGGCTCTTGAAGTGATAAGCCTTATCCTCAGCCTGTCGCATTCGGTGACCAAGTCGGTGGGAAAACAGTTTGAGATCCTTTCTCTCATCCTTCTGCGGGATACTTTTAAGGAGTTTTCCCATTTCAGCGAGCCGCTTGTCTGGGTGGAAATTGCTCCGGCCCTGAGCAGCATCGTCGCCTCCGCTGTCGGCGCCCTGCTTATTTTTGTTGTCCTCGGGTTTTTCTACAGAGTCCAGCAGTCCCATCCCATCAGTAAGGACGAGAAAGTCCGCAGCCATTTTATCCTGGCCAAAAAGATGATAGCCCTGCTGCTGCTGGTTTCCTTCGTGGGCATCTGCGTGATGGACCTTTGGGGGTACTTTGCTTTGGGGCTGCCGGAAAATGCCTTTGCTTCTTTTTATACCGTGCTGATTTTCAGCGATGTGCTCATCGTATTCATATCCTTACGCTACAGCGCCCATTACCTGGTTTCCTTCCGCAACTCCGGCTACGCGGTGGCCACGGTGCTGATCCGGCTGGCGCTCATTGCCCCCATCACCATCAGCGCAGCCATAGGGGTGGGCACCACCCTGTTTGCCCTTGGCATCACTCTGGCCTACAATGCCTTTGTGCCCAAGTTGGAAGAGTCTGTTGCTAAAAACTGACAAGACAACGCTGGACGTCCACCTGTCGGATTTGTTTCAGTCTGTATCTTTCGGTATTGTAGGTTTGATTCTTTGCCAAAGTCTCAAAGGCAATGTCCCCGCAAAAAAACGAAACTGCTTCAATCCGGTGCTTCGACAGGCTCAGCACGAACGGTGTGGCTGTCGGCATGAACGGTGTTGGCTGTCA
Source organism: Desulfurivibrio sp. (assembly GCA_013791995.1). Taxonomy (GTDB): domain Bacteria; phylum Desulfobacterota; class Desulfobulbia; order Desulfobulbales; family Desulfurivibrionaceae; genus Thiovibrio. The sequence continues at coordinate 1,062 of VMSS01000261.1, read as the reverse complement.
GCATGAACGGTGTGGCTGTCAGCATGAACGGTGTGGCATCTACACGAACGGCAGGATGATATGGTAAAATGATCTCTGTTCGGTCTGGGCTTGGCCAGGGACAGATCGTGCGGGTGTATCAAATTTTACTGCGGGAAACTGCTGGCTAAGGTATATAACCTGGGAATATAATGTGATTTTTCCTGGTATATTATAAGTGAAGGTGAGTGTCATGGGTGTATGTCGTATAGTGCTGGCTGATGATCATGCCCTGATCCGGCATGGGGTCAAGAAGATGATTGAGGAGGATCCCGCCCTCAAGGTGGTCGGTGAAGCCGCCGACGGTCTGGAACTCATTGAGCTGCTGAAAACCACCCCTGCGGATCTTGCCATTCTTGATATCTCCATGCCGAATCTGCGCGGGATTGAAGCAATCCGCGAGGTGCGTAAGATCTGTCCGGCGATCAAGGTGCTTATGCTGACCATGCACAAGGGCGAACAATATCTCTGTTCTTCCTTTGCTTCCGGAGCGGATGGGTATCTGCTCAAGGAAGATTCCGACACAGAGCTGCTGCCTGCCATCGCAAAGGTCCGGCAGGGCAAGTTTTACATTTCCCCCAATCTGGCCGGGGAATTTCCGGAAGACGTCATCGCCTCCTGCACCAGCCGGCGTGACGCGACAGGAGAAATTCTGACCCCTCGGGAGCGACAGATACTGCAACTGGTGGCCGAGGGGGTTACCAGCCGGGATATCGCCGAGAAGCTCGATATCAGCAAGCGCACCGTTGAACACCATCGGGCCAATATGATGAAGAAGCTCAATATCAAGCGCGTTGCCGACCTCATCAAGTATGCCATCGGCAGAGGGCTCTCCGACACGCCGCCTGAGTGAAAGTATTCTTCGTGTTTGTTCCAACCTGTTTAAAAAATCCCGGGTTGTTGCCTGAGTGACAGGCTGCCGGATACACTTCATGAATTTTTTTAGGAGAAACATTATGAAAAAAATTGTTGGTGTTTTATGTTTGTTCCTGGCTGTTTTTTCATGGGTGGACCAGGGGCAGGCTCTTGAAAAGCTTGAGGTGC
>VMSS01000071.1 GCA_013791995.1 Desulfurivibrio sp. | reverse complement strand
ATTTGGGGAAAAACGGCGCCATCAACAAGGTGGCTGATATCTTGCCCACAACAAAGCCGATCAATCCCAGGGCGATGGCTTGCTGCATGATCAAGCCGGCAATGGTGCGGTTTTTGGTGCCGATCAGTTTAAGAACCGCAATTTCACGAATCTTGCCCAACGTCAGGGTGTAGATGATAAAGGCGACGATAGCCGAGCTGACGATCGAAAGAATCACAAGGAACATGCCAATCTGTTTTGCCGAGGTGGCGATCAGTTTGCCGACGAGAATCTCCTCCATTTGGCTGCGGGTGTAAACCGTCAAGCGTTTCCAGCGACGAATCAATTGAGCCACAGCATCCCCGTTTTGCCCAGCCTCCATCTGCACGAGAATTGCGTTGACGTAGGGGTTGGTGCTTTGCGAAGCGATGACTGCATCAAGTAAACCCGGTACTTGCGGCCGGTTGAAATTCGGGTTTTCAGCGGTGCGACGTCGCTGTTGCAGGATGGCGTCATTATCCTTAAGAAATTGGGATTCCTGGGCATCCTTGAGCGGGATGAACACCATCGGATCGCCATTGGAAGATACCATTCTCCTGGTCAGGCCAACCACGGTGTAATGGTTGCGGCGAATCTGAATGCTGTCGTTTAGCTTGAACCCGGAGGCAATATCGGCAACGGCTTCGTAATGGGCACGGGTGATTTGGCGGCCGGCAACGAGATATGGCGGCCAGCCGGGTGTGCCGACTTCTCCGGGCGTGACGCCGGTGACCATGGCGCGTACGTCACGCTCGCCTTGGCGTACTTGCATGGTGAGATAGGTGATGTTTGCCACCCGTGCCACGCCCGGCATACCACGGATGGAGCGCCAGGCATCGTCGTAGATGCTCGATGATTCAGCATACGGTCCGAGGGTGTCCTTTTGCACCACCCAGAGATCCGCGCCACTGTTGTCGAGCAGCACCTTGGCGTCATCCACCATGCCGCGGTAGATGCCGGCCATGGACAGGGTTACGCCGATCAGCAGCCCAAGGCCCACGCCGGTAAAGACGAACTTTCCCCACGCGTGCATTATGTCGCGACCTGCAAGGCTGATCATTGTGTCACCCCGGGGATGTGATCGACGATGTGGATGCGGTTGCGCACACTCAAGGCTTTGGCGCTATAAACGATTACCCGGTCACCGACCGTGAGTCCTTCGCGCACCTGTACATGGCCATCCAGATCGGCAGCGCCCAAGCGGATCGGTGTGAAGTGCAGATTGTCATCTATGACCTGCCATACCCCTAATTTACCATTGATGCGCTGAATGGCTGCATTGGGGATGACCGGTGTGGTCGGCAGCGTCGGCAAAGCTACGGATACTTCAGCCAGTTCGCCGATTGGCGGTAGCGGATCGGGAAGTTTGTCCAGCAACACCTTAGCCAGTGTTTCCTCGGTGATTGCATCGGCCAATGGCTCCACCCACAAGACTCGGCCCGGCAGTAACGTGACTGTCTGTGAACGCAATGCGATTTTTGCCGGCAAATTGGCGGCAAGCCCGTGTGCATGAATCTGATCGAAGCGCACATTGATCCACAGGCTTTTCGGATCGATCAACTGCACAACTGACTGGCCAGCCACAACTGTTGTGCCGGGGTCGGCATCGCGCACGGTAACCAGGCCGTTGACCGGAGCGACAAGATTCAGGTTGCTCTGCTGCGCGACCAAAGCCCCGCGGTCGGCTTGGGCACGAGCAAGTTCCTCGCGCGCAGCCTTCATGCCAGCCTCGGCCACCTGCAGCTCATGCTTTTTGGTGGCAACAATCTCTTCGCTTGTCGAGCGAGCTGCCAGCAATTGTTCATAGCGCAGGGCCTGGGTTTGCGCGTAAGTCTGTCGAGACAGGGCTTCATTTAACAGCGCCTCGGCGCGTTTAAGCGTTGCCTCTTGGGCTCGGATACGTTCGTCAAGATCAACTGGGTCCATTTCTCCAAGCAACTGCCCGGCTTGGACCATATCTCCGACATGCACATTCAGGCGTTTGACCCGGCCTGCAAATGTAGGGCCAATTTTGTAGGTATATCGTGCCTCAACGGTACCTATTCCGAATAGGGCGGGCGCGATGGAGCGATTTTCCACCGTGGTTACCGTAACGGGTACCGGAGCGAGCGGCCCTGAGCGTAGCGCAACATAAACAAAGAGGGCAAGTAGAGGCAAAAGCACGAGTACCAGCGTTAGAGTGCGCCCCTGTATGGGTAGACGTTTTATCATCGTGTGCTCCTTATTCCTTGTCGGAAGATGGCAAAAACCCTTGGCGCATCATGGCTAATGCGTCCGACGTCTCCGGCCAACAGCGATTGCATTACCAGCCCCTGGATCATGCCGATAAAGAGAAAGGCCGCAGCCTCCCTGTCGAGATTGGCGTCCAGCTCTTTATTCGCTTTCCCTTTTTCTATCAATCGATGCAGTCGCTCTCTATATTGGTGTGTCAGCGTCTGGACAATGCGTTTTGGTATCGTTTCGTCAGCATGCTGTAACTCGCCAAACAGTATGCGGGGGATACCCGGGTGTTTAATGATGAAATTAACATGGGCCATAAACATTGCTTCGAGCGCGGCGAGCGGAGACGGAGCCGCTCGCGCCGCTTTATCCACCAGGAATAGCAGTCGCTCCGCTACCCACTCCATCACTGCTTGCAGAATAGCATCCTTGTTGGGGAAATGACGAAATACTGCGCCCTGGGTCAGGCCCATGCGTTGGGCAATCGCAGCCGTCGTGATACTGTCCGGGTTCTGTTCGGCAGCCAATTCGATTACGGTGTCAACGGTCACCGCACGGCGCTCGCTCGCCGGAAGATATTTGACTTGAGGGGTCATAAACGCTCCTGTAAAGATAGTAATTGATTACTATCTTTACAGGAGCGTGCCAATTGGTGTCAAGATTTTTTTCATCACATTGTGTATCTCAAGCGCGAGTTATTTTAGAGCTCGGCGACGCTATGGTCTGTCAGACTGCAGGCTGCAGGCGGTCAGAGTGGAGGGCAAACTGTCAAAGTAATCTCGAATGGCGTCGCGGACTGTTCGGTAATGGGAAAGAGCCTCTGCTTCGCTGGCGGCGGTTCGGGCAAGGCGGGGCGGGTCGGGAAACTCCCGGTGGAGTTTGATCGCCTTGCCTCCAAAGATGGGGCATTGCTCGTTGGCATGGTCGCAGACAGTGATTACATAGTCAAAGCTGATGGGTTCCAGCTCGGAGAGCAGTTTTGATCGCTGGTGACTGATGTCGACCCCTGACTCACCCATGACTCGAACGGCCAAGGGGTTGAGGCCATGGGTTTCGATTCCGGCCGAGTAAAATTCATAGCGCTCGGGGTAAAGATGCCTGCCCCAGCCTTCCGCCATCTGGCTGCGGCAGGAGTTGCCGGTGCAGAGAAAAAGAATTTTTTGTCGGGAGGTATTCATGGCGCACCCTTAGATAATCAGATTGAAAAGAAAGCCCACCAGCAGGATGCCGCTGCCGACCACCCCGATAAAAGTGGCGATGAGCCGAGGTTTTAAGACCTTGCGGAGGATGACCATCTCCGGCAGGGAGAGGGCGATGACGCTCATCATGAAGGCCAAAGCCGTGCCCAGAGCCGCGCCCTTTGCGAGCAGGGCTTGGAGAACCGGCACAATACCGGCGGCGTTGGCATACATGGGGATGCCGATGATCACGGCCAAGGGCACCGACCACCAGGTGGATTTGCCCATGATCGAGGCCATGAATCCTTCGGGCACGTAGCCGTGGATGCTGGCGCCCACGCCAATGCCGAGGATGACGAGCGGCCAGACCCGGCCGACGATATCCTTCACCGCCTGCCAGCCGTAGAGCACCCTCTCATGGAGATTTCTAGGTATAGCCGTTTCACAGCCGCCGTCCAGAACGTTTTTGACCCATTCTTCAACGTATTTTTCCATGTGGAGGCGACCGATGGTCCATCCGGCAACAATGGCGATGGCGAGACCGGTGGTGAGATAGAGAAGCGCCACCTTCCAGCCCAGAAGTCCATAGAGCAGGATCAGGGCGACCTCATTGACCATGGGCGCGGCAATGAGAAAGGAAAAGGTAACGCCCAAGGGGATTCCGGCGGTGACAAAACCAATGAACAGGGGTACGGCCGAGCAGGAGCAGAAGGGAGTGACGATGCCCAGCAGGGCGGCCAGCACGTTGCCCACGGATTCGCGTTTGCCCGCAAGGATTTTCCGGGTTCGTTCCGGAGTAAAAAAAGAGCGGAGGATGCCAACTGCGAAGACCACTAGAACGAGGAGCATCAACACCTTGGGCGTATCATAGAGAAAGAACTGGGTGGCCTTTCCCAGGCGACTGTCCGGGGAGAGATTGCACAGATCGAAAGCGATGAAGTCGGCAAAGGAGGAAAGTTGCTTGTACACGCCAAACCAGACAGCCAAGGCGAAGATGCCGGCTGCAAAATAGCGTATGGTGACGGCAGGCGGAAGAGGTTGCGGTCTTGGCTGTTCGGGTTTTGCGGCAAAATTGGTCAGTTTGATGGGTTGCATGGTTTTTTCCCTTTCGGAACGTGCTTCAAACAGATGTTTTGACAGGCTTGGACAAGCAGCATCAGCACAACGGAACATAGCAATGCGTCAGGAACGCCCGTCGCCGTTAGCACTGCCGCCGTTAGCACTGCTCTCCATGGGCCTGGCGCAGGGCAGTCAGTGCGAGTTTCGCACAACGGCAAAGCATAGCTAAATAACTATATAGCGATGCTTTGCCGTTGTCAACATGATCGAGGATAACTGCTGAAAAAAGAAAAAAGCGGTTGTTTGTCCGTGGTTTTCTGGGTGGAAAGAGAGAAATGTTCGTGGGGAAGAGTCGGCTTTTTGATTATGGCGGGCTCAGCCGGTGAGCACCTGGTTGGAAAGCTCATTGGTGTCATCGGTTTTGATAGGGAAATGTTGCGCCAGGATATTGCCAACCGTTTCTATCTGCCGGCACAAGGCAGTGCAGGCGTGTCCTTGTTTTATGCCGGTGGCGATGTCGTTGGCGTAGGCCAGCAAGGTCTCTGGGGAAATTTTTTCATAGATGCCGGTGTCCGCCAGAATCCAGACCTTGTGCTCCAGCAGGGAGATGAAAAAAAGCACCCCGGTGTTGTCGCGGGTGGTATGAAGTTTCTTCTCGTAAAAAGAGCGGAGGGCATGCTCTGCGACCCGGGTTTCCAGGCGGCTTTCTGGGATGAACCACCGAAGCAGCGAGGGAGAGATTTTGGCCAGACTGGAGACCAGAATGGAGCCGCACACCAAAAGGGGCAGAAAGTATCCGAGGCTGTCTCCCAGGAACAGGTCGGTGATGATGAGGGCGGTCAGGCCGCCGATACTGAGGCCTGCCAGGAGCGCTGCTTCGGGATAGGTGTCGCTGGCAGTTACCACCATTGCAACAACCTCGCCTGAGGTCTTTTTCTCTACCCCGGAGATAGTCGCGGCAATCTGGAGGTTTTCAGCCTCGGTGAAAAATGTTTCCGCATTCATCATTTACCAACTCCCCGAGGCGCCGCCGCCTCCGAAACCACCGCCGCCAAACCCGCCAAAACCGCTGCTCCCGCTGCCAAAGCCTCCGCCTCCCATGTACATTCCCCCGCCACGCCCGGCATTGGCAAACAAAATTGGTAGTAGCAGGCCCAGCAGGGCGCCCCCAGGGATGAGAAGGAGCAGGAGCAACCAGCCCAATGGGGAGGAGACCCCGAGAAAGGCGAAAAGAGGCAGGAGTACTGCGCCGGTCAGTGCGCCCACCGGTTTGCTCAGCCGGCCGAGAAACCCGACCAGAATGGCAAAGAAAATGAGGTAGTTGAATAATGAGGATTGTTCGTTTTTGCGCGTTTCTCGGCGGGAACTGCCCGTTCCTTTGAATTCGCCCCTGGCACCGCTGATGATTGCGGAAATTCCGGCTTCAAAGCCTTGATCAAGTTCGCCTGCCTTGAAGCGCGGGGAGATGATCTGGTCCACGATGCGTCCGGTCAGCAGATCGGTCAGCACCCCTTCCAACCCCTGGCCGACCTCGATGCGGATCTTGCGGTCGTTCTTGCTGACCAGAAGCAGGACGCCGTTGTCCTTGCCCTTCTGGCCGATCTTCCAGGTATCCACCGTGCGGATGGAGAAATCCTCCAGCGAATCGCCTTCAAGAGACGGGATGGTCAGCACCGCGATCTGGGTGGAGTCGGACCGTTCAAAGGCAAGTAGCGTCTGTTCAAGCTTTTGCCTTTCAGCCTGGGAAATCATCCCGGCCAGATCGGTGACATACCCTTGGTATTGCGGCACCTCCAGCGCCATCGCCGGTTTGGAAACTCCAGCGAAAAGCAGACTGAGACCCAGCAGGCAGAAGAACCGCATCGCCTTGCTGAAACCCCATGGTGTATGTCGCATGTTCTGTGTCATCGGCTAGAACTTTACCGTCGGAGCCTTGGCCGTCCCTTCTTCCGCCTTGAATGCCTCACGGCGGGGGAGCTGGAGCATGAGGTTGTTGGTCAGGTTGTTAGGGAAGGTGCGGATGGAGGTGTTGAATATCCGTACCGCATCGTTGTAGCGAACCCGGGCCACGTTGATCCGGTTTTCCGTGCCTTCGAGCTGGTGCTGAAAATCAAGAAAGTTCTGATTTGCCTTGAGGTCGGGATAGCGTTCCACTACCACCATCAGACGGGAAAGCGCGGAGGAAAGGCCCCCTTGTGTTTCCTGGAATTTGGCAAAGGCTTTGGGGTTATTGATCACCTCGGCGCCTACCTGCATGGTGCCAACCTTGGCCCGTGCTTCGGTAACGGCGGTGAGCGTCTCCTTCTCGTGAGCCGCATAGGCCTTTACCGCTTCCACCAGATTGGGAATAAGATCGGCCCGACGCTGGTAGGAGGCTTCCACGTCACCCCACGCCGCGATCACGCCCTCATCGTTTTGCTGGATGGTGTTGTAGCCGCAGCCACTTAAGCCGACCGCGAGAAGGACGAAACTGACAAGTACGAGGAATCTTTGCATGGTGTTTCTCCTTGGGGAAAAAGTCTTGGGAACTCTTGACATTGCAGCACCGCCTCGGGAAGGAGGCCGGCGGAATTACAGGGAGAAATGCTCGGGTTTGATGGTGCCCTCGGTACGACTTGAACGTACGACCTACCGCTTAGGAGGCGGTTGCTCTATCCCCTGAGCTACGAGGGCCGCTATTTTCCTCTTCAGTACAAAAGAAGGCACATACTATACTATGGGCAGGCCAATGCGCAATCTCTTTCTTGACTGGAAGCGCTTGTGTCTCCGGGCATCTTCCCGCTTCTCCAATAATTTATTCCAGGGATTTGACAGATGGTCGCGGGAAGGTGAAAAATGTGCGAAAAATGCTGGTTCGCTGGCCTGGATGTGCTAGAATGACTCAGCGCACAGGGTTTTTGTGAAGAAAAACAAGTTACGGGTGAGCGTACCGCATGCGATTGAGGACCATAATCTTTTTGGTTTTGTTCATTATCGGGCTGTTTCCCCTTGCCACTTCTATTAGTATTAATCTCCCCAGAATCATAGAAACTTTTGAACAGGCAGTTCAGGAGCAGCGTCTTGCCAGGCTGCAGAATGAGTTCGATGCCCTTGAACGGCGGGTGGAGCAGGTCAAGGAAACCCTGCGTGTTTTCGGGATGCTTTCCGAGACCGTGGACCTGGTGGGTCGACCCGAGCCCGGCATTCCCCTTGCGCAACTGCGGGAGCGCCTTTCCGACGTGGTAGCCAAGCGCTGGTTTAAGAACCGGCCCGAGGTCTTGTCGGTGTCGATCATTGATGGCTTGGACCAGGAGCAATTCCGGGTGAGCCGTCAGCAGGACGGGGAACTCGAGCTGGTTTCCTGCATGCCCCAGGACAGAATGGAAGAAGTGGTGTCCCGGAAGGCAAGGACTTTTTTGCCGGGGACAACCTTTGTCGGCACAATCCAAGGGGGCATCACCGCAAATAATGAAAGCCAGCGGCACCAGATTGTTGCCCATTTCGGGGTCCCGGTTCAAAATGACGCGTACGGAACGTCCGGAATTGTTGTCTTGGCCCTGGACCTCCATCGTCTTATCAAGAAAATGAATACATATGACTTGGTGAATCAGGATGGCTCCTATCTGGCCTCGGCGGTTTCTCACCATCAACGGCATGAATCCGTCCCCGGTCAGGCATTTATCGATTTTCTCCAGCTGCGGCAAGCGGTGCAAGAAGGGAAGCCGGTCATTCTTGAGAACGTGCGCGGCGAGGCCTATGCCTGGCTACCGCTCATCAGCGAATCGGGAGGAGAGAACAGTCTGTGGGTTGGGCAACCGGTGGACAGAAGCGTTATTGAGCTCTGGCTGCAGCAATTCAAACGGAATCTTGTTTTTATCGTTTCGCTTCTTGTTGTCTTGCTTGTCGGGGTGGCGTTGGCCTTGGCCCATCATGCCAACCGCCCGCACGGTCAACTCATGGACGGTCTTGCTTCGATTCTTGTGAGGAAAAAGAAGCCGCAACTCAACTGGCGCTGGCCGAAAGAGCATGTTCAGCTT
>VMSS01000064.1 GCA_013791995.1 Desulfurivibrio sp. | reverse complement strand
CCTCTGATAATCTCAAGATTTTTCGCATCCTTCTCCATTTCACTGACAAAGGATTGGTCCACCTTCAGAGTGTCGAAGGGAAAGCGGTGCAGGTAGCTCAACGAGGAATAACCGGTGCCGAAATCATCGATGCTGAGGGCAATACCGCGTTGCTTGATGGCATGCAGCACATCAATGGCGGTTTCGATATTCTCCATGATGCCGCTTTCCGTGACTTCGAGTTTGAGTGTCGCGGGCGGCAGTCCGCTATGCTTCAGGATGTGATCGATTTCGTCCATGATACCGGAGGAAAGGAGCTGGGCCACCGCCAGGTTGACGCTGATCAGCAGATTCTTGTGGTTGTCGAATTTCTCCTGCCAGAATTTTGCCTGGTGGCATGCCGCCATAAGGACATCACGGCCGATGGCGATGATAAGGCCGGTTTTTTCGGCAAGCGGGATGAATTGGCCGGGAGAAAGGAGCCCTTGCGTGGGGTGCTGCCAGCGAACCAGGGCCTCAAAGCCAATCAGCGCACCGTTTACCAGATCGACAATCGGTTGGTAGAAAACAACAAACTCCTGTCGTTCGATAGCTTTTTTCAGTTCTATTTCAAGCCGGAGGCGTTCCAGTGCCAGGTTGTGCATGGACGGGTCAAAAAGGACATATTTGCCTCTCCCTTGGGCCTTGGCCCGATACATGGCCGTGTCCGCATCACGGAGAATCTCCTCGGCGCCAAGTTCCGGCGCAGGCTGGATGACAATGCCGATGCTGGCTGAGATGGAAAATTCCAATTCGCCCAAAGAGAAGGGCTTTTCCAGCGCTTGCTGGATGCGCTCGGGTATGGCCAGAGTCTGATGATTGGTGATATTGTCGAGCAGCAGAGTGAATTCGTCTCCGCCGAGGCGGGCCAAGGTATCGCCGGGATGGAACAGGGGCGTCATGCGTTCGGCAAAAGCGACCAGCAGTTTGTCGCCCTGTTCGTGGCCGAGGCTGTCATTGATCAGCTTGAATCCGTCAAGGTCGAGAAACAGCACGGCAAATGCGGCATGGGGGTCGGTCTTGCTTCGGGCTATCGCATGCTGCAGGCGGTCGAGAAACAGGGCGCGGTTGGCAAGCCCGGTCAGGGAGTCATGGAAGGCATCATGGCGCAACTGTTCTTCAAGCTTTTTACGGGCGGTGATGTCTTTGGCATAGATATGGACTATGCCCTGTTCGGTAAGAGGGTGATAGTTCCACTCAAAAAAATCATCCCCAACCTGAAGTTCGATCCCAAGGCGGTTCCGGTCACTGGCCAGGCACGCCTCGATGATCTGTCCATGGTCGGGAGGAAGAAAGGCTTCGACTCGGATCTGCAATTTTTCAAGGAGAGCCTCGGCGCTGTGGTTCAGGTATGTGATAGCGCCGCTGGAATCCGAGGCCAGGACCGGATTCGGGTTTTCCCGCGGGAAGGAGGCCAGCCGAATAATTTCATGCACCATCTTTTTGAGGTCGGCTACCAGCCCTTTAAATTCTCCCTGGAAATCACCGGACAGCCGGGCCTCATGGTCGCCGCTGCTGATTTGTCTGGTGTAGCCGATCACAGCTTTGATGGGGGCGGTAATGCTTCTGGCAATGGTATAGATAAGGGCTGAGGCAAGCAAAACGGCCAGGGCGCTGCAGATAAAACCCAAGGCCTGCCATTTGCGGTAACTTGCTATCCTCTTGGTGATGAGAATGTCGAGTTCCTCAATGCCGGACTGGAAGAGTTGTCGGCAGCTCACCCGGGCCTTGCTGTTTGCCGCAAGATATTCAGCACGGTCTACTTGCTCTGTGGAGCTTTTCCGGTGGAGCTCCATAAATTGGGCTGTGGCGTGTCGGTACTCTTCAAGGAGCTGGGCGAAGTTGTTTTGCAGAGAGGGACTGACTCCGTAATAGTTGCGGTCTTCCTGGATAGCCATCCGGGCATCGGCGATGATTTTTTCAAAATCCGCCTGAAACAGGCTGAAATCATGCTGGAATTCCCGGGAAGATTGCGCCTTGAATGCAACTACCCCCTCCGTGGAAATCGGATTGTTTGGGGTTTCCGCCATAAAAAAATATTTGTTGAGCTGACTGCTGTTCCGCGGGATTTGGGCTACCAGCAATCCTGCCAGCAGGTTGCTGTCCATGGCGGGATCGAGGGTCAGCATGGAATTTTTTCCGGCCAAAGAGATCAGTTCCAGAATGTGCGCTTGTATTTGCTCCTGTTCTGCAAGGTTGTTTTTTTTATGCTGCAGGGAAAGCCATTTTTCCTGTAATTCATTGTAAAGATTTGAGTTTCCGCTGTGTTGCATTTGCGTAAAAAGGCTTGTTACTTGTTCATGTTCGCTCGATTTTTTGCTTTCCTCACCAAAATAATACTGCGGGATATGGCTGAGCAAGGAAAACAGGGGGCGGAGCGTTGTGGTGCCGGCCAACTCCTTTTGCCCGATGCTGATATCATAGGTGAAACTGATGTTCATAAAGAAGATCAGCACCGCCATGGGAAGGGCAAAGGCGAGATTGCTGAGGAACAGCTTGGTGGAGATGGGCAGATTTTTGTAAAAGGAAAACATGGACACCCTTGTTTGTGGAGGGAAGGGAATCGATAATTGTAACAAATTCATTGTACTACGAATGCGCCCCCCATTGTCAAAGCAATAACGCCCCCGATCTTGATGCGTGTTGTTGCGGAGGGCGCGCATGACTGCGGGCGCAACATGGAGTATGGCGATGAACGTGTCGAAATGGATGGGAGTTTGCCCCCGGAAGAGTGAATCGGGGGGGCATCCACGCCACAGTGGCTACAAAATCCTTTACAGGTTCTGCCAATTGCATCACATTTGTTCTTCGACGGTACACTTACAAATCCAACCAAAAGACGATGAGTGAATACATGGAACTGCCTTCTTTTTTTCAGGAACTTTCGCAACTGCCGATCATGCAACGGCTTATGGTGATTGCGGTCTACGGGCTGCTGGCCAAGGCGGCGGATCTTTTTGTCAACCGCATTCTCAAGCGGTTGGCTGCATCCTATACCGCCAGCGATCTTGACGATAAAGCCATTGATATCCTCCACCGGCCCATTGTCTTCAGTATTTGCTTTTTTGGGGTGCTCCACGCCCTGGCTCTTCCGCCAGCTCTTGCTCCGCATTGGGAAAGGTTTTTGCCGGACGCGGTGAAAAGTGTTGTTCTCATTGTCTGGACCATTGGTGTGCTGCGTCTTTTTATGCTGTTGGGCGAGCATTACCTGAAAAACGTTCTTGATGGAGGGAAGATCGGGGCAGATCTTTTTCTTCTGCTTAAAAACGTGGTTCGGGTGATCATTATTGTCTCCGCCCTGCTCTGGCTTCTTTCCATTTGGAACGTCAATCTGGCACCCCTCTTCGCCTCTGCCGGCATCGCCGGTATCGCCGTGGCCCTGGCCGCCAAGGACAGTCTGGCCAATTTTTTCGGCGGGATCAGCATTTTTGCCGATAAAACCTTTAAACTGGGCGACTATATCATTATCGACAACGACCAGCGGGGCGAGGTGGTGGAGATCGGCGTGCGATCCACCCGGATAAAAACCAGGGACGATGTTCTGATCACCATTCCCAACTCTATCCTGGCCAACAGCAAGATCATCAACGAAAGCGCCCCGATCCCCCGCTTTCGAATCAGGGTGCCGCTTGGAGTTGCCTACGGCAGTGATCTGGATCGGGTCGAGCAAGTGCTGCTTGCGGTTGCCGACAACAACCCTTCCGTGGTCAAGGACCCCGAGGCCAGGGTGCGACTGCGCTCTTTCGGGTCATCGTCCGTTGATTTCGAGCTGCTCTGTTGGGTCGAGGACCCCCGGTTCAAAGGATTGGAAATCCACAACCTGTTAAAGTCAATTTACAAGGCATTTGGAGCAAACGGTATCTCCATTCCCTTTCCGCAGCAGGATGTGCACATCAAGGAATTGCCGGCGCGGGGCGAGTCCGGCTTGTGATTGTGGTGGAAGTGTAATAATCACCCTTCAACGGGTCCGGGACGAACGGTCATTGTTGTATGTATTGTTTTCCGTTCGGGCTGAGCCTGTCGAAGCGCTTCTTTAAAGACAATTCTGAGTTGTTCGTGATCATTAACTGCAATCGAGCGTGATGATAAGCGATCTGGAGAAGGGGCAAATCCCCATGATCCAGCGCCGGTTTTTTTCTTGCGTCCTGCGCGAAGAGAAGCTGTTTTTCACCCTGCACTGTGTTAGAATACAAACGAAAGCTCTCCAATCGGCTGCTCCTTGCGGGCGGCAATTTTAATCACTGTGATGGAGGAAATGCATGGAACTACAAGTTGAAGGGCGGAATCTGGAAATTCGTAAAGCTTGGCAGGACAAAATCGAAGAGGAGAAGGGGCGTCTTGATCGTCACCATCCCGGCCTTGTTCATCATCTGCGCATCTCCATTGAGGAGACTTCCGGGCATAAAGCGGGTGGCCACGAAGTCCGCATGGTGGCTTCCGTTCCCAATGACACCGTGGTTGTGAAAAGAAAAGGAGAGACGGTGCGGCCCCTCCTGGTGGAAGCGTTCGATACCCTTGGTCTCCAGTTGAAGGAATTACAGCGCAAACGTCGACAGAACGTCAAGGAGCCGGAGGGCGCGGCTGCAGGCCCGTCCATGGGTACCGTCAAGAGTTTGTTTCCTTATGAGTCGTACGGGTTTCTCCTGACCCTGGACGGCCAGGAGGTATACTTTCACGAGAACGCCTTGAAAGACGTGACCATGGCCCAGTTGGCCGAAGGTGACGAAGTTCGTTTCGGCGAGGGAGAAGGGGACAAGGGGCCGACCGCTGCCTGGGTAAAGCTGCTTAAATAAATAATAAAAGGTAAGGGGCGCAAAGATATCAGGAAAAGAGATCTTTGCGCCTTAGTGTATCCACGGTACATAAATCGTGCTTCGAGTTTTTTTGTTTATGTCTGGTGTGTGGTTCGATAGGGCTCACCATGAACGGAAAACGCAGTGATTTCAAGATGTCTACCGTTCGCCCTGAGCGTGTCGAAGGGTGTTTTTCAGAATAGCAGGGAGAGAAGGATAGACAGATGACGGTGTTGCAGCAGGTTGAGCTTGGCTCGGAATACCTGCAGGAAAAGGAAGAAATAATTTGCCAAAAGATTGCCGCCCGCAAGAAAGAACTGGGCGGCAATCTTTTGATTTTAGGGCATCACTACCAGCAGGAAGCGACTTTTCAGTTCGCCGACCTGACCGGGGATTCCCTCAAGCTTGCCCGTAATGCCGCCGAGGCCAGGGACCGGAAGTATATCGTTTTCTGCGGCGTGCATTTCATGGCGGAATCCGCCGACATCCTCACGGCGCCGGATCAGGTGGTCATCCTGCCCGATTTGCGGGCCGGTTGTCCCATGGCTGACATGGCCACCAGCGATGCGGTGGCCTGGGCCTGGGAGGATCTGGCCAAAGTCACTTCCGGCCGGGTTATCCCCGTGACCTACGTGAATTCCTCGGCCCTGCTCAAGGCTTTTGTCGGCAGGCACGGCGGCTCGGTCTGCACCTCTTCCAATGCAGAGCGTGTTCTCACCTGGGCCCTGGATCAAGGGGACAAGGTTTTCTTTTTTCCGGACGAGCACTTGGGCCGCAACTCTGCCGGCGCTCTGGGCATTGCCGAGGACGAGGTTGTGCTCTGGCAGCGCGATAAGCCATTGGGCGGCAACACTCCGGAGGCGTTGCAGAAGGCAAAGGTCATCCTCTGGGACGGCTACTGCACGGTGCACATGCAGTTTACCGCCGCCCATGTGGCTGTCTGGCGGGAGCGCGATCCGGAGGTGCGGATTATCGTCCACCCGGAATGCCGCAACGAGGTGGTGAGTCGGGCTGACCAGTACGGCTCCACCGAGGCGATAATCAATGCGGTGCGTGATTCCCCTCCGGGCAGCAAATGGGCCATCGGCACCGAGGTCAATCTGGTGAATCGGCTCAAGCGCCAGTACCCGGATCGGGAGATCCATTCGCTCTCGCCCTTCCAATGTCTGTGTTCTACCATGTACCGGATCAAGCCCGGCTACCTGCTGTGGGTGCTGGATAATCTGGCCCAGGGGAAGGTGGTCAACCGGATCACCGTACCGCCGGAAGTGGCGGCCGAGGCCAAACTTTCCCTCGATAGAATGCTGCGGATCTAAGCTCATGCAAAACATCTACCTCGACAACAATGCTTCCACCCCGCTGGACCCCACGGTGCGGGAGGCCATGGCCCCATATCTGTCCGAAAGTTTCGGCAATCCTTCAAGTTCCCACCGTTTCGGCGAAGCTGCCCGGCGGGGGCTGGATCTGGCCCGGGAGCAGGTGGCTGGATTGCTCGGCTGCCATCCGGGGCGGATTGTCTTGAACAGCGGCGGTACCGAAGGCAATAACACCGCCATTCTTAGTGCGGTACGGGCAAATCCCGGTAAAAAGCACATCATCTCCTCACAGGTCGAGCACGGCTCGGTTCTGGCGCCGTTGGAATTTCTCGCAAGCCAGGGCTACGAGGTGGAGCTGCTTGGGGTGGACGAAAAGGGCGGTCTGAATCTGGAATCGCTCAAAGGCGCGATTCGGGCCGACACCGCCCTGGTTTCTCTCATGGGGGCGAACAACGAAACCGGGGTGATCTGGCCTGTTGTGAAAATCGCGGCCATCTGCCGGGAGCGGGGGGTGCTTTTCCATTGCGACGCCATTCAGTTGGCGGGCAAGGTGGCTTTCTCGGTTGAGGAGCTTGGGGCGGATTATCTCACCATTGCAGGACATAAACTCCATGGCCCAAAAGGGGTCGGGGCGCTCTATGTGGCCAGAACCGCGCCGTTCACCCCGTTGATCATGGGTACTGGCCAGGAAGATGGGAGGAGATCCGGCACCGAAAATGTCCCCGGGATCGTTGGCCTTGGTCAGGCCTGTGCCCTGGCCACCGATGTGGCTGAGGCTGAACCTCAGAAACTGGCGGGACTGCGGGATCGTCTCGAGGCGGAAATTGTCGCCGCGATCCCCGAGACTCGGATAAATGGCGCCGCCTCGCCCAGGTTGGTCAATACCACAAGCGTAAGCTTCAGACATGCGGCCTCTGCCGGACTTATCCAGGATCTCGATGCGGGTGGGATCGCTGTTTCGGCCCATGCCGCCTGTCAGAGTGGTGATCTGGATCCTTCGCATGTGCTGCGGGCCATGCGGGTGGAGGAAGCTTTTCTGCACGGGACCCTGCGGATTAGCCTCAGTCGCTATAATACCGAGGCAGAGATCGCGGCCCTGTTGGCCCTTTTGCCGGAAGCGGTTGCGAGATCACGGCAGGGTTTCGCCCTGTAGTTGTAAATGTTCTGCAGCACCACATCTGCTTCGCAGTCTCGCTGCGCTTGCTTAGCTGTCTTCGGCCTGCTCATGTGCAACAGCACATTTTGCAGACCTCTGGAGTTTATACCCCCTGAGGGGGTGCGCATCTGCGGCAGCAGCGAAGCGGCGCTGCAGAACATTTACATTGAGAGATTGTACTTTATTCGTTCCAGTGGAACGAGGGCATAGCCCCTGAAAAAGAAAACGGAGCAGAGTATGTGCGGAATAGTTGGGTATATCGGGACGCGGCATGTGGTGCCCATTCTTCTCGAAGGTTTGAAGCGTCTGGAGTACCGGGGCTATGATTCGGCCGGGGTGGTGTATGTGCACGGCGGCAAGCTGCAAAAGCATCGGGCTGCCGGCAAGCTCGGGAAGCTTGAAGAACTGCTGGAGACGGTGCGTAACCGAGACAGCCACATCGGTCTGGGCCATACCCGCTGGGCCACCCACGGAGCGCCTTCTGAGCTCAATGCCCATCCGCACTGCGATTGTACCGGCGATCTGGTTGTGGTCCATAACGGCATTATCGAAAATTACCATACCCTCCGGGAAGAGCTGCAGGGGCGCGGGCATGTTTTCTGCTCGGAAACCGACACCGAGGTTTTGGCCCATCTCATCGAGGAACACCTCTCCGGTGGGGATCTGGTCAAGGCGGTGCGCCAGGGCTTGAAAAAAGTCGAAGGTTCTTACGCCATCGGGGTTTTGTGGACGGGGCAGCCGGACAGGCTCGTGGCGGTGCGAAATCAGAGCCCCTTGGTTCTGGGGATCGCCGAAGGGGGCGGCTGTCTCATGGCCTCGGATATTCCGGCCTTGCTTCCCTATACCAATCAGGTGGTTTTTCTGGAGGATCGGGAGCTTGCCGTCCTGAAACAAGGGGAATGGCAGGTGATGGGTCTTGGCAATGGCCGCAAGGTGGTTAAGGAGATCAAGACCATCGAGTGGAACGCGGCCATGGCCGAGAAGGGTGGGTACCGGCATTTCATGCTCAAGGAGATTTTTGAACAGCCCCAGGCCATTCTCAACACCTTTCGGGGTCGGCTCGACCCGGAAACCGGCAGGGTGCAGCTGCCGGAGATGGGCCTGAATCCTGCGGAGCTCAAAAAGATCAGCCGCATCTCCCTGGTGGCCTGCGGCACTTCCTGGCATGCAGCTCTGGTGGCAAAATACTGGCTGGAAAAATGGGTGGGCATTCCGGTTGAGGTGGATATCGCTTCGGAATTCCGCTATCGCCGTCTCCTGCTTGACGAAACCGTGATGGTGGTGCCTATCTCGCAGTCCGGCGAAACCGCCGACACCCTGGCGGGGTTACGGCTTGCCAAGAAGATGGGAGCCAAGGTCATCGCCATCTGCAATGTGCTGGGCAGCACCATCACCCGGGAGGCACACGGCACGATTTACACCCATGCCGGGCCGGAGATCGGGGTGGCCTCCACCAAGGCTTTTACCTGCCAGCTCACGGCTTTGCTCCTTCTTACCCTCTTTTTGGGGGAGGTCCGAAAAACCATTACAGCCAAAAATCGCAAGAGTATCGGCCATGCCCTCCTCGGCCTGCCCGGACTTATGGAGCAAGAACTGCCTCGATTGCAGGAGGAGACAGCCCGTATTGCCGAGGCTTTTGCCCACAGCCGTGATTTTCTCTATCTCGGCCGAGGGAGCAATTTCCCCATTGCTCTGGAAGGGGCCTTGAAACTCAAGGAGATATCTTATATCCATGCCGAAGGCTATGCGGCAGGGGAACTCAAGCACGGCCCCATCGCGCTCATCGACCGGGATATGCCGGTTCTTGCCCTGGCCCCCAGGGACAGCGTTTATGAAAAGGTCATTTCCAACGTGGAAGAGGTCAAGGCCCGCAACGGCAGAATCATTCTGGTGGCCAATGAGGGTGACAAAAACTGCCAACGCATTGCCGAACAAGTGATCACAGTGCCGCTTTGCCACGAGGAGTTGAATCCCATCCTCTTTGTGCTCCCCTTGCAGTTATTGGCCTACGAGATTGCCAATCTTCGGGGCTGCGATGTGGATCAACCCCGGAATTTGGCCACCAGAATG
>VMSS01000253.1 GCA_013791995.1 Desulfurivibrio sp. | reverse complement strand
GTTTTATAGAATCATTCAGGAACAGAGTAGAATTTCAGAAACAGGTGCTTCGACAGGCTCAGCACGAACGGAAATCAATGCGTCAAGATTTTATCCGTTCGTACTGAGCTTGTCGAAGCACTTTTGTTATAAGTTCATCAATCTTGCCCTTTTTATCTTGAGCCTCCCCCAACATGTTTTCCATCGGCCCCCTCCGCCTCGACAACCCGTTCATCGCTGCCCCTCTCGCCGGCTACAGTGACCTCGCTTTCCGTTTGCTTTGCCGTGAGTTCGGCGCTTCCATTTGTTTTTCAGAGATGATCAGCTGCCACGGCCTCCATTATCGGCAGCAGAACACCCTGGACTTGACCAGAACCTTGCCGGCTGAACGCCCGGTAGCCATGCAGCTTTTCGGCAGCGAGCCCGAAATCATGGGCGAGGCTGCAGGTATCCTTTCCGAGCATCCCATTGATTTAATCGACATCAACATGGGGTGCCCGGCGAGAAAGGTGATAAAAAAAGGGGCGGGCTGTTACCTCATGAAACTCCCCCTCCTGGCTGCGAAGATCATCCGGGCTGTGGTAAAAAATTCTTCGGTGCCGGTGACGGTCAAATTCCGCTCCGGCTGGGACCACAAGGCCATTACCGCCTGCGACTTCGCTAAAATGGCCGAGGACAACGGGGCCGCAGCGATCACAGTCCATGCCCGGACCTGGAGCGACGGCTTCAGCGGCACAGCGGACTGGCAAATTATCAGTCAGGTGAAACAATCGGTTTCCATCCCGGTGATCGGCAACGGCGATGTCCAATCCCATGGTGACGGATTGCGGATGCTGGCGGAAACCGGCTGCGACGGGGTGATGATCGGCCGCGCCGCCCTGGGGGCGCCGTGGATATTCTCCGCCGATGCACCTGAAAACCCCTCCCTGGCTTTCAGGCTCACCGCCCTGAACCGCCATCTGGCCCTCATCGCACAGCACCAGCCCGATACCCCGCCCTCCCAGATCAAAAACCACGCAGGCCGTTATTTCAAAGGGGTGGTGGGCGGGGCCGAGATCAGACGCCAAATATTCAGCCAAACATCCTATGTCGCCCTGAAAGAGCTCATTGACTCTCTCGCCAATCCCGCTCCCATCGCATAACATTCCGCGCTTCCCGCTCCACCCTTCCGTTGACGTGGACTTGTCGTTTATGTACACTGACGTCAATCAAGTACCAGCAAACCGCAGATGCACCCTGGCCTGTCTGGAGATGTCGGAATCTAATGCACACACCGTTTCCCAGCACCAACCTTGAGCGCCTCTCTCTCCACCTGAAATGCAAAGGGTTGTTGGGCGCCATACTGGTCCTTCTGGCCCTGTTGCTCACACAACCAGTCCTTGCGGCAGTAGCTTTTCGTGCCGCAACTCAAGCCTCGGCATCTGCTTCGGCTACAACTATCCAATACCGTGGTGTCGGTTCGCTTGCCGCTCGCGGCAACGGCGATGCGACTCCCGGCTATCCAAGTGGCTGGCAGCCAAACGATATCCTGCTCTGCCTTATCGAAACCAAAGACAACGTCGCCACAACCATGCCCACCGGCTGGACACAACTGCTTTCCGGCACCAGCGGCACAACACATCAAGCCAAAGTTTTCTGGAGAAAAGCTGCAACCGGTGACGATACAACCCCAACGATAACGCATCCGGGTGGAAACTCCATCATTGCCCGCATTGTAGGATTCTATAATGTTGACACGACCACCCCCTTTGAAGGCACAGCTTCCCTCACCCATTCACAAAGCGATCTCACCACCGAGGCCGCAGGCATTACCACAGCATCGCAAGGGGCGATGCTGGTATTCACCGCCCATATCGCCGACAACAACTCCAGTATCGACAATGCAAACATGGTTGCCAACTGGAGCGAGTTGTTTGCCAGTTCCACCGGCAGGGGTACCGATTCTTCCATTGAAGCGTGGAACAAAATACCGACCAACGTCGGCCCCCAAGCAGCCATCGTTGCACCACGAACCGGCACTAACGCCATAAGCAGCGGCGGCATGATTGCCCTGAAACCAGCGACCCCGGGATTTCCCTCGCTGACCATCAACAAACCAACCGGCACAATCACCGGCGATGTCATGGTGGCCTCCATCGGTGTAACACCCGGCACTGTCGGCATTACAGCTCCTTCCGGCTGGACAATCGTCCAGGACATCATACAGACTCAGGCTTCCACCAGTCATTTGACTACCTTCTACAAAATTGCGACAGCCAGCGAACCAGCCACTTACACCTGGAATTTATCCGCTAATCATTCCGGTGTTGTCGGCGGCATAGCAAGCTTTTCCGGCGTGGACACCTCTAGCCCGATCGTTTCTTCCGCCAGTCTCGTGGAAAACGGCAACAACACGGTTAATCATACCGCCCCGAGCATCACCGCCAGCGCGGATGACATGCTGGTCACGGTGCATGAATACCAAAGCTCCGGCACTTGGACGCCACCCAGCGGGATGACCGAAGTTGTTGACAAATATTCCGAGCCCTCACCCGGCGCCAACGGCATATCGCTCGAGATGAATTACCTGCTGCTAGGAGCAGCAGGCCCTACCGGAACAAAAGTTGCCACTGCTTCAAACAACGGCGACGAAGGGGCATCGCAGTCACTGGCCTTGCGATCGGCAATCGTTTGTTTTACCGACAACTTCAACACCACCCTGTCGGGAAACTGGATAATGGCCAACGAAAGCGGCACATTCGGCAACCCTAGAATCGTCAACCAGCGATTGCGGCTCACCGATGCCTCTTCCGGCGTATCCACCATGGCCGCATTACAGCAGCTTTTCCCGGCCGCCGGCAACAAAATCGTGGTGGAATTCGACCATCTGTCCTACAACGGAACCGGCGCAGACGGGATGTGCGTTGTTCTCTCCGATGCTGCAATCGCCCCCGTGCCCGGAGCTTTTGGCGGTTCGCTGGGATACGCACCCAAGCAGGTCAGCGCGGGAGGAGATACGACCCATGCCGGATTTGCCGGGGGGTGGCTCGGAATTGCCCTTGACGAATACGGCAATTTCTCAAATCCCACAGAAGGGCGCAGCGGGGGGCCGGGGTTACGGGTTGACTCAGCCGCCATCAGAGGCTCCGGCTCCCTCTACACCGGTTACTCCTATCTTTCCGGCACCACCACCCTCTCCCCGGGCATTGACAACGCCGGTTCAACCACCCCTGCTCCAGGATACCGCTACCGCATAACCATCGATCACACCAACGGTATCAACGCCTATACTTCGGTGGAGCGCGACACCGGCACCGGCTTCGTCACCCTTATCGCTCCCTTTGACGCCAAAGCAGGAGTTGGACAGGCTGCGGTGCCGGTCAACTGGTTCCTCTCCTTCACCGGCTCAACCGGCGGCTCAAGCAACATCCATGAATTCGACAATCTACGTGTCTGCTCAACACAACCCCAGCCCCTGCCCACTCTGAATCATGTCCGTATCCTGCATGACGGTCAGGCGCTCACCTGCGCCGCGGAAAACATCACTCTGAAAGCCTGCGCCGACGCCACCTGCTCAGCTCTCTACCTCGGCCCGGTGACCGTAGATTTAACCAATATTGGGGGCGCAAGCTGGTCAGCGGACCCGATCACCTTCAGCGGCGGTCAGGCCACGGTCCGCCTCACCAAATCCACCGCAGGCACGGTGACCCTTGGAGGTATAGTCACCTCCCCTGCTGCCGCCAATACAACTGCGATCTGCTATAATGGCGCCACCCAGAGCTGCTCGCTCACCTACACCCTCACCGCTGCCTGTTTTGATGCCGTGGAACCAGGCAGATCCGCTTCCACCCCAATTTATACCAAATTGGCGGGCACCACTTTTCCCCTTGATGTGCTTGCTCTGACCACGGGATTCACCGGACCGGTCTCCGTTGCCCTGGTTAACCCAACTGCGGCAACCGGAAATTGCAACGACTTCAGCGCCGGGCTGACGGCTGAGGCTGCCTATACCTTTCTTGCCGGAGATAACGGCCGGCGCACCTTCAATTTCAATTACCCGAATGGTGCAAAAAACGTTCGGGTTCGCATCCGCAATACGAGTACCAATCAATCCGCCTGCTCCTCGGACAACTTCGCCATCCGTCCTCGACAGTTGACGCTCTCCACCACAACGCCCCTCAATCAGGCAACAAATACCCTGAAAGCGGGTGCCAACTTCAACCTCACTGCCGCTTCCGGCGTTCCCTCAGGTTACACCGGCACGCCCACCACCGACCCCACCAAGATTGTGGACCACAACAGTATCGCCATCGGAGCAGGGCCTCTAACCGGAGCCTTTGCCGTAGCAACCGGGATCAACTCCATCGGAACCTTTCAATATCTTGATGTGGGGACCATCACTCTGCAGGCCAACGCCGTACTCGATGCGACCTTTACCGCTGTCGATCAGGTGACTGGTCTTATCGGCGCAGTTGATCACGGCACTGGCGGCGACTGCATTACCGGAAGTTTCTCAAACACGCTGTCAGTCGGATATTACGGTTGCAATATCGGCGGCACGGCTCTTGGACCGCTGGGCCGTTTTTACCCGGACCACTATGAGGTGACAGCCAATCTCACTGCGGGCTGCAATGGTTTCACGTACATGGGCCAACCTTCCCTTGGCGTCAGTCTTATCCTCCAGGCCATGGCTAGCACAGGAACAACCCCGTTGCCACGCTATACCAGCGGCTATCCCTTTTTGGCAGACATCAAAGTCGTCGGAGACAACAGCGGCACAGCCATCGACCCGATCAACAACCGGCTGACTCCAGACCTGCCCGCCTTCCAGTGGACCAGTGGCGCTTACTTCGGCTCAGGGACATACAGCTTTGACCGAGCTGCCGATCCCGATGGCCCCTACGACAATTTCAAACTCAAAATCACAATCGCTGATGACGATGGCGCACAAATCACCAAACTGAACGGCACCGCCATTACCGGTGTCGGATTCGAATTTTCCCCAGCCACCAAGATTCGCTATGGAAGACTGCGACTCCCCAATGCTTATGGTCCTGAAACCGCACCGCTTGCCATGGCGCTCCGGGCTGAATACTTCAACGGAACCGGCTTTGTCGTCAACTCCCTCGACAACTGCACCACCCTGCCGCTGGCCACCCGAATATTTCTCAGCAATCCCTTCACTGCCGGGGGGGCTGAACAGCCCGGCACTGCCGCAATGACCGTCGGCAGTGCTACCACTACGGCAACCATGGCTAACGCACCTTTTGTAAGCGGTGATGGTGGCTTCTCATTCAGCGCTCCCGGCGCGGGCAACATTGGCTATGTGGATGTAAGAGTTGATGTGTCAACCTTTCAGTGGCTGCAATTCGACTGGGACAATAACGGCAGCCTCGACACCAACCTTAATGCCCGGGCTAACTTCGGCATCTATCGCGGCAACGACCGGATCATCAACTGGCGGGAAATCATCCGCTGAGCTATGATTATGAACCCTTTCCATCACAGCAAAAACCGACAGTGCGGCTTCACCCTGATCGAATTGGTGATGATCATTGTCATTATCGGCATTCTTGCTGCAACCGTCTACGTACGATGGCCAGTGGGCATGGAGGAAGATGCAGCGGCAAACGAATTCCGACGGGCTTTGCGCTATGCCCAGCACAAGGCCATGACCCGGCAGTTCACCAACAATACCGCGGCGTGGGGTATTACAGTCAATGCGAATGCCAGTTATACCGTCCAACGTATCGGTGGAGGAGAACTGGCAGAACAAACATATGTCAACCGTTGCCTTACTTCCGAAAATCCCCCCCCATGTGAGATCCCGCTTGCCGGTGGGCCCGTCTATTTTAACGGAATCGGGGAACCGCTGAATGCTGCGGGAAACCCGATTGCCGGAACAACAATCTTTACCATTGGCGCGCCGCCAAACACCAGAAACATTACGATAAGCCCGGTTACCGGTTATGTGAACTAACTATGCCAGCCAATATTTTCACAAACAAAACATTGTCCAGCAACCATGGGTTCACCCTGATCGAGATTGTCATCACCATCGTCATTCTCGGCGCGGTTGCAGGAATTCTGGTGCCTTTTTTTAACGCGATCGTCCACAGCCCGGATCCGGTAATTCGGGAACGGGCCATTTCCTTGGGACAAGCCATGATGGATGAGATCATAGCCAAAAAATGGGATGAAAATTCGCCAAATGGAGGAGGTCCGCTCAACACCAGCGAATCGGCACGCGGCACTGTGGCGGCCACACCTGTCGCAACTCTCGGCGTCGACGCGGGAGAGAATAGAACCACCTATGATGATGTGGACGACTATCGCAGCATGCCCGCAGAAGTTGACAACTTCACGGATCAAAACGGCAGCAATTTCAGTCTGCCCGGCTATCGTCGCCAGGTAGCCGTGGACTATATTGCCAGCCCAAGCGCTGTCATTACCCAGAATCTGCCCACCATTTCCGCAACTGCGACAGACACCAAGCGGGTTGTCGTGACCATTACCTCACCTCTGGGCGAGGTTTTCAATTTTGTGGCCGTTGCCTGCAATATATGACATGCATATGAAAACCAACAACCAACAGAAGCTCAGCTTGCAAATATCAGTGATGGCTGATCGCTCTTTTCCGTCATTCCGGCGCACGCCGGAATCCAGCGTCCCTGCATTTCTGGACCCCGGCGTGCGCCGGGGTGACAACACGTTGCCTTTCCAGTTTTCTCCACAAAAACACAGCGACAAAAAACAGAGCGGCTTTACCCTGATAGAATTGATAATCGTCGTCGTATTGCTCGGCATCATTGGAGTCATGGGCGCCAGTTTCATCAGCGAGGCCTTCAAGGGGTTCTTTGACACCGATGTTCGTATGGAAATGTACGAGGAAGGCAAATCCTCCATGGTGCGAATGGAGCGGGAGATACATATCGCCCTGCCCAATGCAGTGCAAATCAATGGCAACGGGATTGAGTTTGGCGTGGTCGATGAAAACAGTATGGCAAATGTCTTTGGCCAGTACACGGAAACATCTCCCGGCGGCGGCACGACCATCACTGACCGGACAGGCGCCTTGCCACTGAACACTCTGGTTTCCATTTACAATACGGAGTGGCCGATCTTCAGCAATGGCAGCCGAACATACCGCGTGACCAGCAACGGGGTAAATCCCATGACCCTTGACCGCAATATCGGCCTCTCTTCGCCGTATCAACGCTTTTATGCCGTGCGTTCCGATGCCGTACGTTTCTCCGTTGTCGGTACCACCCTGTCTCGATCCACCGCGACGGTGACGGCAGGCACGAATCTCGGAGTCTTTGGTGGTGCGCAAACAGTGGCTCGAGATATAATCCCAAGCGGGGCTTTGCCCTACTTCACTTACAACCCCGGAAACTCAACCCGCAACAGCGTCGTGTCCATCCATTTCGCCATCTCACGCAACGGGGAAATCGTAAACTTCCACAAGGAGGTCCAGATTCGCAATGTACCCTGAATATCTTGCCCCCCTTACCAACCGACGCGGCATCGGCCTGATCACTGCGGTATTCGCCATTGTCATTCTCTCTCTCTTCGGGTTGTTGCTCACCCGATACACCGTTACCACCCAATTGTCTTCCGCCGAAGACTATATCTGGGCACAAGCCCTGTACAGCGCCGAATCCACCATGCGACTGAACATCTTAAGAAACGATGGCGGCGGCAATTTCCCCGGCGTCCCAATTCCACAGGTGGGTCAGATACCTACCCAAGTCATCCCTCCCACCGTTTTCAATGGCGTTGGCAATCCCTCTACAATCCGGGTTCAGGCCTTGCACGGCACAGGAGTCAGCCGCACGGTGGAGGCGAAGTACATCCTCTAGCCGAACCAAATTCTCCTCAGCTAGCCCCTGGTCCCTCCTCCCCTTTCCCTGCCCCACGCAAAAAAATAACGAGTACTCCCCATTGTCAGCCCATTTTTCCCATGGTAAAAACTCCCGTCTTCATCATAACCATTTAAAAATATTGTTTTTTTTGTTATAATAATAATTATGCGCCCCCCCGTTTAGCAGGATAGACCCTGACTTTTGGTTATTTTTCCCTAATAAAACAACATGTTATTTCTTTGATGTCGGAAAAATATATGATACAAAGAGATGATTTCTTTGGAGAGAATTGACGAGAAGCGTTGTTGCCCCTGAACAAACACTCTGCAAGAGGAGGTTTTCCATTGCTTAGGCTTAACAACAAAGGCTTTACCCTCATTGAGCTTATCATCGTCATCATTCTCCTCGGGCTTATTTCCGCTACGGCGATCCCCTACTATCTCAACATCCAGAAAGAAGCGAAAATCGCCGTGGTCAAAGGCAAGCTTGCCGCCATCCGTGGCGGACTGGAACTGGCCCACGCCAAAGTCCTCGCCTCCGGGGTCAACACCGGACCAGACGGTGATAATCCCGACTGGCCGACCCTGGAAGAGCTGCAATTCAACGAACTGCGTCTCACCACCAGGCCCGCTGCCTTACAAGGGCTTCGCATTGTCCGCAGCGACCACTACTCCACCGAACAGAACCTGGCCCTGCCGCTCTGCAACCTGCCGGACCAGCCTCCCGGCATGTACGCCAATCCTTCCGGGGTTTCCGCAAAAAGCATTGCCGACATCCTGATAAGCCCCAGACGAGCGGATGAATCCACTGGCTGGGCCTACTATCCCGGCAATGAGCGCGATGCCAATGGCCGGGGAGTTGACGCCATCTTTTATGTGAATGATGATCGACCGCTCACCGACAATGTCGATTCCGCCGACAGACGACCTTCTGAGTGGTAATGCCAAGTTGTTTTACAATGACAGCCTCCATTCGCCCCGAACCTTTCGAAGGGCGGCACATAGCCTTGGTAATGGCAAACCGGAAGAAGCGGACGCGTGAGTAAACTCTACAACACCCTCGAAAAAATTCGCACCGGTGAACAGGGCGTTTTTTCGAAAAAGAAATCAGCCTCGGCCAAGGGGTTTGGCCCGAACGCGGATAAGGCCGGAAAACGGAGGATTATCCTGCTGTGCACCGCCGGCATGGTGGTTCTTGCCTTGGTCGTATTTCTTGTCTTCCCGCAGCGCAAAGATGCCAAACCGCCCATCACCGGGGAAACTGTCACCGCTGATGTCGTTGCTCCGGCCGGAACTTCCTCTCAACCCGCTGCTCCCGATTCCCTGGACGATAATCCCCAGAAGATGGCCACGGGGCCAAACGCTTCGCTTACAGCATCACCGACTGGAACAGATAGCGACATCTACCAGCAACTCAATGACAAAGGCCTCGCCCTTATTGACGAAAATCAGCACTGGCGAGGGATTTACTTTCTCGAACTGGCGCACAAGCAGCAACCGGAAAGAGTGGAGGCCCTGATCAACTTGGCGGTGGCTGCGGCAGAGCTGGGGCTGCGCGCCCCGGCCAAGAGGCTTTTCATCCAGGCCCATGCCCTTGCGCCACACCATCCCCTGCTCCGCAAAAACCTCGATCTCCTTGGGCAGGCAGAGTTCTTTGACGACCAATGGGTCGCCTCCCTGTTCGCAGGGCCGGCTCAACCCGGACAGACAACACAACAGCAATAAGGAAAAGGACGGATCCATCCTATTTATGAAGCTGCCCTTCAGCACTAAAAGATATTTCGCTCTGACCGGCGACAGTGAGAGCACCATGCTGGCCGAGATTTCAAAGGGATCGTCAGGCGCTGCTCAACTACGTATTCTTGCTAAAACCGACAGCGCAATCACCGCGGATGTCACCATCCCTCGATTGCTCGCCGGGGCGGACAATATCAATGGTCTGGTCTCCATGTCCCTGCCCCTTGCTTTTTTTGAAGTGATCACCACCAGCATTCCCGTGATGCCAGATGGCGCGGTCGGCAAGGCCTTGCCCTACCATCTGGCCAAGGCGCTGCACCGACCGCTCAATGAGTTCATTTACGATTGGCAGATCACCGGCCGCTTCAAGGATCGCCTCCAGGTAACGGTGTACCTGTTTCCTGCCGGACTGTTTCATAAAATCCGCAGGGAATTCACTCGAAAGCAGATCGAAATCTCTTTTTTTGAACCGGACGTCTTTGCGGCCTTTTCCTTTCTTTTTCAAGAAAAAATGCTGTCCCCAAACGAGGCCAACCTCTGCGTGCTCCTGTGGCAAGACAGCATTTCCCTTGCGGTGTATGAAAAAGGCAAACTCCCCCTCATCCGCACAGTAAAAGCCTCGCAGCCGGAGGAGGAGATCAGCCTGCAATCATTGGTGGACATCGACCTGCCATCCTCTTCCGAATTGCCGGACCTATCCGACGATCTGCTCATTCTCGACGAAGATCAGACACACCCTGAGAATACAGGTGACGAGCATATCGACACCGCTTCAATTCTTGCGGATTTTTCCGTACTGAGCTCCAAAGGTGGCGCACGGACCGGCGCCGAATCCCCCTCATCGACCACTGCAGACTTTGCGCCTCCGGAGGAAGCGGACAGCACTTCCTGGCCGGATTATCTACCCAGAATCCCTCTAGAAATTCTGCGTACCCGTGATTATTACGCCTCCATCCAAAAAGGCGCGACCATCAGGAACATTTTTGTCGGCGGAGCCGATGCCTTCTGGCAGGAACTTTCCGAGAGCAGCAATAATCTTCTTGGCGTCCAGAGCAAATCACTGACTGCCACCACAGGAACCCCGGATTGCTCTCCCTTGCAGCATGTCCTGGCCCTTGGCACAGGCGCGAGGTGGTGAGCCATGCTTGAACGGATCAATCTTGTTCCCCAACTGCCCCTTTCCGAAAGGATCAAAAAAACTACCCTGCCGTCAATCGGGCTTCTCCTGGCCGTTATTCTTATTTTTCTTGCCGCAAGCGATCGGATTCTCAAAACCAGGAATAGCTCGCTGGGCCAAGATATTGTTGTGGCACAGCAACGAGCCGGGGCAATAGCCGAAACCCAAACAAAAATTGCGCTGCTCGCCAACAGCATCAAGCAGCAAAAAGACGAAAAAGAGCGGTTAAGCGGTCAGGCGGCAAAACTCACCAGCATTCAGGAGCGAAAAAAATATTTTTCCAGGGTGCTGGCCACCATTGCTGCGACAATGCCGTCTTCGGTCCGGTGCGAAAAAATCGTCTTCCAGAAGGATGGCGGCCAAATCAACGGCACCGCTGTTCAATACCGGGAGCTGCCCGCTTTTGTGAAGACGCTGGGCAATGATCCTCTCTTTGCCAACGTGATGCTTCGTGACCTTGACCGTAGCCCCGACGCAAAAAAGGCAGACTTCACCTTTACCATCGCCTTTCAACTCAAACGGGAAACTGACCCATCGTGAACTCCCAGCAACTCATCATCCTCGGGAACAAACTGAAAGAATGGTTTTTCCTGCTAAAAAGCGATCCAGAAGCTTTTGCCGAGCTACGAAAACTGTGCCTCGGTATTGTCGCCTGCTTCGCGATTCTCTATGGCGGCTCGACCCTGCTTCTGGACCCTCAGCAAAAAGCGCGGGCCCAGAAAATCGCCCAGAAAAATGAAATTGAGAGCACGGCCCCGGCCCAATTGGGAAGCGCACTTGATGCACAGGTTGCCCAACTGGAGCTGGAACAAAAGTCCCTGCGGGAACAGACTGAAATCCTGGCCTTGCAGATCAAGCTTGTCGAGGAGCAATGGCAATCGCTGACAGACCGCGAACAATTCTCAAAGACCCTGTTCACCCTGCATGCCAACGCGCCGATCAGCATGGAAAACCATCTGCAGCAGATGAGCCAGCTGGAAGACCGCTCCCTAAACGGCTTCACCCTGAGCACCGTTAATCTGGCCGGTGAGGTCTCCTTTCCTATGCTTTACAGGTATTTGCAGTATATTGAAGCACGTCCCGAGATTGGCATCATCGAGGATCTTTCCGTGACACGACAGGAAAATGCCGGCTATGACCAGCAGGCCAAGGTCAAATTCAGCATGGTTGTCGGCAGAACGACCCTGGATAAGCCATGATGAAGACCCTTTACATCACCCTCATTACCGCCCTGCTCCTCGGCCATGCGCTGCCGCTCCAGGCTGGCGACCCACAGGTTCTAACAGTACGGCCTGAAAAAATCGAAACGCTTCGAGGCCAAAAGGGTGTCAACCCGCCCCTGCAAAGAGACCCCTTTAACTGGAGCCGTGAACAGATCAGCTTTTTCAAGAGCCGCGAGCCGCGGGAAAAAAGCAATTCCATTGGCGGTTTGACCCTCTCTGGTATAATCTGGGACAAGACTAATCCCCAGGCCGTTATCAATGATCATCTGGTCACCAGAGGAGAAACGGTCAACGATGGGGTTATCCGGCAAATCCTCAAGGATCTTGTTGTGTTTGAACAAAACGGCGTCTCCCATGAACTGTGGCTTGAATCCTCACCCAGGCCCCTGCCCATGAAGGATAAAAAACACTGATGCGAATCTCTTCCCTGCACGCAATACTCTTCTCGGTTGTGCTTGTCCTGGCTCAGGGCCTGTGCCCTGCGTCCAGCCTGACCGCCGCCCAGGTCGCCCCTGAAAACGAGGCCCCCCTGCTGGATTCCCTGAAAAACTATCCCGCCTCTCTACGAACGGAAAATTTGCAGGTTTCCCTGTTGTTGCGCGGCATGGGCCGTCAGGCCGGGATCAATATCCTGGTGGCGGACAACATCACCGACACCATCAACATCGATGTGGAAAAGCTGAACCTGTACGAAGCGTTCCAGGTAATCATGGACGCCAAGCAGTTGCGCTACTACCAAAAAAACAATGTTATTTTCGTGGAGAAAAAAGCGGACTTTCAAGGACAGAACCGCGATCTTGCCAGCGAGCGGCTCTGCACCAAATTCGGGAATGCCACTGCCTACGTGGATCAACTGAAACCTCTTCTCGGCCAGAACGGCTCGATCACCGTATCCAACCGCGGCAACTGCCTCATCATTCAGGATCGGGCCGGAAACATCCCCCGGTTGCGCGAGATGCTCATCGAGTTGGACCAACCTATCCCCCAGGTTCACATCGAGGCCCGCATCGTCTCCATCTCTAACGAGGCCAAGAGACAACTGGGCATCATCTGGGGCTACAACAACTACCGTGACGCCGCCGCCCTTGCCGACAAGATCAATCCGATCACCGCCAGCGCCGTCCTGCCCGCCATTGAACCCACCACCAGCCTGGCCTTCGGCTTTATCCGCCAGAACATCAACCTCAATTTCGAACTCCAGGCCCTGCAGACCGACAGCCTGCTGGAAATCCTCTCCTCGCCCAGCGTACTTGTTCTCGACGGCAAGGAGGCCGAAATCAAACAGGGCAAGGAGGTTCCCTACGTGACCTCGACCACCACCACGGTCAACACCTCCTTCCGCGAGGCAAACCTAGGACTCAAGGTCAAACCCACGGTGCTCCAGGATGGCTATGTTATCCTCGATGTCGAAGTTACCAACGACAGCGTTGACCAGACGCCCTCCGGCGCAAGCGGACTGCTCATCAACAAGCAGGCGATCACCACCAACCTTTTTCTGGAAGACAAGGTCACCGTGGTCATCGGCGGCATTGTCCAGCAAAACAAGAGCGGGAAAAACAGCAAGGTCCCGGGGTTGGGTGATATCCCGATTCTTGGCTATCTGTTCAAAAATTCAGACAAACGCAACGAACAAACCGAACTCATGGTCTTTATCACCCCCCGCATTGTCAGAATGACCCCGAAACAAAACGGCGAAGCAGGAGCCACAGCACCAGTTCCGCCCTCGGTTCCTGCCGCAAAAAACAAAGAGGAAGCGCTCCCTGCTGAAGATCCGACAAAAATGACCAAGGGCAACACGACTTCAACGCAATGAATCATCTTGAGTTTTTCGGGCTACAGGAAGATCCTTTCCGCATGACGCCGGACAGGAATTATTACTTCCCCACCAAGGGGCATACC
Organism: Desulfurivibrio sp.; assembly: GCA_013791995.1. Taxonomy (GTDB): domain Bacteria; phylum Desulfobacterota; class Desulfobulbia; order Desulfobulbales; family Desulfurivibrionaceae; genus Thiovibrio. The sequence goes on along the minus strand of VMSS01000253.1, from coordinate 2,669 downwards.
GCCCTGCGCGAAGTTATCCGCTACGGCCTTCAGGGAGACGAAGGGTTTATCATCGTCACCGGTGAAATCGGCACCGGAAAAACCCTCATGCTCCGCATGATGATGGACGAGCTGCCCGAGAAATTTGAAACCGCTCTGATTCTTTCGCCCCATCTCTCACGCCTTGAACTGCTCCAGTCCATTCTTCAGGACATCAACCTTTCCGGCCCGGCGGACCACACTGCCAGCCTCGACTCGCTTCTGCGCATCCTGAACGATCATCTCTACGTTTTGGCGCAGCAGGGGAAAAAACTGCTCATCGTCATTGACGAAGCGCAAAACCTTCCCGACGAGAGCCTGGAACAGTTGCGCCTGCTCTCCAATTTTGAAACCGACACCCAAAAACTCCTGCAGATCGTGCTCTTCGGTCAACCTGAGCTGCTGGACAAGCTGGCCCAGACCAACATGCGCCAGCTTGTCCAGCGGGTCAGCATCATGGAGAACCTTTCTCCCCTTTCAAAGCAGGAAATGGTTCGCTATATTCTCCACCGCTTCAAAAAAAGCGGCGTCTATAAAATGCCGCGCTCCTTTGCCACCACCGATATCCTCTGGCGTACCACCAAAGGCTATCCAAGGCTGATCAACAAGATCATGAGCAGAGCGCTTTTGGTGGCCTACTCCGAAAAAGAAACCCGCATCACCCGTAAAATTGTCCGGGAGGCGGTGGCTTCCTTCAATACCCCGAAGCAGAGGAGATTTTTTCCCGCCACTTTTCTTCGCTGGGGCACAGGCGTTGTCTTTCTCCTGCTCTTGGTCTGGGGTATCACCTTCCCCCCGGCCTGGATTACAAACAACCTCTCCTTTAACAGACCTGCCCGGCCGCCATGGGTTGATCAGTCAGCGGCCTGGGTCATGCGTTTGGCGGAGGATGGCAGGCAGACAACAGCGACTTGGCACGAGCAGGGGATTGCCTGGTTCAACAGCGTGGTGCCTGGCAACAGCCAAACTGCCGATCAACCGGAACAGGTGTTGCAGACAATACCCCTGGGTACCCCACTTCCTCCACCACCCCCTGTTACTGAGAATGAAGAGGTTGATGCCCCCCAAGCTGAAAAACCTGCGGAAGAGAACGTGAATCCCCTGAGAGCCCCTTCGCCCTTCGGGACAGGGCCTGGCTGAGGCAAAAGGAAACAAGGCGCTACATGCACCACCAATAATCCGTCACCCCGGTGAAAACCAGGGTCCAGAAACTCGTTTGATACTGGGTTCCGGCTTTCGCCTGAACAACGTGAATACTGCCGAGACAATGCTACCCTCATAGCCATTGCGCAAGAGACTCACAATGAACAACCATCAACCGTGGCACACCTGATGACAACACCACCGAAACGAAGAAAATTTGGCGACATTCTCGTGGAAGGCGGGCTGATCACGGCCACTCAGCTGCAACAGGCCTTGGCCTACGGCAATGACCGCGACCTGAAACTTGGCGAGGCCCTGCGCGAACTCGGTTTTGTCAACGATGCCGCCGTTGCCAACACCATTGCCCGTCAGTTGAAAATCCCCTTCATCGATTTCAGCAAGATCGTGGTGGACCCTGAGGTAGCCCAGATCATTCCGGAAGCCGTTTCCAGAAAGTACAAGGTCATCGCCCTGGGCAAACGCCCCGGCGAAGTATTGGTCGCCTTTGCCGATCCGCTCAACATCTTCGCCGTGGACGAGGTTGGCCGCTATATTTCCGACAAGACCGTGGTCTGCGTTGGGATCGAATCGGAAATCATCTCCGTCATGGACCGCCTCTATGCCTCGGCAAGCAAAGCTGAACAGCATTTTGAAGACTCCGGGGAAGAATCCGCCACGGTCAGCGCCATCAATGACATCCTGCTCAAGGCCGTGCGGCAGCGGGCCAGCGACATTCACATCGAACCGGATCATGAGCGGGTACGGGTCCGCACCAGAGTCGACGGCATCCTCCGCGAAGGAGCCACCTTCCCACTGGACATGCACCCCAACCTCATCTCCCGCATCAAGATCATGGCCCATCTTGATATCGGCGAGCGCCGCAAGCCCCAGGACGGGCGGTTTGAAATGCCCATCTCCGGCAAGGAATTTGACGTGCGTGTTTCCATCCTACCTTTGAACTCCGGGGAAAAGGTGGTGATGCGCATGCTCGACAAAGGCACAGTGCGCTTCAACCTGCAGGAACTTGGCTTTGAACCGTATCAACGCGCCCTGTTCATCGAGCACCTTTCCCGGCCCCACGAGATCATCCTGGTCACCGGCCCCACCGGCAGCGGTAAAACAACGACACTTTACGGCGCCTTGAATTATCTCAACTCGGTGGACAAAAATATCGTCACCGTCGAAGATCCGGTGGAGTACGAACTGGCCGGGATCAATCAGGTGCAGGTCAATATCCGGGCCGACCTCACCTTTGCCAACTCCCTGCGTTCCATCCTCCGCCAGGACCCTGACATCATCATGATCGGCGAAATTCGGGACGCGGAAACAGCCGAAATCGCCATCCAGTCTGCCCTCACCGGCCATCTGGTGCTCTCCACCCTGCACACCAACGATGCGGCCGGTGCAATCACTCGGCTCATCGATATGGGCATCCCGCCCTTTCTTATTGCCTCGGCCGTTGGATTGGTGGTGGCCCAGCGTCTACTGCGTCTGCTCTGCCCCAACTG
>VMSS01000050.1 GCA_013791995.1 Desulfurivibrio sp. | reverse complement strand
TTTTCTGCCAACAATGTGTTGCACAAATTGATCTGAGAGTTTCATAGTATGTTTAAAACTGTTACCCATCTCCCCGAACAGGTGTTACCTATGTCTCCGGTCTATACAGTGGGAGAGGGGTAGGGTGAGGGGGAAACGGCTATGAAATAAGCCGGTTGCAACTTCACCCACCCTCAGGCTCCCTCCCGTCAAGGGAGGGGGATATATTGGAAGGGGTTCCGCAAGGAGCTCAGCTGATAGCTGACAGCTTAGGACAAGGAAATGTTTACCGGAATCATACTTGGGAAAGGCAGGATACTTGAGAAAAGACCGGTCGGTGGCGGCATGCTCTTTGCCATTGCTGCGGATTTTGATCTGTCCGATCCCGAGGAAGGCGAGTCCATTGCCGTCAACGGCGTTTGTCTGACGGCCAAGGAGATAAGCGCCAGGCGTTTTCTGGTCGATGTTTCGCCGGAGAGCCTGAATCGCACCAATCTCGGACAGTTGGCTGTGGGAAGCGTGGTGAATCTTGAACGGGCCCTGCGTCTCATGGACCGTCTGGGCGGGCACATGGTCAGCGGCCATGTTGATGCCACCACACCTTTGCTTACCCGCCAGCCCCTTGGCGATTTTGTGCTGTTCAGTTTTCAGGTTCCCGCAGGGTGCGGCAAGTATATCATCGAAAAGGGCTCCATCGCCATTGACGGCATCAGTCTTACCGTCAACAGTATCGACGCAAAAGCCTTTTCCGTCTCTATTATCCCCCACACCCTGAACATCACGACTCTGGGCGCGCTGAAACAGGGGAGCGTGGTAAATATCGAAGTGGATCTGATCGGCAAATATGTGGAAAAATTGCTCTCCGCCAAGGATGCAGAAGGTGGGGGTGTTGAATCAAGAATTAATTCCGCTTTTCTGGCTGAGCACGGTTTTTTGAAATAAACTCGGGCAGCCAACAGGCGGCGAAGGTTTCAGGTGAATGAAGATGGCGGTAAGTTCCATTGAAGAGGTGATTGACGAGATTCGGGCCGGAAAGATGATCATTCTGGTGGATGACGAGGATCGCGAGAATGAAGGCGATCTGTACATGGCCGCGGAAAAGGCAACGCCCGAGGCGATCAATTTCATGGCCACCCATGGGAGGGGGCTCATTTGTCTGACCCTGACCCCGGATCATCTGGAGCAGTTGCAGATCCCAATGATGGTGCAGAAAAACAAGTCCCCCTATGAAACCGCCTTTACGGTCAGCATTGAGGCCAGCACCGGAGTAACCACCGGCATCTCGGCCGCGGACCGGGCCCGGACCATCCTGGTGGCGGCGGATCCCAATGCCAAGCCCACCGATATCGTCAGCCCGGGCCATATTTTCCCCCTGCGGGCTCGACGGGGCGGGGTTCTGGTCCGTACCGGGCAGACCGAAGGCTCGGTTGATCTGTCCCGTCTGGCCGGTTTGAATCCTTCCGGGGTGATCTGCGAGATCATGAAGGAAGACGGCACCATGGCCCGGATGCCCGATCTCGAGGTTTTTGCCGCGCAACACGGACTCAAAATCGCCACCATCGCCGATCTGGTCGCTTACCGGACCCGTGAGGATAAGCTGGTTCATCGGGCTGCCGAGGCCAAGATCCCAACCCGCTACGGCGAGTTCAGGACCATTGTCTACACCAATGATGTCGACGAACTCGAACATGTTGCCCTGGTCAAGGGGGAGATCGATCCCACCCAGGAGATTATGGTTCGGGTGCATTCCTCCTGTCTGACCGGCGACGTCTTCGGCTCGAAGCGTTGCGACTGCGGCGGGCAACTGCACAGCGCCATGCGCATGGTTGAACACGAGGGAACAGGCATTGTGCTCTATATGCAGCAGGAAGGCAGAGGTATCGGCCTGATCAACAAGATCAAGGCCTATGCCCTCCAGGAGGGGGGAATGGACACGGTTGAAGCCAATGTGCATCTCGGGTTCAAGGCCGATCTCCGCGACTACGGGATCGGCGCTCAGATTCTCCGGGATCTTGGCGTCCGCAAGATGCGGCTGATCACCAATAACCCCAAGAAGATCGTCGGGCTTGAAGGCTACGGGCTGAAAGTCACGGGGCGTCTGCCCATTGAGATGGACGCGAAACCGGAAAACATAGACTACCTGAAGGCCAAGAAGGATAAACTTGGCCATCTGCTGGATCTTTTCACCGGCGGCACAGATACAAAAAACACCTAAGTTTACGCACACTCTTGGAGGAAGACGCATGCCAAAATTTTTTGAAGGAAAACTGCAGGTTGAAGGGAAAAAGTTCGGGATTGTCATTGCCCGCTTCAATTCGTTCATTGCCGAGCGTCTGTTGGAAGGCGCCCTGGATACCCTTACCCGCTCCGGGGTCAAGGACAAGGAAATCGAAGTGGCCAGGGTTCCCGGCGCCTTTGAGATCCCGTTGGTTGCCCAGAAGATGGTCAAGTCCGGCCGCTATGACGCAGTGATCTGTCTTGGCGCGGTGATCCGCGGCTCCACCCCCCATTTTGATTTCGTGGCCAACGAGGCGACCAAGGGGATTGCCCAGGCCAGCATGGAGTCCGGGGTGCCCATCATTTTCGGTGTGCTGACCACAGATTCCATTGAGCAGGCCATTGAGCGTGCCGGTTCCAAGGCAGGGAACAAGGGGTCCGAGTGCGCTGCCACCGCCATCGAGATGGTCAACCTGCTGCCGCAGCTTTCCTGATTATTCATGGGAAACCGACGCAAGGCAAGGGAGCTTGCCCTCAACGCATTGTTTCAGGGGGAGATGACCGCGACCTCCGCGGTGGAGAATTTTCCCCTGCTGTGTGAGAATTTTGAGATCAACAAAAAATCAATTCCCTATGGCAGGGAGTTGGTTTGGGGTATCACCGAAAAGTGGGAAGAGATCAACGCCAAGATCGCGGAAAGCGCGGTGAACTGGCGGGTAAGCAGAATGTCGGTGCTGGATCGCAATATTATCAGACTGGCGGCCTATGAGATGATGTTTAAAGATGAGGTGCCGCCCAGAGTAGCCATCGACGAGGCCATTGAATTGGCCAAGCGATACTGCGCCGAGGATTCTCCTGCGTTTATCAATGGTATTCTTGACGCCATCCTGAAAAATATCGGAAAAACAAAGTAGGATGTAATTCCGACACAGTGAACGCTTTATCGAAAAATGGAACATGCAGGTACGGCTGCGCTCCTATCACAGGATCTGATATTCGAGAATAATGGCACAAGGGAACAACAGGCAGGTAAAACCAACGCTTGGGCGAGAGATACTTTCCGTATTCGGGGTGTTTGTCGCCATTTTTCTGCTGCTGTGCCTGGTTAGTTATACCTCTGCGCAGCCGCAGGGTCAGATTGATACGACCAACTGGGGGGGGGCGGTGGGCCAGATGGTTGCTGCCCTGCTCATGGATGTCCTTGGAATTACTGCGTTTTGGCTGCCCGTTCTTCTGCTTTTCTTTGCTGTTCGCCTTTTTTCTCCGGACTACACCCTGGAGACCCTGCCCCTGATCGTGTTCGGATGCACCGGGATTCTTCTGGCAAGTTCGGGACTCACCGGGTTCATCGCCCCTGCGGCTTTCACTGTTTTCGACCACACCTATCCGATTGCCGGCTTGCTGGGAACTTTTTTGGCTCAGTATGGGCAACTGTTTTTCGGCGGGCCTGGCTCATTCCTGTTGTTCCTCGTGGTGCTGGTCATTTCTCTGATGCTTATCAGCAGGTTTTCTCCCTATTCCCTTGGGAATCGTTTGCGCAGTTTTCTGGCGAGTCGATGGGCATCCAGGCAGTCGACTGAGACGAAGACCTCGGCTGAACGAGGGAAAAAAGGGGATGGTGCCGTTTTGGCGGGTGCAATTGCGGAAATCTCCAGCGAAAAGGAACCAAGCGTGCCCAATGTGCACGAGCCGGTAAAGCTTGGAGCTGAAGCGGAGGCAGGTGATGAACCTTTCCATCTTCTGCCCGCTGCCAGTGGAGAATACAGGCTTCCGCCGTTGTCCCTGCTGGATAAGCCCGACAACCAGGAACTCGCTGTGGACCGCGAATATTACTATGCGGTCAGTGCCGAACTGGAAGAAAAGCTCAATGATTTCGGGGTGGTTGGCAAAGTTGTCGGCATTTCTCCAGGTCCGGTGATCACCACCTATGAATTTTCTCCTGCTCCTGGGGTTAAGATCAACAAGATCATCGCCCTTGCCGACGATCTGGCTCTGGGGCTCAAGGCCGAGAGTGTCCGCATCGTCGGCTCCATTCCCGGCAAGGCCGCGCTGGGGATAGAGATCCCCAACCCGACCCGCAACATCGTTTTTGTGCGCGATATCTTTGCCAATGAGAAATTCCAGAAGGCATCTTCCCGGCTCACCATCGGGCTGGGCATGGATGTTGTGGGCAACCCGGTGATCGCCGACCTCGCCCGGATGCCCCATCTGCTCATCGCCGGGGCAACCGGCTCGGGAAAAAGTGTGGCGGTCAACACCATCATCTGCTCGATTTTGTTCAAGGCCACACCTGAGGAGGTTCGGTTGCTTCTGGTGGATCCCAAGCGCATCGAACTTTCCTGCTACGAGGATATCCCCCATCTCCTGCATCCGGTGGTGGTGGACCCCAAGTTGGCGAGCCGTGCTCTGTTGTGGGCGGTGCGAGAGATGGAGCGCCGCTATCAGTTGATGGAAGAAGCCAAGGTCAAGAGCCTGTCCAGTTACAACGCCGAAGCGGTGGACAAGCTGCCGCTGATTGTCATCATTATCGACGAGCTGGCCGACCTGATGATGGTTTCTTCCCGTGAGGTCGAGGATGCCGTGGCCAGGCTCGCCCAGATGGCAAGGGCCGCAGGTATGCATCTGATTCTCGCCACCCAGCGTCCTTCGGTGGACGTGCTCACCGGCCTGATCAAGGCCAATTTCCCCACCCGGATGTCGTTTAAGGTGTCTTCCAAGATCGATTCCCGCACCATCCTCGACGGTAGCGGGGCCGAGCACCTGCTCGGAGCCGGGGACATGCTGTTCATGCCCCCCGGTTCCAGCAAGCTGCAGCGGATCCACGGCGCCTTTATATCGGATAAGGAAACAGAACGGATCGTGACTTTTCTCAAGGATCAGGGTTCGGCCCGTTATGACGAAACGGTTTTGAAAATTTCCGAAGAGTCCGAGGCTGCCGAAAGCGACGAAGGTGGGAACTCGGATGAAAAATATGACGAGGCCGTGGCTCTTGTCTGCGAGTCGGGACAGGCTTCCATTTCCATGGTGCAGCGGCGGTTGCGGGTGGGCTACAACCGGGCGGCCCGGATGATAGAACTTATGGAAAAGGAAGGGGTGGTCGGGCCCGCCGACGGCTCCAAGCCCCGGGAAGTATTGGTGAGAAAAAAATACTGATTATTTTCCGCAAGCAGCTTGCTATAATTTAATGAATGACTAAATTACAGAGCAGTGCTGTTCTGTTTTGTCATAGGATGTGTGTGAGGAATGAATATGAGAGTGGCTGGATCGCCAATTGATATAACCAAGGTTCGGACGGTTGTGTACCACATGCCGGATGGCCAGCAGTTTTCCATCAAAATGGAAGGCATCGAGCAGTTTGTCGAACTCGGACCGGGGCGGATCTGCGATACCTCGGACATCGACGGGGTGTTGCATTTCTTCCCGCGGGGGAATGCCTGAGAGATCGTTTTGTTACAGTCAGTATTCCGTTCGGCCTGAGCCTGTCGAAGGCCAGTAGTTTCAAGGAGCAGCGGTTTGACAGGGCACTCCTGAGCGCGGCGACAGGCTCACCGCGAACGGTAAAGGTTTGACGATCTGTTTGTTCTAGTGAAGACTTTCCATGCAGTCGTGCCTTGGATGGTAACCCCCTTGTAATCCATGGCGTCACCCCGGCGAAGGCCGGGGTCCAGAAAAGTTCTAACGATCTGGATCGGAGTCTCGTTCCACTCGCTTACCTCCGGCCTTCGCCGGAATGACCTTGTATTCATCCCCCCTTTTTTTCGGCAAAACCCTATGTTGATCAACACCAAGAGCGACGGCCATGTCCACACCCATCTCTGTCATCACGCCGTTGGCGAGATGGAGGAGTATGTCGTTGCCGCCATCACCAAGGGACTTGAGGAACTGATTTTTCTCGAGCATCTGGAATGCGGTATCCGCTACCCCGAAGATACCTGGCTTTCCGCTGAGGATTTCGCGGCCTATCATTGCGAAGGGCAGAGGCTGCGGCAGGTTTACGGGGAGAAGATTAGCATCGGTCTCGGGGTGGAAGTGGGCTACAACCCAAGGCGGGTGGGGGAGACTCTGGAGTTTCTCAAACGCTACCCCTGGGACCGGGTCGGGGTTTCTTTCCATTATTACGAGATCGACGGGCATCATTACAATGTGGTGAGCCGTCGTACAATCAATCTGGAACCCTTGGGCAATTACGGGGTGGAGCGGGTGATTTCCGAGTACTTCGCCACCCTGCTTGAGGCGATTGATGTCCTGCCCGGCACAGTGCTCTGCCATCTCGACGCTGTGTTGCGCCACCATCCCGAGGTGCGGCTTACCGGTGCGCATCTGCGCCAGATCAGCGAGATTTTTCAGGCGATGCACCGTAAGGGCATGGCATTGGAGGTGAATACCTCCGGATTTTCCCATCGGGGGGAGCAGTATCCGGTGCGCTCGCTCATCGAAGAGGCGGTGGCCTTGGGTGTCCGGCTGGTGGCAGGTTCCGATGCGCACAAGCCGGAAGATGTCGGCCGTTTTTTTGATCGGTTGTAATGAAGAGCACTAAACAATGGCTCCGCCCATCACCAGGTTTGTGGATTGCTAATCGTAACTGCGGGACGAAAAAAAACTCCACTCGGCGGGAAATACCGAGTGGAGCAAGTAAGCATAAAACACAAAGAGTTAACGGGTGCGGTCGGGAATCAGCCCATTTTCATCTGAAATGACAATCTCGACACGTCTGTTGATCTGGCGTCCTGCCGCGTTTTCATTGCTTGCAACCGGAAAGGCCTCCCCAAAACCACGATACAGGATACGGTCAAGCTGTATGCCACGGCCATTCAATGCATTGCGCACTGCTTCGGCACGACGGACTGAAAGCCCGAGGTTGTAGTCGTCTGAACCGACGCTGTCGGTAAAGCCTTCAATCTGTACTTTTCTGCCCGGATATTCTTTCATGAATGCAGCCAGTTTTTCAACGACTGCGTAAGATCCGGGCTTAAGGTCGCTCTTGCCGGTGTTGAACAAAACATCTCCCCCCAGAGTCAATACAAGCCCGCGTTCCGTCTGGTTGGCCTGCAGGTCGGCAACCTGAGCTTCCAGCTTCTTTGCTTTTGCTTGGGCAGCAGCAGCTTCCTGGCGAGCTTTTTCTGCTTCGGCTGATTTCTGTTGGGCATTCTGAAGAGCCTCCTCGGCGGCACGACGCTGTTCTTCAGCAGCAAGGCGCTGTGTCTCTGCTTCCCGGCGAGCCATTTCAGCCTGGCTCAGTGAATGTTCCGCTTCCCTGGTTCGCGCACCGAGCAGCACTTTGTTTCGTTCAGCGCTGGCAGCCTCGAGTTCTATGTCCGACATTTTCATGGTAGATACTTCGTTGGCAATGAGCGCCTTCTTTTTGGCCATGTAAGCAAGGTGCTCAATCTCAGCTACATCGGCTCCGGCTTGAAAACTCCGTTCCGTCTTTTCAATGGCTGCTTGTGCATCCTGCAATTCCAGAGGAGCATATCTGTTGACATCCGCATCAGTTCGAACTTTGCTGAAGGTCTCACGGGCATCGGTGAGCATGGCGTTTTCTTTAACTGTGGCGCAACCGCTTGTCAGGAGAAGAGCCAGACTGCAAGAGGCCAAAATTATACGGTTATATATTTTGTTGCTTTTCATGTTGATTACCCTTTTTTTCGGTTAGATGGCTTAGCGAATGGTTTTTCTGTCAACTTCCTCTTGCAGGGTGCGAATACCTTCCTTTATTTCTGCCACGGTTTTCTGACTTTTGGCAGTTCGTGCCTTTGCCTGGGCAAGATTCGCATCAACAATAGCCTGTTCCGCAAGGCGCTGGGCAGTGAGGTAGTCCTCTATCTGCAGGGCCTGCTTGGCCTGATTCAGCTTATCTCTTGCCGACTTAAGCTCGATAGGAGCTGATTCGTATGCGCCTACGCTTTCTGCCTGGCTGATCGAAGATGTTGCCTGAGAAAGCTGAGAGTCAGGCGGCGCAATTTTCGTTCCACATGCGGTAAGGCCTAAAAGAGCTAATGACAGCATAATTTTCCCGCTTTTGTTCATAGTAGTCCTCAAAATCATTGCAGGTTTCCCCCTTTTGACGATGGCCAACCGACTGTCGTCAATTATTTGTTAGTCCTGAAGAATGCGTTACGGTGAAAAGACAAGGAAGTTTGTTGATATTAATTATTATAACTGAATGTGCTAAAAAAAACAATACAATTCGGTAGGCTGTGCGCTCTATCCCGGTCGCGGGACCTTATAGGTATTAAGTAATATAAGAAGAGATTCAACTGCGGTTGCCGGATTCAGAAAAAAGATGCTGCGGTGGTGTAATATTTACAGCTTTGCCCCGCAGAATTTACAGTGATTGGCTTCTCCATCGTGTCCCTTTCGGTGGCACTCGGGGCAGGGTTGGGTCGAAAGCTTGCGGCTGAATGCCTGCGACATCTCCACGGTCACGATGCCGGTGGGCACGGCGATGATGCCGTAGCCAAGAATCATCACCAGTGATGCCAGAGCCTGGCCAAGATCGGTTTGCGGTGATATATCGCCATAGCCGACCGTGGTCATGGTAACGATTGCCCAGTAGATGCTGCGCGGAATGCTGCTGAAGCCGTGCTCCTCTCCCTCGATCACGTACATCATCGACCCGAAGATGACCACCAGGGTCAGCACCGTGTACAGAAAAACAGCAATCTTGCGCCCACTGGCATGCAAAGCCTGCATCAGCAGCCGCGCCTCGCCCAGATAGGGGACAAGCTTAAGGATACGGAAAACGCGCAGGATCCGCAGGATGCGGATGACGAGCAAGTACTGGCTTCCCGGCAGGATCAGGCTGAGATAGGTTGGTATGATGGCGAGCAGATCGACCACCCCGAAAAAACTGGTGACGTATTTGACCGGCCTGCCCACGCTTAACAGGCGCAGGATATACTCCACGGTGAAGAGAAGGGTGAAAAACCACTCTATCTTGTAGAGCAGGCTGCCGTGTTGCGCCCTTACTGTCGCGATGCTGTCGAGCATAACCGCTGCCACACTCGCCAGAATGCTGACGATAAGCAGCACATCAAAACCCTTCTCAACCGGAGTATCAGCCTCGAAAATCACTTTGTGCAAGACCTTGCGCCAAAGCGCCTGTGTCCGGGGTGCAACGTGGCGCTCTTCATCAAGCCAGTCCATCGGGCCACTCCTGTAAGTGTGTGGTATGCGGCTTCGTTCTTTTTATGTCAGCTTTTTGGTTCCACTGTAAACCGCAAAACTATAATTTTTATACCAACAATTCACATTTCCAAATCCTGCGTCAGTTAACCATTGTATTTGTGATGTTACTGTCGCCATCTTATCTTCCTTCATTCGCTCAAGAGCCGCATTCAGGTCCGTCGTGGAAACACTATTTTTCCGGACTTGCGCTATCCAGTTTTCGCGGTAGATCTTTTCGATTTCCGGAGATGCGCCCAGCACTTGATCAGCATTAATGAACGTGCCGCCCTTGGGAAGTATCTCGTGGATGCGATGGAATAGCCTGGACTTGAGAGCATCGCTGAGATGGTGAATCGAGAGTGCGGAAACAACCACGTCAAACTCTCCGTTCAGCTCTTCCGAATAATCTGCCGTGACAAAGTCGAACTGTTCCGGTGTAGCGGAAAAGCGTTCTTTGGCCTTAGCCAGCATTGCCTCCGAGATATCCATCAGTGTTAACCGGGCATTGGGGAAATGCTCTGAGATGAACAAAGAGAGCAGGCCTGTGCCGGCGCCAAGATCAAGGACCCGAAAGCGAGCTTGCGGATTATATGGAATCAGGGCAAGCACGGTGCTGTACAACTCGTCAAAACAGGGGATAAGTTGACGGCGGGTCTGATCATAACGGGGTGCTGCTCCGTTAAAAGCTGTCTGTATTGATGTAGTGTCCATTTTGTTTTCTGTTTACCATTGATCTTCAGCCGGTTTTCCCCGTCATTCCGGCTTTCGCCGGAATGACTTGTTCATGAGTAAGACATTAACATAAAGCACGCATGATGAACTGGTTAAACACATGAAACCCATGTGCTGAGTGAAGTTCGATGGTAATCAGATTTTATTTTCTGTGTTGCCAGGGATACAAGAGCGATGGGGGCGGGGAGTTATAATTTTTGTACAAACCATTCAAATGTGCCGGCCAAGGCAATAGTCCCATGGTGGTCCATGATTTCAACAGGCACGGCAATGGTTGCACGCCCCTTTTTTTCAAGTTGCTGTTCAAAGGTAGCTATTGTTTCCGCAGAGATACTTGCCCGTGCCTGCAGGGTTGATTGAGCAGGTTTTTTAAATTTAATTTCAGATTTTCGTAAGACTGGAATCACCGAGTGTGCCAGGTGCGGAAAATTTTTCTGCAGGGCAAGGCCGCTGCATGCTTCAGCGAGGGCAAATTGAGCACCGGCGTGAAAAGTTCCTAAATGATTTTTTTTATTGTCTGTAAATCCAAGCTCCAGCACATTGTCGTCGGAACTGGAGTGAGAAATTTCGAGCAATTTATTGAAAGGGATCTTTGTTACATCCATTTGTATGGACTCGTCTGCTGTGGATGATTGTGGGCGTTGTGTTACATCCGCTTTTTGAATGTATCGATAATTACAATGACAAACGATCCGATTTTTTGCGTTGAGACTTGCAGGTCATAGGGCATGGTTTCATTATGCCGAGTTATCTCCAGAATTGTCTGGATGCCGTGATGCGATGTACCTGTGGCAAAGGTTTCTACTACAACATTTTTAATTTTGCAGTTTTCGCAATGTATGTCTTTGCCGCACCCCGCATCTGTAAATGCGTGAACACAGTCGAAAACCTGCCCGCCCCTGAATTTTTCAATGTGTGAAAGATCCTTGTCGAACAATTCACAGGCTTTTCTGTTGGCTGTTACAATTTGCCGAGGTTCCGCTTGCATAAGAAAGGCGGGGGATTTAAGCGCGTTAAGAAAATTTAAAGGGTCTTCCGTGTGATGGCCGGGGAATGTAGAAGTTAGATCCATGGTTTCCCCGGCTCTCATTGATATCAGAAAACATACAATGTTTGAATCATGCCAAGCTGATTATCAACGGAATAATATGCAGGCTTTTGGAAGCGGTTTGGGTGGTGCCGAGTTTCCAGTCGGTGCAGGTGGCTTTGTCGCCCAGAAGTGCATCGATCTCCGCCACCAGCCCTTTGATGTTGATGATGGGGTGGCGGCTGAACACTTCGGGCAGGCCGTAGGTCAGATTGCAGGCCAGACACTTGCCGGGGCGCTCGTGCAGTTCAAGTCCAAGGGTGAGGGTATTTGCTGTCTGCCCTTTGAAGATGAGGCGGATGTCGTAGGCTCCTTCTTCGGCATCGCCGAACAGGGCATCAAAGAAAGCATTGGCGCGATCCGCCGGAAAGAGTTTCTGCAGGGTTTCCTGAGTAAAAACATCTTGCACGTTGTTCATGTCTATTTCCTTGTATTTGTGTGGGAAAAATATCTCGATAATCTCTGATTTTCTTGGCACGATACTTTACCAGTACACCATTAAAATTTAAACTTTTTTGTCGATTGACTCACGGCTCTTATGTTAGAGTTGCCGCCATGCAACCCACCCTTTTTCCCATGGAACCAAAGCCCCAGCCCCCTCGCTCCGCCAGCCAGATCACCCGTAAGGCCTTGAACGAGGCACAGTACGAGGCGGTGACCACTGTCAGCGGTCCGGTGCTGGTCATTGCCGGGGCCGGCAGCGGCAAAACCCGCACCCTGGTGTATCGGTTGGCCCATCTTGTCGAACAGGGCGTGCCTCCGGAGCAGATCCTGCTTCTTACCTTTACCCGCAAGGCCGCCCAGGAGATGCTGCACCGGGCCAGTCTGCTGCTGGACGATTCCTGCAGGCGGGTCATGGGAGGCACCTTCCATGCCACGGCCAATCTGCTGCTGCGTCGCTATTGCCGTCATCTTGGCTATGAATCCAACTTCACCATCATCGACCAGTCCGATGCCGAGGGCATCGTCAATCTGCTCAAATCATCCCTGAATTTGGGTGGCGAGAACAAACGCTTTCCCTCCAAGCGAGTTGTTGTCAGCGTTTTGAGCAAGTCAGTGAACAAGGGGCTGGGCATCGAAGAGCTGGTTGAGGCGGAGTACGGTCATTTTTATGATTTTGCCGAGGACCTGCAGACCATTTCCCTCCACTATCAGCGGTTCAAGCTTGAGCACAGCCTCATGGATTACGACGATCTGCTGGTGAACTGGCGGAGGATTCTGGAGGAATTTCCCGAGGTGCACGCCGAGCTGGCCAATCGATTCAGCCACATCATGGTGGACGAGTACCAGGATACCAACCCCATTCAGGCGGCAATCGTCCGGCTGATGGCGGCCAAGCACAACAACGTCATGGTGGTGGGCGATGATTCCCAGTCCATCTACAGCTTCCGGGGCGCTGATTTCCGTAATATCATGGATTTCCCCAATCTTTTCCCCGCCACCCGCCTCATCCGGTTGGAGGAGAACTACCGCTCCACCCAGAAGATCCTTGATCTGACCAACGCCATCATCGAAAAAGCCCAGGAAAAATACACCAAGACCCTGTTCACCAACATCACCGGCGGGGAAAAGCCTGTGGTCTACGGGGCCAGGGATGAGGGGGCCCAGGCCCGCTATGTGGCGGAAAAGATCGTGGCCCTGCGCAAAGAGGGCGATCCTCTGGATGAGATGGCGGTGCTGTTTCGTTCCGGCTTTCATTCGTACAAGCTGGAGTTGGAGCTGACCCACCGGCAGATTGATTTTGAAAAACGCGGCGGGCTCAAGCTCAACGAGCTTGCCCATAACAAGGACGTCATCTCCTATTTGCGGGTGGTGGCCAATCCCCATGACCATCTCTCCTGGAACCGGCTCCTGCTCCAGCTCGACAAGGTGGGGCCCAAAACAGCCCAGAACATCCTGAGCCGGGTCAAAAGTGCGGAAGACCCACTGGCGGCTCTCAAGGAATATCCGGCCGGAAAAACCTGGAAAGAGGGTTTGGCTGATTTGCTGGAGATGCTCGAAGCGCTCCGGCAGCCGGGGATGAGCATGGGCCAGATGTTTGAGCGGATCATGGATTATTACGAACCGATATTTGAGCGGCTCTACCACGACGATTATCCCCGCCGCCGCCGAGACTTGGACGAGTTGGGTCGGGTGATGGGCGGGTATGTTGAGTTGCAGGCTTTTCTTGATGACGCCTCCCTTGATCCGCCCCAGGCCGGGGCGGTGGAGGAGGATGGCGGCAAGCGACTGGTGCTCTCCACCATCCATTCGGCCAAGGGGCTGGAATGGGACACGGTCTTTATCATCAACCTGGCCGAGGGACGCTTTCCCTCAACCCAGGCCGTATTGCCGGCGCATAAGGAAGAGGAACGTCGTTTGCTCTATGTGGCCGCTACCCGGGCCCGGAAGCAGCTCTATCTGGTCTATCCCCAGGAGGTAATGTCCTACGATTCCTCCTCGGCAGCGGGCGGCCCTTCTCCTTTTTTGCAGGAATTGCCCCATGCCCTGACCCAGGCACCTGTTGTTAATCCCTGGCAGCATCAGTCCGCAGCCTATGGAGGGGGGCAGGAAGACCGGCCCGATTACAGCATCCCGCCGCTCAAGTCTGCATCTCCGACAACCTCGTCTGGTTCATCGTCCGCCCCGAGTATCAAGCTTGGCAGCCGGGTGCACCATCCGTTTTTCGGGGAGGGCGTGGTGGAAAAGATCGTCAGCCCAAAATCGCTGGAGGTCCTCTTTGCCCGGCACGGCAAAAAGACCCTCCATCTTGATTATGCCAAGTTGGAGTTGGTGCAATAATGGATTACCAAGAGGCTTGGACCTTTCTCGATAACCTGCAGTTTTTCAAGATCAAGCTGGGCCTTGAGAGCATGAATCAGTTCCTTGAATCGGTGGGCAATCCGCACCGGGGGCTGCGTTTCGTGCATGTGGCCGGGACCAACGGCAAGGGCTCTGTCTCCACAACCATGCAAACGATTCTGACCGGAGCGGGATACAAGGTGGGGCTCTACACCTCGCCGCACCTGAGCAGCGTCCGGGAGCGGTTCCGGATAAACGACAGATTCATCTCCGAAGAGGCATTTGCCAAGCAGGCCAGCGTGATTCGCGAGGTGTTGGGAGAGAGGCAGATCACCTATTTTGAATTCGCCACGGCTCTGGCTTTGCTCTGGTTTGTTGAGGAGCAGGTGGATGTGGCTATTCTGGAAGTCGGCATGGGGGGGCGGCTCGATGCCACCAATGTGGTCACCCCTCTGGTCAGCGTGATTACCAATGTCAGCATGGACCATGAACAGTACCTCGGCAACACCTTGGCCGCCGTTGCCTTTGAAAAGGCCGGGGTCATCAAGCCCGGTATTCCCGTGGTTGCCGGGGTTGGTGCGGATGACAGCCTGACGGTGGTGGCGCAGGTTTGCCTGGAGCGCAAGGCGCCCCTGTTTCTGCTGGGTCGGGAATTTGAGGCGGTCCGTGCTTCGGAAGGAAGCTGGCAATATAAAGGTATTACGCCCAGTCATTCCCTTGCAGGCCTCCAGTGCCGTCTCAAAGGCGGATATCAGATCGGCAATGGTGCCCTCGCCTTGGCGGCGTTGGAAACTATTGCCACTCTTTTGCCGGTAACCGAAGAGGCAATCCGGCAGGGGCTGCTTTCAGTGACCTGGCCTGGCCGGCTTGAGTATTTTTGTCTTACAGATGGCAAGGAAGTGGACTGTCCGGCCGAGAGCGCAACCTGTCATTCCAACTCTTTGCGGCGCTATCTTTTGGATGGGGCCCACAATCCGGCAGGGGTTGAAAGCCTGCGGGATTCGCTGGTCAGCGAGTTTGGCTATGACCGACTGATTCTGGTCTGGGGGTGCATGGCGGACAAAGATGTCGCCGCAACCCTGACGAGTATCGCTCCCCTTGCGGACAGGATCATTTTTACCAGGCCTGAAAGCGAGCGTTCGGCAACGGTGGAGCAGCTCACTGCCATACTTTCCGATGAGGAGCGCCATAAGGCGACAGGCACTGCTACGGTTTCCGAGGCTATGACTGTGGCCGTTGATATGGCGAAAAGCGGAGATCTGATCTGTGTGGCAGGATCTCTTTATCTGGTCGGGGCAGCGCGAAAGATTCTGCTTGGCGAGGTGGCGTCATGAGTGCAAACGGGGATCTGTATGGCGAGGGTGTGGACGAAGAGGACATCCGCCGCGAACGTGCCAAGGCCCGGGAGATACGGAAAAGCAGATGGTGGCAGACCAAGTTGTCCATAGGCGTCTGCTATGATTGCGGCAACAAAACTCCGGCCAAGGCACTTACCATGGATCACATTGTCCCTCTGGCAAGGGGAGGGACGAGCAGTAAGGGGAATCTCGCCGCCTGCTGCAAGGAATGCAACACCCTGAAGAAAACCATGCTGCCCATCGAGTGGGATGTATATATGGAGCGGTTGGAGAAAAGTGAAAAATGAAAAGTTACGAGTGAAAAGTTAAAGGAAAGAGCCGCATCCCCTGTACCGCCTGCCTGTTCACTTTTCATTTTTCACTCTTAACTTTTCATTATCTTCAATCCCCCAGGCAGATGCCGATTTCCCTGGCGGTCAGGACTTTATCGCTGTCCAAAGGTACCTTTTTCCGGGTTTTGATCGCATCGGCCAGGGGTACGGCGCTAATTCCCGTGGAATCCAGGGCCACCATGTGATCGAAGATCTCCTGTTCCGCCAACCGTACTGCCG
>VMSS01000182.1 GCA_013791995.1 Desulfurivibrio sp. | reverse complement strand
CCCGCACCGGCATCACCAACCTGAAGGTCGGCTTCAACAAGATCTTTGGCTACTACATCGAAATAAGCCGAGGACAGCTTGTCAATGTGCCCGACGACTTTATCCGCAAGCAGACGCTGGTCAACGCCGAGCGCTTCATCACCCCGGAACTCAAGGAGTTTGAAGAAAATGTGACCGGGGCGCAGGACAAACGGCTGGAGCTGGAATACCGCCTCTTCAGCGCGATCCGGACCACGGTTGCCCAGGCGTCCTCCCGGATTCTCCATACCGCCGGCTGCCTGGCCCAGATCGATTTTTTCTGCTGCCTGGCGGAAGGCGCTCAAAAATACCGCTACACCAAACCTCTGGTCAATGCGGGTGAGGCGATCATCATCAAGGAAGGCCGCCATCCGGTAATTGAACGCGCCCTGCCGCCTGGCCGCTTTGTGCCCAACGATATTCACCTTGACCAGGAGAGCGAAGAGGTTCTGATCATCACCGGACCCAACATGGCAGGAAAATCCACGGTGTTGCGGCAGACCGCGCTCATCACCCTCATGGCCCAGATGGGCAGCTTCGTGCCGGCCGCGACTGCGGAAATCGGGGTGGTGGACCGCATTTTCACCAGAGTCGGAGCCTCGGACAACCTGCGCCGCGGCCAGTCCACCTTTATGGTGGAGATGAATGAAACCGCCAACATCCTCAACAACGCCACCCAGCGGAGCCTGGTGATTCTCGATGAAATCGGCCGCGGCACCTCCACCTTTGACGGCCTCTCCATTGCCTGGGCCGTGGCCGAGGAGCTGGTCAACAAAAACGGCAAGGGGATCAAAACCATCTTCGCCACCCACTACCATGAACTGACCGAGTTGTCCGCCACCCACCAGCGAGTCAAAAACTACAACATTGCGGTACGGGAATGGAACGACACCATTATCTTCCTGCACAAGCTGCTGCCCGGCGGGACCAACCGGAGCTATGGCATTCAGGTTGCCGCCCTGGCAGGAGTTCCGGCTCGAGTGGTTGCCAGAGCCAAGGAATTATTGCATAATATCGAACAGGGAGAATTCAACCGACAGGGAGAACCGCGCATCGCCACCTCGCCCAGAAAAAAGAAAAGCCAGCACACCGGCCAGCTTTCCCTGTTCGGTGGAGGGGAATCCCCTGCAGCGCAGAGGTTACGGGAAATCAATCCGGATGTATTGTCGCCCAGAGAGGCCCTGGATATGCTCTATGAACTCAAAAGGCTGACCGATGCGGAGTAGTATGAGACAATACGCACGCCAGGCAAGACCGTTTGCGAAACTCGGCATACCGTGTCTGAATCCGCACAGCCTGCGCATTTTTTTCCAGGTGTTGCTCTTTGTTTTTTTGCTGTTCATGCCCGCCACGCAGGCCTGGTCCCGGCCCGATTCAAGCCAGGACAACATAGCCAGACAATACGAACAGGCCAAGGCCTATTACCAGGATCTATCCACCGGCAACAAGGGCAAGGACCGCAGCAGATGGCTCACCTCCGTCACAGCCTTCCGCAGCATATACAAGGCAGCGCCCGATCATCAGGTTGCTCCGAAATCCCTCTACATGCTGGGCAAGATCTTCCATACCATGTTTCAACAAAGCGGCAAGACCAAGGACCTTGACCAAGCCATTTCAGCCTACGAGGAATTGAGCTCCCGCTATCCGGGAAATGCCCTGGCCGATGACGCCTTTTTTATTCTTGGCACCATCTACCTTGCCGACAAAAAAGATCCTGGCAAGGCGGCACGGGCCTTTACAAAAATCATCGCCATTTACCCGGAAGGCGACATGGCCGGCAGTGCCGAAGAACAGCTTTTACAGCTCAAAACCGTCCCGGTCCCGAACTCTTCCCAGATCGAGGCCGGAGAAAAATGCCTTACCCCGCGGGATGACAGCGACCCGCCCCAACAAGTCCTTTCTCCCCAAAAATCCGGCCACCAAGCCACAGTACTCCCCATCCGCCATTGGTCCAACAGCCGCTACACCCGCCTGGTTGTCGAGACCACGGGCCCGGTGACCTTCAAACATCAGGTCCTCTCCGGAGACAAAGCTTCCCAGCGAAGAATTTACATTGACCTGCACAACAGCCGCCTCAGCCCCGATACAGTCCGGAGCATCCCCATTGATGACGGTCTGTTGCGGAGGGTCAGGAATGCCCAGTTTGACCCAAAAACTGTGCGCGTCGTCCTGGACACCCAGACCAATATTTCCGACTACAAGGTCTTCACCCTTGCCGATCCCTTCCGCGTGGTAATCGATGTGATGAGCAGCGATGGTGCTGCGGCTGAAAAAACCGGGAAGGCGGGCACCAAGGAGACAATAGCAGGCAAGGGAAAAAAAGGCGGCAATGCGAACAAAGGGGAACCCTCGACCCAGACGCGGCCGTTGGTGATGGGCATAAAGAGAATCGTCATCGATCCGGGCCACGGCGGCAAGGACCCGGGCACCTGCAGTCCGAACGGCCTCAAGGAAAAAGATATCGTCCTTGATGTGGCTCTCAGGGTTGCCAAAATACTTAAGGAAAAAATCGGCTGCGAAGTTATCCTCACCCGTGACCGCGATGTCTTCATCCCCCTGGAAGAGCGGACAGCCATCGCCAATGCCAAGGAAGCCGACCTGTTCCTTTCCATCCATGTCAATGCCGCCCCGAACCATGATGCCAAAGGGATCGAGACCTATGTGCTTGATCTGACCAACAACAAGGACGCCATGCGGCTGGCTGCTCTGGAAAATGCCACCTCGGCCAAGCAAATCAGCGATCTGCAATCCATCCTCCTGGATCTCATGCAGAATTCAAAAATAAATGAGTCTCTCAAGCTTGCCGGATTGGTCCAGGAGGAAATGGTGAGCGGACTGAACAAAAAATTCAGCGATGTCTCCAATCTTGGGGTCAAGAAGGCGCCTTTTGTAGTGCTTATCGGCGCCCAAATGCCTGCCATCCTTACCGAGATCGCTTTCTTGAGCAATCCGGAGGAGGAAAAACGTCTTAAAAATACAGCCTACCTTACCGAGGTGGCCAACCACATCTCCAGCGGTGTGGCCCAATATGTTGAAAGCATGAGCCTGGCTGCCAATTACAGATACTCTTCGCCCAATTCAAAGAACTAGCCCACCGCTTTCTCCATACGCCGGAAGCTCCGACGCGCCAAAAGCCAACACTGTGCAGTGTTACCCCTTCTTCATTGCAAGAATAATGGCAGTGAGAACACCCAGAGAAATGATCCAGATCAGCAGATAAACAGTGGACGATTCCCGCGCTTTTTCGCCGGAGAGCCAGGTTCTCGGCTTGATCCCTTTGAAGATGAAGACAAGCTTTGCCGAAAGATTGACACAGGCAATGTTTACGGACAAGAGAAGTCCGGCGCCGATGGCAAGATCCATCTGTCCGGAGCCGAGCATGAGGCCCAGTGCCGCAGCGGGCGGGAGAAGAGCGACCGCCACCATCACCCCGACCAGAACGCTGGAGAGTCCCGTGGTCAGAGAGAGGGCCGCAGCCGCCCCGGAAGCAAGAGCCAGAACAATGCTGTCCAGACCGACATCGGTGCGGGCCAGGAGTTCGTGGCTTGCAAAAGAGACTGGCCAGAAAAACCCTTCACAGATTCCAATGCCGATTGCCAGACCCAGACCTGCAATATTTGACTTGGCAGCGGTCCACAGCAGTTTGGTGTCGCCCAGGGCGGTGGAAAGGGCCAGGGCGATGTTGGGCCCAAGCAGCGGGGCGATAACCATTGCCCCGATCACCACGGCAACATTGTCCTTGATCAGGCCGATGGAGGCCACAACGGTGGAAAGGGCGACCAGCAGCAAGAAATTGCTCCCGAGTCGAGCGCCTTTTTCCACCTCTTCGTAGAGTTCCTCCCTGGTTGTTTCCCGCGAGGATTTTTTCAGCTCTTCCTCGGAAGGTGCATGGTGCGGCAAAACCGCCTCAGGGGTAATCAGAACAATATTCCCGTCCGGGCCGAGAATGCCTTGGAGCGCATCAAGAAGTCCCTGAATTTTTTCCTGTTCGACCAGGAGATGGTAGACGGCCAGCTCCGCTGTGCCGCCGGCAGGCCAGAATTTTTCGATCTTGAGATCTGCGACTATGGCGGGCAGTTTTTCCAGGTTTTCCGGATGGGCAATCACCTCAACAAGTTGCACGCTTTCTTCCTCCGTATGGACAAATCCCGCTTGATATGGTGCCCCGGATCAGGCTGACCTTGCCACTGCCGGCCGGTTCCTAGATTTTTCGATACAACGGCGAATCATTGTCCAAAAACTCTTCTTTTATTCTGACAAACTCTGCTTCCTGCCGCAGGAAGGCCGCTACGACCTTGGGATCAAACTGCTTGCCGTCGTTTTTCAGAACCTCCTGTCTCGCATCCTCATGGCTCAGGCCGGCATGATAGCTCCGTCTGCTGGTCATGGCGTCATATGCGTCTGCCAGCGCGACTATGCGGGCACAGAGAGGGATTTTATCGCCGGCCAACCCATGGGGGTAGCCCTTGCCGTCCCACCGTTCATGGTGGAGCTGGGCGATCTCCTGGGCAAGAAAAAGGTATTCCGACTCGGTGTGCGCGTAAACTTCCTGAATAAGGAGGCCACCCACCAGAGCATGGTCCTGCAGGCAGCACACCTCATTATGGTTTAATTTTTCCGACTTGTGCAGAAGCTCCACCGAGACGCCAACCTTTCCCAGATCATGCAGCGGACTGACCTTGGCGATCTCTTCCGCCACGGTAATGGTGAGTCCGAGTTCCGGGTGATTGACAGCAATGTCCCGGGCAAGGGCCCGGGTAAAATGATACATCCGGTCCAGATGGCTCCCTGTCTCCTTGCTCTGCAGACCCGCAAGTTTGGTAAGAAAAAAGATGAGCTCCTCAAATTTTTCAAGCTTGAGCACCCTGAACCCGCCTGCGACACGGAGGCACAGCTCGACCGGGCGCACAGGTTTTTTCAGGAAATCATCCGCCCCCAAAGAAAGGGCCCTTTCCAGGGATTCTTCATCGTCGTGGTGCGTTTGCACCATGATGTAGACATAGTGGAGCTGTTTTTTCCTGATCTCGGTGATAAGATCGAACCCATCCATTCGCGGCATCCTCAGATCGGTAATCACAAACCGAATATCCGGGTCAACGGCTAATCTCTCAGAGGCATCCACACCGTCCACCGCTTCAATCACCTCGTATCCCGCCTCGCTGAGATACTCGTGCAATAAATGGCGCTGCAGCGATTCGTCTTCAACAATCAGAATCTTTTTATTGTTGTACCAGCCGACATTGCACATCAGTTTTTCTGTCATGGTTTCCCTCGATGGATTTGCCTAAAACAGACGGTTTCATATTGTATGATATTCATTCCCAGAAACGCAATGATTGTTTCTCTCCGGGCAGTTACGCGCTTTCGCATGGATTGCATCTTCCCCTGCTTATCATGCAACAAAAAAGCCCCGCCGGTTTTCCACCGGCGGGGCTTTTTTGTTAAAGTCTCTGTAACAAAGAACTACTCAAGGGAAAACGGTTGCCGTCCTTCCTTAAGATCTTTGCCCTCCAGATACCTCTTGATGGACTCGGCTGCCTCCTTGGCCTGATACACAGCCTTGGCCACAGTCTGTGGCCCGAGCACCGCATCGCCTGCGGCAAAGACCCAGTCCACTGAAGTCTGCATGGTGGCCTCATCCACCACATAGGTGCCCCATCGGGTCATGGTGAAATCAAGCCCGGAACCCGCAGTAATGTCGACATCCTGGCTGATCGCCGGGATGATGGCATCAGCGGTGAGCATGAAATTCGATCCTTCCTTCGGCACAGGCCTGCAACGACCGGATGCATCACAGGCGCCAAGGTCCATCCGGATGCATTCTATCTTGGTCAGCTTGCCGTTCTCGCCATGGATGGCAACCGGAGCCGCCAGCATCTCGATACGCACGCCCTCCTCCTCGAGATGATGGATTTCTGCCTGGGACGCGGGCATTTCCGCCTTGGAGCGTCGGTAGAGGATGAACACATTATCAGAGCCTGTACGCAGGGCCGTGCGGGCACAGTCGATAGCCACGTTTCCGCCGCCGACCACCACAACGTTTTTCCCCAGATTCAGCGTTTCACCCACATTAATCTTGCGCAGATAATCAACCCCGTGCACAACCCCTTCCAGGTCTTCGCCATCCACACCCAACTTCCGGCTCAGATGCGCCCCTGGCCCGATAAATACTGCAGAAAACCCCTCATCACGCAGATCCTGCAGGGTTTTATCCTTGCCGATGGTCACTCCATGCACCATGGTCACCCCGCAGTTCTTTAAGGCTTCGCATTCAGCCGCAATGATGGAACGCGGCAAACGATAGCCCGGAATGCCGACTGCGAGCATCCCGCCAAAAACCGGGAGACTTTCGAAAATCGTGCAATGGTAGCCTTCATGGGCCAGATAATATGCCGCCGACATACCGGCCGGACCGGAGCCGACAATGGCCACCTTCTTGTCCTTGGGCATGGCACAGGGCTGGAGCAAATTTTTATTGTTCGCCACCATCCAGTCAACGATGTAACGCTCAAGCATGCCGATGGCTACCGGTTCGCCCTTCTTGCCGCGGATGCAATGCCCCTCGCATTGGAACTCATGAGGGCAGACCCGTGAACAAATGGCGGGAAGCGAATTGGTCTCGCGATCTTTCCAATATGCCTCCTCAATCTTGCCTTCGCGCAACAATTTGATAAAGCCGGGGATATCGTTATGAACAGGGCAGCCCTCACGGCACTTCGGTTTTTTACATTGCAGGCAACGCTCTGCCTCAAGCAGGGCCTCCTTGTCCTCATAGCCGGAAACAACCTCGTCAAAATTCTTGATCCGCCCTGCAACGGGCAATTCCCGTGAAAATTGGCGGGAAATGCTCATTCTTTCCTTTGCATCCATGGTTGCCTCCTACCAAAAAAATTGAAACCCATCGGTACAAGTACCGATATATATCATAATAACGACAGGTTAGACCACAATTTTACATAATAATATCTTTTCAAATGCATTTCATGCATAAATTTTCATTCCACTCAATTGTCAGAATATATCCTCGGCAGATCTCACTCTCACGGGAAATACGCAGGGATCAAATCGAGCCTTCATGCACCAAATGACGCTTGACAATTCAGGGGATATCCCGCAAGTTAGAGTAATACTTTTTCAACAATCAGCAGAGAAAACACAAACGGAATAT
>VMSS01000190.1 GCA_013791995.1 Desulfurivibrio sp. | reverse complement strand
GATCCGTGGTGCTTGGAGAAATATCTATCGCTTTTTTCAAAACGGCCATGGCTTTGGCGGTTTCTCCCTTGTGCTGGTAGACCCGGGAAAGCCCGTCAAGAGATTTGACATAGAGGTCGTTGCTCGTGTCCTGGCAACGTTTATAATTTTCCTCGGCTTCATCCATTTTGCCGACCTTCTCTTGCGTCTCTGCAAGATAGAAATAGGTGGCAGCCTGTGACGGATCCAGATTTCTGGCCTCTGCCAGGGCTTGGATGGCGAGCTCGAGCCGTCCTTCACGCAGATATTTTCTACCCATGTACAAAGCCCGGTGATACGGATCAGGGTCGTATGCCTTTTTAAGAGCCGAGTAGATCTTCGGCTTAAGGGCCGCCTCTGTGACCGGCTTAACCAGGTAACCGTCGATGTGCTGCTCGGTCACCGACATGATTCGATCCAGATCATCAACGCAGGTGACCATAATGAACGGCAGGTGCCAGTATTCCTCCGAATTCCTGATACGCTGGAGCAATTGCATCCCATCCTCCTCAGGCATCAGCATGTCCGAGACAATGAGATCAATTTCTGTGTCTGGGGACTGTATCTTTTCCCAGGCTTCCTTGCCGTTTCTGGCCGTAACAACGTCCTGATAGCCGATATCGGCCAGCATGTTAACGACCAATTTCAACATCAGAAGATTGTCTTCGACAACCAAAAAGGTGTAATTCTTCTTGCTCAAAACATATCCTCCTGATGGTACGGTCGACAGAAGCAACCCCCGATTTTCCAATATCACGAATTTATTGTTACCAGAATGCGGGTAACAGTCAAGAATTCCAAAAAAAATCTTGCGATTGCCTTTATCCTGTTGTAATAAGAATTATTATCAACTGAGGAGGATAGCCATGTCGCAACTTAACAACCACAGCCTGCGGATAACCAAGCAGCGCCAGATTATTCTTGATGAACTGTGCAACGTTACTTCGCACCCCACTGCCGATGTACTGTATCAGATGGTGCGGAAACGTTTGCCCAAAATCAGCCTGGGCACGGTGTACCGCAATCTTGAAATCATGTCCGAATGCGGGATTATCCAGAAACTGGATATCGGCGGGACCCAGAAACGTTTTGACGGCACAGCCCATGTCCACTACCATGTACGCTGCAGTCAGTGCGGACGGGTTGACGACCTAGATCTTCCCCCGGATTTCAATGTGGAAAAGGCTGCGGGCAAGCTGACATCTTTCAAGATTCTCCGGCACCGCCTGGAGTTCACCGGCATCTGCCCTGCCTGTCAGTCCTGATTTTTTCCCGGCCTGGTTTTTTCCACACAGACCGCCGGGAAATATGTACAATACGAAATACATCCATTTACAATCCCGATACTAGCATAGCGTCTACCAGAGGAGGTTATCCACATGGGCTCTTTACAAGGCTCCCGAACAGAAAAAAACATCCTCACCGCCTTTGCCGGTGAATCCCAGGCCCGCAACCGGTACACCTATTTTGCCTCCAAGGCCAAAAAGGACGGTTTTGTCCAGATCTCCGACATCTTCACAGAAACGGCCAACCAGGAAAAAGAACACGCCAAACGGCTGTTCAAGATGCTCGAGGGCGGCGAGGTGCAGATAACCGCGACTTTCCCGGCCGGGGTTATCGGCACAACCCTGGAAAATCTTGGCGAGGCGGCGGCAGGCGAGAACCATGAGCACACCGTCATGTATCCGGAATTTGCCAAGATCGCCCAGGAAGAGGGCTTTCCCGACATAGCCGGGGTGTTCATGGCCATTGGTGTGGCGGAAAAACAGCACGAAAAACGCTACCGCGATCTCATGGCCAACATTGAAAAAGGCAGGGTCTTCAAAAGAGAAGCCAAGGTGACCTGGCGCTGTCGCAACTGCGGCTATCTCCACGAGGGCGCCGAGGCCCCGGAAAAATGTCTGGCCTGCGCCCATGCCCGAGACCATTTTGAGCTGCATGGCGAAAACTGGTAATTTAAACTTAGGAGGAATCCCACTATGGCTGAAAAACTGCAAGTCTACAAATGTGAAGTGTGCGGCAATATCGTTGAAGTTCTGCACGGCGGAGTCGGCGAACTCGTCTGCTGCGGTCAGCCCATGACCCTGCTCACCGAAAACACCGTTGATGCCTCCAAGGAAAAACATGTGCCGGTGATCGAAAAGGTGGCCAGCGGCTACAAGGTCACAGTCGGCGCTGTTGCCCACCCCATGGAAGAAAAACACCATATCGAATGGATCGAGCTCATCGCCGGGAACAAAGCGTATCGTCAATTTCTCAAGCCCGGCGATGCACCGGAGGCTTTTTTCGCCGTGGACGCGACCTCCGTCAGCGCCCGCGAATTCTGTAATCTCCACGGACTCTGGAAGGCCTGATATGCTGAGCAAAACCATTGAAAAAGCTCTCAACGAGCAGATCAACGCGGAATTTTATTCCTCCTACATGTACCTGTCCATGTCCACCTATTTCGACTCCATCGGTTTGCCCGGCGCAGCACAATGGATGCAAGCCCAGACCCAGGAGGAGTGGTTCCATGGCATGAAACTTTTCCGGTATGTCAACGAAAGGGGTGGCCGCGTGACGCTCAAGGCCATCAAACAGCCACCGGTTGAATGGAAATCAACCCTGCACGTGTTCCAGGAGGTTCTCGGCCACGAGCAGAAGGTAACAGGGCTGATCAACAATCTGGTCAACCTGGCCCTGGAAGAAAAGGACCATGCCACCAACATTTTTTTGCAATGGTTTGTTTCGGAACAGGTGGAAGAAGAAGCCGGTGTCGGCTCGGTGCTCGACAAGCTCAAGCTCATCGGCAAAGACACCACCGCGCTGTTCGCTCTCGACGCAGCGTTGGGTCAACGGGTCTTTACCCCGCCTCCTGCAAAGGAATAGTATCACCACGCCTGCAACAGGTTGCATTCGGATAAAAAATCAAACCCCTGGCTGCCGGAAACGGTTGGCAGGGGTTTTACGCATGAGGACGACATGGCTGCGATAGAAATCAAAAAAGATATCTACTGGGTTGGGGCCGTGGACTGGAACATCCGCGACTTCCACGGGTACTCCACGGAAAAGGGCACAAGCTACAACGCCTATCTGGTCAAGGACGAAAAGATCGCCCTGTTCGACACCGTGAAAAAAGAATTGAAAGGCGATCTGGTCCACCACCTTTACCAGGTTCTGGGAGACCCGAGCAAGATTGACTATATCATCGTCAACCATGTGGAGATGGACCACTCCGGATCCCTGCCGGAGTTGATCGACCTCATCAAGCCGGAAAAAATATTTTGCTCGCCCATGGGGAAAAAGGCCCTGCTCGAGCATTACCACAGAGAAGACTGGCCCTACGAAGTTGTAGCAACCGGGGATTCCATCAGTCTCGGCAAGAAAACGGTGCAATTCCTTGAAACCAAAATGCTGCACTGGCCGGACAGCATGTTTTCCTATATTCCGGAGGACAAACTGCTCATTTCAAGCGATGCCTTCGGCCACCACTGGGCCACCTCCGAACGCTTCGATGACGAGGTGGATCCCCATGAACTCCTGGTGCATACGTCCAAATATTATGCCAACATCCTCATGATCTTCTCGCCCATCGTCCAGAAATTGCTTGCCCAGGTCAAGGAAATGGGGTTGGAAATCGATATGATCGCCCCGGACCACGGCGTGATCTGGCGCACCTCTCCGCAGACCATCCTTGCAGCATACGACCGCTGGAGCCGGGGGGAAACACAGAACAAGGCGGTTATCATCTACGACACCATGTGGCACAGCACCGAAAAAATGGCCAAGGCAGTGATGAACAGCCTGCTGCGCGAAGGGATTACCCATGTAAAGATGCTGCATGCCCGGAGAAACCATCGCAGCGACATCATCACCGAGGTTCTCGATGCCAAGGCGGTCATTTTCGGTTCGCCGACCTTGAATAACAACATCATGCCGGCCATGGCCGACATCATCACCTACATGAAGGGATTGCGCCCCAAAGACAAGATCGGCGCAGCCTTCGGCTCGTTCGGCTGGAGCGGCGAGGCGGTAAAACATCTCACCGGGCACATGACGGACATGGGTTTTGAGATCATTGGCGAGGGCATCAAAATCAAGAACGTCCCTACCCACGAATCACTGGAACATTGCTCGGAATTGGGCCGCCAGATTGCCGCGGCCATGCACAAATAAGCGGCTAGGCACTTTTTCATCGTATTGCAACGTCCTGTCTCAGGGGAAGAGTTATGGCGGTAAGCCAAAGGGGCATCAAGAAGGAAATCCTGACATTGTTGAGTCAAGCGGAGCTTGATGCCGTCATCGCCACCCTGTCCGGATACCCGCCGGAAAAACTCCTTAACTCTTTATTTTCCGGGATCTGCAGCGGTTCTGAAAAAACAAAGTGGAATGCTGTTTCCGCCATGGGCATAACAGTGGCCCGGCTTGCCGATCAAGATATGGAGGCGGCCCGCATTGTCATCCGCCGTTTCATGTGGAGCCTCAATGACGAATCCGGCGGTATAGGCTGGGGCACTCCGGAGGCCATGGCCGAATGTCTGGCCTGCCATGAAGGGTTGGCACTGGAATATACCAAGATTCTGGTCTCCTTTATGCGGGAGGACGGATTTTATCTGGAGCTCCCAAGCCTCCAGCGCGGCCTTATGTGGGGAATTGGCCGACTGGCCAAGGTCCGTGCGGATTTGCTCTATGCCTGGCAGGCGCCCAAATATCTTCTTCCCTACCTCGACTCGGAAGACCCTGTAGTCCGGGGTTTGGCTGCCCGCGCTCTGGGGAGACTCCTGGTCGTTGAAGCGGCAACAAAAATCAAACAGTTGCCTGCCGACACCACTGCTTTCTCTCTGTATACCGATAACCGCCTGATCACGGTTACCACCGGTCAGCTCGCCGACGAAGCCCTTAACTCCCTCACGTCTGTTCTTCAATAACCGCACCTCTTGATTTTCCGGCCACTCTTCCCTGCATCCCATTGCTTTCCCTGTCGCAAAATGGTATATTAAACAGGTTTGTCATCCACCTGTTTTATCGTTATTTTTAACGTGCATAGCGCGGAATATTCTTTCAGTAAAAAAGGGCTATCGTGGAGCAAGACA
Source organism: Desulfurivibrio sp. (assembly GCA_013791995.1). GTDB lineage: Bacteria > Desulfobacterota > Desulfobulbia > Desulfobulbales > Desulfurivibrionaceae > Thiovibrio. Next base: position 9,573 of record VMSS01000190.1, on the reverse strand, counting down.
CAGGTTCAGCAAGAAATCAGAAGCTCACTGAAATTTTCGCCAAGATGAACCTGAGTGAACTCCCGGCCATCTCAGGACACGTCAATGAGGTTCTGAAGATAACCCTTAACAAACGCGCTAATGTATCCGAACTTTCCAGTGTTATTCTGAAAGATTATTCGCTCACCAACAAAATCCTCCAGGTCGCCAACTCTGCTTATTATGTCCGCGGGGCGCGCGTTTCCACCATTGAACGGGCCGTGGCCGCCCTGGGTCTCGATGTTGTCCGGGAGCTGGCTGTTTCCATAAGTCTTATCGAGGAATTTCTTAAATCCGGGGGGGAAAAAGATGGGTTGAGCCGCCAGATGGCGATTTCACTGCTCAGTGCCAACCTCAGCAAACTCCTGGTCCAGAAATACAAGATTCCAGTATCACCGGAAGAGGCCTACATCTGTACACTTTTGCACGATCTTGGCCGCATTATCATGACCATTTATTTCCCCGATGTATACCGACGCATAGAAACGGGAACAACGAGCGGCAGTTCCGAAGACGCCATGTGCCGTCTCATGTTCAAACAGCTCACCTTCACTGAAATTGGCGAAGAGATTGCCCGTTTCTGGAATTTCTCCGACACCATTATCGCCTGCATGGCCCGCAATCCCCCGGAAGTGGAGTCCTTTGCGGACGAACTGCATATCCTGCAAAATCTTGCTGCTTTTTCCAATCAGTTCATTCGTGATATTTGCGATAAAAAACCGCCCCACATCATGGCAAGACGATTCAAAACCCTTTTCCCCATAAAAATGCTCCCAGTGCTTGAAATATGTATTTCCCTGGTCGACGCGGTGGGCAACGTCTCGGGAGTTGTCCGCTACGGACTCACCAAACTCAAGTACCGGAGCAAATGTATCGCCACTGCTGGCAAGTACCAGCAAAAACCTGCCACAGATCCCAACGCCGCCTAGCATCACGCAACCAAATCTCCCCGGAAAATTTCATCAACCACTCCAGTTTTTTTCTTGACAACCAACCCACTGATTCGATATAAGACAAAATATATCTTATATATCCTTATTACTATTGGACTGCATCATGAGACTTACCCGGGCCGGAGAATACGGAATACGCTGCGTTCTGGACCTTGCCAGACATGGCAAAGGAATACTGGTCAGCAGAAAGGAAATAGCCGTGCGCACCGATGTGCCGCCGCACTTTCTGGCAAAGATTGCCCAGCAACTGGCCAGGGCCGGAATCATTGAAATTCTACAGGGTGCAAGCGGCGGATACCGCCTCCTCTCCGATCCTTCAGAGATCACCCTGTTGGCGGTTATCGAAGCGGTCATCGGCGAAATCTCCCTTAACGACTGCGTGGGTCGGCCGGAATCCTGTGATAATAGCGCCCTCTGCACCGTGCATCGGGTCTGGAACAAAGCCAACCGGCAGCTCCGGGAAACTCTGCAGGAGGCTGATTTTGCCACTCTTGCCGCGGAAGACGCCTGCTGCCTGACACCTTTTCCCAAAACTGACGGTCGCAACCCTCCCAGCGGAAAAAAATAATTTGACCGGACAAATGTCATCCATATACAACAAAGAAACAGCGTTTTGTCCGACGAGGTAACCCCGCCATGACCGCACTGCCCAAAAAACTGTATTTTTTTTATCGAGACGGCTTCCGCTCCATGGTGGTCGGCAAAACCCTGTGGAAGATCATCGCCATCAAACTGTTCATCATGTTTGCGGTTCTCAAACTTTTTTTCTTCCCGAATCATCTTGCCCGCAACTTTAACACCGAGCAGGAGCGTGCCGGACACGTTCTGGAAAACATTACCAGACCAGCCTCGGCTCGTTGATATACACACGGTTTTTTTCGTTTTTTCATCTGGTATTTTTTAATCATGGCTGGAGCACGGCATTTCGCCGCCACCACACACAAGGAGGATATTGTGGAAGATCAATTATTGACCACGGTGGACTGGGCCCGGGCGCAATTCGCCCTGACCGCCATGTATCACTGGATTTTTGTTCCGTTGACTCTGGGGCTCTCTTTCCTTATTGCCTTTTTTGAATCCATTTACGTCAAAACAGGCAATGAGGAGTGGAAAAAACTGACCAAGTTCTGGATGACTCTCTTTGGCATCAATTTTGCCATCGGAGTAGCCACCGGTATCATTCTGGAGTTCCAGTTCGGCACCAACTGGTCCAATTATTCCTGGATGGTGGGAGACATTTTTGGCGCACCCCTAGCCATTGAAGGCATCTTCGCCTTCTTTATCGAAGCCACGTTCTTTGCCGTAATGTTCTTCGGCTGGCACAGGGTCTCCAAGGGATTCCATCTCTTTTCCACCTGGATGGTGGCTATCGGCTCAAACCTTTCTGCGGTCTGGATCCTGGTGGCCAATGGCTGGATGCAGTTTCCCATCGGCATGAACTTTAATCCCGATACGGCCCGCTTTGAAATGCAGAATTTCTGGGAAGTAGCGCTTTCCCCTGTGGCGGTACACAAGTTCACCCACACCACCAGCTCCGCCTTTCTGCTTGCCGCGCTCTTTGTCGTGGGCATCTCCGCCCTCTTTCTCTTGCAGGAACGGCACCAGAAAATGGCCAAACGCAGCATGGTGGTCGCCGCGGTCTTCGGCTTCATCGCTTCCATTTTCGTCGCCTTTACCGGTGACGAGGCCGCCTTCAGCGTGGCCCAGAGACAGCCCATGAAACTCGCAGCCATGGAAGGGCTGTACGTTGGGCAGGAAAAAGCACCCATCATCGCCATGGGCATCATCAACTCCAGCAAGAAACCAGGCGATGACCTTCCCGCCTTCTACCAAGAAGTTAAAATCCCAGGGTTGCTCTCGCTCCTGGCCAACCGGGATCCAAACAGTTTTGTCCCCGGCATCAACGATCTGGTCTTCGGCAATGCCGAGCGCAATATTATTGGCGCCGAGCAGCGCATGGTCACCGGCAAGATCGCCCTGGCCGAACTGGCCCGCTACAAATATGCCAAGGACACAGGGGACGATGGAGAGTCGGCTGCCGCCCTAGCCATTTTTGACCAGCACAAGGGTGATCTCGGCTACGGCTACCTGAACAACCCGGCTGAGGCTGCCCCTCCGGTGGCCACCACCTTCTACAGCTTTCATATCATGGTGGTACTGGGCACCCTGTTCCCGGTGATTTTCCTGCTGGTCCTCTACTTCGCCTACAAAGGAACCCTGGAATACCAGCGTTGGCTGAACCTGGCCTGCTTCTTTTCCATCTTTTTAGGCTATGTGGCGCAACAGGCCGGCTGGGTCGTGGCTGAGGTCGGTCGTCAGCCCTGGGCCATTCAGGGATTGCTCCCGGTGGGCATGGCCAGCACCAATATTGCCGCGAGCAACGTACAGACCACCTTTTTCATGTTCCTGACCCTGTTCACCGCATTATTGATCGCGGAGATTCGCATTATTATGAAGCAAATCAAGATCGGACCGGAGGCATAAAACAATGATAGGAAACCTGGATCACTCAATTCTGCAGCAACTCTGGTGGCTGATAACCTCCGTGGTCGGCTCGCTCTTTCTCTTCCTGACCTTTGTGCAGGGCGGCCAGACCCTGATTTTCACCACGGCAAGCACCGAAGAGGAAAAATCTCTGATCATCAATACCATGGGCCGCAAGTGGGAGCTCACCTTCACCACCCTGGTCCTCTTCGGCGGCGCCCTGTTCGCAGCCTTCCCGCTTTTTTACGCCACCAGCTTCGGCGGAGCCTACTGGGTATGGATGCTCATCCTCTTCACCTTTATCGTGCAGGCGGTGAGCTACGAATTCCGCAAGAAACCCGACAACGTCCTTGGTGCGCGGACCTACGAAATTTTTATGTGCATTAACGGCAGCGTTGGACTCATCCTGATCGGTGCGGCAGTGGGCACCTTTTTCACCGGTTCCCGTTTCAGCCTGAACCTTTACAACTCCGTGACCTGGGCCACACCCTACCACGGTCTGGAAGCGGCGCTCAATCCGTTTAATCTTGCCTTGGGGTTGTTTTTGATGTTTCTGGCCCGAATTCTCGGAGCCATGTACATCGTCAATCATGTGGACCATGAAAACCTGGTCAAGCGGGCCCGCAAGGCAACCTGGATCAACCTCCTCTGGGCCCTGCCATTCCTGCTCACCGTCCTGATCGGCTTTGTAACCATGGACGGCTTTGCAGTTGACCCTGCCACAGGCGTTGTTTCCATGGAAAAAGGCAAGTACCTCACCAATCTGCTGGAGATGCCGGTGGTGCTGCTCCTGCTATTGGGAGGGCTGGGATCAGTGATCTATGGCGTTGCGGCCACCGGTTTTCTCGGCAAGAACAGCGGTATCTGGTTTGGCGGGATCGGCACGGTGCTGGTGGGATTGGCCATCTTTTCCCTGGCCGGATACAACAACACCGCCTTTTACCCGTCGATCACCGATCTGCAATCAAGCCTCACTATTTATAACGCCTCAAGCAGCAAATACACCCTTACGGTCATGAGCTATGTGGCCTTGGCAGTTCCTTTTGTTCTGGCCTATGTCGCCTATGTCTGGAAGCTGATGAATGCTAAAAAGCTCGACATTGCCGAGCTTACCGGCGAAGACGCCAACGAAATGTACTAACCGGATACATAAGGAGTAAGACCATGAACACAATTCTACTCGTAAGCTGGCTGCTGGTGCTGGTTGTCTCGTACCAAGGCGCCATTGCCATGCTCAAAAAAACCGACCTGCTGTAATCCGCAGCGAATCTCGCAGTTCCAACAGGCGCAGGAGAACACCCTGCGCCTGTTTTTATTTCAAGCATTTCACCGACACCACACTCCGCCCACCGAAGTTCCTCAAAGGGCGCCAAACGCCATATTGTTTGATCAACAAACATCTTGACACTCAAACAACATTTCTGTATTCTCCCCTCTCTGTAGCCATTGCCCTGCCGTTCATGCAGGGAAAACCAATATTTTTTTTACCGGAGAGATTCACATGCACACCCAGTCTATTGATACATGGCAGCATCGCCATGATTTTTCCGTCATCCAGGAACACGGCGAGAAACGCACCCGACAGGTGCTCATCCTCACCGCCGTTACCATGCTTTTTGAGATCGGTGCTGGCATGGCCTATGGCTCCATGGCCCTGTTGGCCGACGGCTGGCACATGGGCACCCATGTCGCCGCGTTCATGATAACTATTTTCGCCTACCGCTTTGCCCAAAAACATGCCGACAACAAGGCCTTTGCCTTTGGCACCGGCAAGGTCAGCGTCCTGGGCGGCTTTGCCAGCGCCATTGCTCTGATCGTGGTTGCCCTGATCATGCTCATCGAGTCGGGCCAACGCATCTTCAGTCCCCAATCGATCCATTTCAACGAGGCCATCGGCGTGGCCGCCCTTGGATTACTGGTCAATATTGCCTGCGCCTTTCTCCTGCAAGGCCATCATGATCACGGCCACACCCATGACCATGACCACCATCATCACCATGACCACAACCTCAAAGCGGCATACCTGCATGTCCTGGCCGACGCGCTGACTTCCGTTCTTGCCATCGGAGCCCTGATTCTGGGCAAATATTTCGGCTGGACCTTGCTGGACCCCCTGATGGGCATAGTCGGCGCGCTGGTTATCTCCCGCTGGGCATACGGGTTGTTGCGGGAAACAGGCGGAATTTTGCTCGACGGCAGCATCAGCAGCGCAGAGTATGCTGCCATCAAGGAAAAAATAGAGGGCGCACTGGACAACCGGATTGCAGACATGCATGTCTGGAAGGTTGGTCCGGCCCATTACGCGGCGATCATTTCCATTGTCACCCATTATCCGCAGAAGATTGAATACTACAAAGAGCTATTGCACGATTTTACGGATCTTTCTCACCTCACCGTTGAGATACACACCTGCGAGACCGAGCCATGCCTGCCCCAATGACCGAGACAGCAAAGCTTTCCCATCAGCTCATTGAATTGTACGAAAGGCTCTCTTCCTGGGAGCAGGACGTGGTAAAAAGCTCCGGCCTTTCCACGCCCCAGATGCATACCATTGAGATCGTCGGGCATTCCGATTCGTTGCGCATGAAGGATCTGGCCAAAAAAATGGGCGTGACCACCGGCACCCTCACGGTCATGGTCGACCGGCTGGAGCAGCAGGGGTTGCTTAAAAGAACGCCCCACGAGACGGACCGCCGCTCCTACCTGATTGCCCTGACGGAAAAGGGACAGGAGCTTTTTTCCGAACACCACCAGTATCATCTGCACCTCACCGAAGAAATCACCTCCACACTTTCCAGGGAGGAGCAGGCGCAGTTCAGCGCCGTTTTAGAAAAAATCATCGGACAGATGTGAGAAAAAACAGAAAATCGTGACCGTCAATCCGCGCCCTGCCGGTCAGCGCGGCCGACCAGGAAAAGACCGTATGTGGCCCGCAGATTCGGGAGAAAAGTGACGATGTTCCCGGTTTCCTGCTGCCGATGGGTGTTAATCGCCACCTCCTTAAGGATGGCAATGTCCTTTTCCCTGGCAAAATTACGAAAATCCCGGAGGGTGATCACCCGGATGTTCGGGGTATCGTACCATTCGTAGGGCAGCTCCTTGCTTTTCGGCGCATAGCCCGCAAACAGGAGCTGCAGCCGGATCCGCCAGTAGCTGAAATTGGGAAAGCTGACAATGACCTTTTTACCGATGGCAAGAAGGGTGTTGATGAGAGCGACCGGTTCGTAAACCTGTTGCAGGGTTTGACTGATAACGATGTAGTCGAAACTGTCCGGCGGATAATCCGCTACCTCCAGATTGAAATCCCCCTGGAGCACGGAAATCCCTTTGGAAATGCAGGCAGCCACTTCGGCCTCATCCTTTTCAATGCCGGTGGCCTAGACCTTTTTCTGCTCCTTGAGGTACTGGAGCAGCTCCCCCTCCCCGCAACCGAGGTCAAGCACCCTTGAGCCGGGCTCGATCCAGGAAGCGATTATCTGCAGATCAAAACGCATTGCTGTCTCTCTTTATTGCGGTGATATCCGTAGCACACGCCGACATATGATTCCCCAGGACTTTCTCTTCACTCTCCGGCAAGACCCTCCCGGGAAATCCGGGCAAGAAACGCTGACACCAGAGAATGCAATCTTTCATTGGGCAGAAGAAAGGCATCATGGCCCCAATCCGACTGAATCTCGCAGAAACTCACATCCCCCCCGTTTCGCTTGAGGGCCTGCACCAGGGCGCGGGACTGTTCGGTGGGGTAGAGCCAGTCCGAGGTGAAGGACACCACCAGAAAGCTGGTGCAGGAATCTTTGAACATCCCGGACAGGCCGGTTGGTGCGTAATCGTCAAGGTCGAAATAATCCGCCGCCTTGGTCAGATACAGAAAGGAATTGGCGTCAAAGCGCTCGACAAACTTGTTTCCCTGGTAGCGCAGATAGCTCTCCACCTCGAAGCCGGCATCAAAATGAAAGGAAAGGGCATCCCTGCTCCGAAGCTGCCTGCCGAATTTCTGCCGCATGGATTCATTGGACAGATAGGTGATGTGGCCGATCATCCTGGCCACGGCCAGACCAAGGTCGGGCATGGCTCCGCCGTAATAAGCACCGCCGCGCCAATGGGGATCGGCCATGATCGCCTGCCGGGCCACCTCGTTAAAAGCAATGGCCTGGGCCGAATGCCGGGGCGTGGTGGCCAGGGGAATCGCACCCCGCACCATTTCCGGGTAGCGGGCGCACCAGGCCAGCACCTGCATGCCGCCCACCGAGCCGCCCACCACCGCAAGCAGCCGGGAAACGCCGAGATGGTCGATCAACGCCTTTTGCGCAGTTACCATGTCGCCGATGGTGACCAGAGGGAACGACACGCCATAGGGTTTGCCGGTGGCCGGATTAATCGAAGAAGGTCCGGTGCTGCCCATGCAGCCGCCCAGCACGTTGGCGCAAATAACGAAATAGCGCTCCGTGTCGATGGCCTTGCCCGGACCGACCATGATCTCCCACCAGCCGGGCTTGGCATCCTCTTTGGTATAGCAGCCCGCCACATGGGAATCCCCGGTGAGCGCATGGACCACGAGGATAGCGTTGTCTTTGTTCGCTGACAGGGAGCCATGGGTTTCGTAGGCGATGGTCACCGGTCCCAACCGTTCGCCGCTTTCAAGCACCAGCTCGTGGGGCGGCTCACCAAAGGTAAAAAACTGTTTCCGGACCAGACTCAGGCAAGCGTTGTCCATGGATCAGATCTGCTCCAGGGCCTGGGCAAGATCGTCCATTATATCCTCCACCGCCTCAATGCCCACGGAGAGGCGCACCAGATCGGGAGTGATGGAGAGATTTTTCTTCGGCTCCTCGGCAAAGGAGAGGTACTGGCTGGAATAGGGATGAATGACCAGGCTCTTGCAGTCGCCGATGTTCGCCAGATGATAGACCATCTTCAGGCTGTTGATAAAGCGAAAGCAGGCCTCCTGATCCGCCAGACCGAAGGTGAGCATGCCGCCAAAGCCTAAGCCCCCGAATTGTTTGTGTGCCTCGCTATGCTGGGGATGATCGGCAAAGCCGGGATAATTCACCCATTGCACCTCGGGCCGTGAAGCCAGAAAGGTTGCGACCTTGCCTGCGTTGGCCAGATGCCGCTCCATCCGCAGGGCCAGGGTGTCGAGTCCCAGCATGGTCAAATAGGCATGGAGCGGCGCCGCGGTGGTGCCGAAGTTGATATGCAGTTCCCGCCAGACCCGATCAAGATAGGCAAGCTCCCCCTTGCGCTCGACAAAGGGCGCAAAATCCGGGAAACGCTCACTGCTCCAGTTGAACTTTGCCCCGTCGATCACCACCCCGCCCGCTGCATCGCCGTGGCCGCTGAGGTACTTGGTGGTGGAGTGGATAACAACATCCGCTCCCAACTCAAGAGGCCGGCACAGGTAGGGCGTGGCCAGGGTATTGTCAACCAGCAGGGGCAGGCCGTGATCATGGGCAAGCTGCGCGGCTCGGGCCAGGTCGGGCACATCCATCTTCGGGTTGCCGATGGTCTCAAGATAGAGGAATCGGGTTTTTTCGTTGATCGCAGCCTCAATGGCCGCCAGATCGGTGGATTCGACAAAGCGGGCCGTGATCCCATACTTTTTGAAGACGTTGGCAAAAAGAACATAGGTGGACATGAAGAGCGAATTGCCGCAGACAAACTCATCCCCGGACCGCAGCAGAGCCAAGCAGCTGTTGGTGATCGCCGCCATACCCGAAGACATGAACACCGCAGCCCTGCCGCCTTCCAGGGCTGCCAGTTTCTGCTCCAGCACCCTGTTGGTGGGGTTGGTGAGCCGCGCGTAGATATGATCGGTGGTGCGCCCGCCAAAGGTTTCGCTCAGATTCTCCGCGGTCTCGTGGCAATGGGCAGCGGTCTGAAAAATGGGAGGCAGGGTGGCGCCCTGCCACTCTCCCGGGGTTAAGGCTGCATGAATTACCCGGGTATTAAAATGCTGTTTCTTTTCTGATTCCATGGCGTTTCTCCGGCGCTTTTGATCTTCGGGGCAAAAAGCTGCTTGCTTGATTTTTTGCGACCTCACTTTCCGAACAAACTACCACATTGTGGCAGATCGATGGTAGCAAAAAAACGCATCCACGTTCTTCATTTTTCGCTTTTC
>VMSS01000106.1 GCA_013791995.1 Desulfurivibrio sp. | reverse complement strand
CAAGCCGGGTGCGCACAAAATCCAGGGGATTGGCGCCGGCTTTATCCCCGACACCTTGGATCTCGGTCTCGTGGACCGCGTGGAGCAGGTTAGCGGCGCCGAATCCGTGGAAATGGCGCGGCGCCTGGCACGGGAGGAAGGAATCCTCTCCGGTATTTCCTGCGGGGCGGCCGTGGCCGTGGCCGTGCGGCTGGCCAAAGACAAAATCTTTGGTGGTAAAACCATTGTTGTGATTCTACCCGATTCCGGCGAACGCTATCTTTCGTCCGTGCTGTTTGAACCTGGGAACTGAATAAGTCAGTCCCAAACCATACGGTTTGGTTAGGCAAAAAGTAATCCTTGTTTCTCTATTCGGGCGACAGAGAATCAAGGGCGGAAGGGCAGTGCAGTAGAAGCTTTGCTTCACTGCACCGCCACGCAGTGAGCTTTGCTCTACTGCGTGGCTCTTCAGGTCCGATCCAATTCCTGCCGGACCGCTTTGCTCAGTTTTTCGAGCGTCACCGGTTTGCGGAGGTAAGTGCCCGTGCCGAGAGCCTGGGCCAGGGCGACCCGGGGCGATTCAGCATAACCGGAAACGATGATGGCGCGTTGATGGGGGTTAATGGCCTTCAGCTCCTGATAGATTTGGGCGCCATCCATGCCCTTGCCCAGGACCATGTCGAGGATAACCAGTTGAGGAAAATGGCCATTGGCCTTATGTGTGGCGAATAGCCGCAGCGCCTCTTCGCCGCTATGTGCGCTCTCGACAGTGTAGCCCATCGCTTGCAGGAGGCGGGTCATGACTTCGATCTGCAGTTTGTCGTCATCCACGACCATGATGGTTTCCGTGCCGGTATAATGTTTTTCCGGCTCCACCGGCTGGATCTTGTCCCGGCAGGCCGGTAAATACAGGCTGAAGGTGGCGCCCCTGCCGACGGTGCTTTCCAGGTCAATAAAGCCCTGGTGATCCTTGACGATGCCGCGTACCACGCTCAGGCCCAGGCCGGAGCCGCGCTGTTTGTCGGCCTTGCGGGTGGTAAAAAAGGGATCGAAGAGTTTGTCCTGGATTTCCGGTGGAATGCCATGGCCGGTATCGGCAATCGAGACCTTGATATATTCGCCCGGCGTCATATGCTCATATTTCTTCACCGGCGTATCCAGGCAGACGTTTGCGGTCTTGATCGTCAGCGTGCCGGCAGGGCCCATGGATTCGATGGCATTCTGGCACAGGTTCTGGATAACGCGCAGGAGTTGTTGGGGCGAACCCTTCATGTTCAATAAATCCGCCGCCATGACCAGATCAAGCTTGATCCCCTTGTCTGACTCGTTATGGGCCAGGAACAAGGCCTCGGTTTCAATCACTGAATTGATGTTCAGCACGGACTGCTCGTGATAGGCGCGGCGCGACAGTGCCAGGAGCTGTTGATTGATGT
>VMSS01000197.1 GCA_013791995.1 Desulfurivibrio sp. | reverse complement strand
GATGAGATCACGTTGAGTCGGGCCATTGAATCCCGGAAGGACACCTGTTCTTGAGAGTAAAAGCGATGTCCGGACAGGAATTTTGTTCTTCTTTTTTTTGAGAGTGACCACTGATTGCGGAAACTATTTGTCCTTGACACCGGTGTGAATTGTTGGTAATTGGTTGCCGGTTGGAAGATTTGTCTAAAGCCGTTGTGGTAAATAATCTCATTGTTCTGGATGGCTAAGACGGCATAAAGAGCCGTAGCAAAATGGCCAAGAACGAGGATGCCATTTCGCAGCGGCTCCTAAAAGTGAACGGGCTATCGCCATGGGCGGTATGCTCATTGTTTTTTTTAGGCGCGTAGCTCAGTTGGTTAGAGCGCTTGCCCGACACGCAAGAGGTCGGCGGTTCGAATCCGCCCGCGCCTACCAGAGAACATAATACGATATTTTGACGTTGCGAGGCTTCGTAAAGAGCGGTTTTTGCTAAGTCTTATTGTGCAGGCAGATTGACCTGGTCAATGTGCTTGTTTTTGTTTGTGCATGTGCGAAAAGGTTGATCCCAACAATTATGGCGGAAATATCCCTCACCCTTTTATCCGGGGAGCAGAAAACGTTCCCCGCGGGGACCACGGTAGCCGAGACCATCAAAGAGCTGGTTTCCAACAAGGAGCGAAAGCAGACCATTGCCGCCCGGTTGGATGACAGGCTGGTGGATCTTTCCATGCCCATCGAAGCCGATGCGGCTTTTGCGCCCATAACCGTCGACAGCCCAGAGGCCTTGGAGATTCTTCGCCACATCGCGGCCCATGTCATGGCCGAGGCCGTTCTTGCCTTATTCGGCAAGGATGTGCAGGTTGCCATCGGACCGGCCATAGCCGATGGATTCTACTATGATTTTGATCGTCCGGAGCCGTTTACCCCCGACGATCTTGCGCTGATTGAAGCAAAAATGCAGGAGCTTATCGCTGCTGCCGCTCCTTTTTATCGGGAGACCATGTCCACCGCCCAGGCGATCGACCTCTTTGAAAAGAGTGGACAATCCTACAAGGTTGAACTGCTGCAGGATCTGGGAGCCGAGACCGTATCGCTGTATCGGCAGGGAGATTTCGTTGATCTCTGCCGTGGGCCGCATTTGCCCCATGCCGGCTGGCTGAAGGGTGTCAAGGTTCTCAAGCTGGCCGGCGCTTACTGGCGTGGCGATGAAAACCGGAAGATGCTCCAGCGGATCTATGGCACGGCTTTTTTTGACCCCAAGGATTTAAAAGCCTACCTTCACCAGCTTGAAGAGGCAAAGAAGCGCGATCACCGGAAGCTTGGCAAGGAGCTGGAGTTGTTTGCCGTTTCCGATCAGGTCGGACCGGGACTGATTCTCTGGCAGCCCAAGGGCGCTCTGCTCCGGAAGATCATTGAGGATCACTGGCGCGAAGAGCACTATCGAAACGGCTACGAGTTGCTGTTCACCCCGCACATTGCTAAGCGCGATATGTGGCAGACCAGCGGCCATCTTGATTTTTATGGGGAGAACATGTTCTCCCCCATGGAGATCGAGGAGGTAAGCTATCAGCTCAAGCCGATGAATTGCCCGTTTCATATCGGTATCTATAATACGCGTAAGCGCAGTTATCGCGAGTTTCCGTTGCGGTGGTGCGAGTTGGGCACGGTGTACCGTTTCGAAAAGACCGGCGCTTTGCATGGCCTGATGCGGGTTCGCGGCTTTACTCAGGACGATGCTCATATCTTTTGCCGGCCCGACCACCTGGAAGAGGAGATCTTCAACATCCTTGACCTGAACCTGCATATTCTTAAGACCTTCGGGTTTGAGAATTACGAGGTCTATCTCTCCACCAGGCCGGAGAAGTCTGTGGGCAGCGACGAGCACTGGGAACAGGCCACCACTGCCCTGAAGCTGGCTCTGGAGAAAAAGGGGCTGGCCTATGCGCTTGACCCTGGCGAAGGGGTGTTTTACGGGCCGAAGATCGATATCAAGATCAAGGATGTTTTGGGGCGCAGCTGGCAGTGCTCCACCATTCAGGTGGATTTCAACCTGCCCGAACGTTTTGAGATGACCTATACAGGGGAAGACGGCAAGGAACATCAGCCGATCATGATCCACCGGGCCCTTATGGGTTCCCTGGAGCGCTTCATCGGGGTGCTCATCGAGCATTATGCCGGAGCCTTTCCGGTATGGCTTGCTCCGGCGCAGGCCAGGATCATGAATATCACTGACGCGCAGATCGATTATGCGGAAGAGGTGTATGCCGAGTTACGCCGGGTTGGGGTGCGGGTTGAAAAAGATATCCGCAACGAAAAGCTCAATTACAAGATCCGTGAAGCCCAGATGCAGAAGATTCCGTACATGCTGATCATCGGCGACAAGGAAGTGGAGGCGCGCCAGATCACGGTGCGGCTTCGCAACGGCGATAATCTGCCGGCCATGTCAATCCCCGAGTTTGCGGCGTTGATTGCCAAGGAAAATGAAGCTGGCCGAACTGGCTCTTGCAATAGCTAGGTGGTTCAGGGTAGTATGTAATATTTCAGCGTGCGGATGCGCAGCATCGTGTGCGGTGTTTCAAGAATTATGTGTGCGGAGGTATGAGTATTAAAGGAAAAAAAGTTGGCGACCGACCAGAACGGGAAGTGCGGGCCAGGATCAATCATGAGATTGATTGCAAGGAAGTTCGTCTCATTGACGAGGAAGGACAGCAGGTAGGGGTTGTTCCTGTCCGTGAAGCGTTGGCAAAGTCCGAAGCTGTCGGGTTGGATCTTGTTGAACTGTCGGCTGCGGCTGATCCTCCGGTTTGCCGGATCATGGATTTTGGTAAATTTCGGTACGAACAGAGCAAAAAACAGCAGGAAGCCAAAAAGAAACAGACGGTTATCGAGGTCAAGGAAATCAAGCTCCGGCCCAAGACCGAGAAGCATGATCTTGAATTTAAGATCAAGAATATCAAAAAGTTTCTGCAGCAGAAAAACAAGGTGAAGATCACCCTGCGCTTTCGTGGCCGCGAGATCGTCTATGCCGACACCCTCGGCATGGAGGTTTTGAATAAGGTGGTTGAAGAGTTGAAAGATGACGCGGTTATTCTGCAGCCTCCCAAGATGGAAGGGCGGCAGATGGCCATGTTTGTTGGTCCGAAATAGCAGGTCTGCCAGGGTTGGCAACTACACATAGTTTACTGGTCGGTAATGGCTTGCCGGCGTAGATATGAAAAAGGGAGAACACCATGCCTAAGATGAAAACCAAAAGAGGGGCTGCCAAACGGTTCAAGTGTACCGGCACCGGCAAGATTGTACGCCGGAAGGCTTTTACCAGTCATATCCTCACCAAGAAGAGCACCAAGCGGAAAAGGAATTTGCGACAGGCCGGGATTGTTGATGCCACCAATGTCAAGGGGATCAAGCGGCTGTTGCCTTATATGTAAAAAGCTGGCAGGACCGAGTTCCGTTTCTAGATTTTATCCCAGTGTAACTACTGCCGACGTCCAGAAAACGTTGGAGAATGTCAATAAGGAGAAGTACGATGCCTCGCGTAACACGTGGATTTAAAGCGCGCCGGAGAAGAAAAAAGGTTTTGAATTTGGCCAGTGGCTATGTCGGTGGTCGGAACCGTCTGTACAGAACAGCAACAGAAGCCGTGGACCGGGCGCTGTGCTATGCCTACCGTGATCGTCGTCAGAAGAAGCGCGATTTCCGGAAATTGTGGATTGTGCGGATTGGCGCTGCATGCCATGAAAACGGCACCACCTATAGCCGGATGATGGGCGGCCTGAAAAAAGTGAATGTGGAGTTGGACCGCAAGGTTCTCGCCAATTTGGCAGTTCTTGATCCGGGGGCATTTTCCCAGGTTGCCAAACTGGCTGGCGTCAGCAACTGATTGTTGCCGAGTAATCCGCCATGCCCAGTATGTACGATGAACTTCTTCGCCTGAAAACCGTTGCCGGCGAAGAACTCTCCGCAATCACCCAAATCGGCGAACTTGAGCCATTCCGGGTTAAATATCTGGGCCGAAAAGGTGAGTTCACCCTTGTTATGCGCCAATTGGGGCAAGCTCCTCCTGAGGAGCGTCCCCGGCTTGGTCAACTGGCAAATGAGATAAAGCAGGATCTTGAAACTGCATTTGCAGCGCAGGAATCCAGGCTTGCCGAATCCGGTGGTGCAACCCACGCGACTTTTGATCTGACACTGCCCGGGCGTACTGTGCCTTTTGGCAAGCTGCATCCGGTGACCCAGGTTATGGATGCGGTGTGCGCCATTTTCGAAGGTCTTGGCTTTGCTGTTGCCGAGGGACCTGATGTCGAGGTCGATTTTTATAATTTCGAGGCCCTGAACATTCCGCCGCATCATCCGGCCCGGGCCATGCATGATACTTTCTATGTCAGTGACAGCCTGCTGCTTAGAACCCATACCTCGCCCATGCAGGCCAGAATCATGGAGAAAGAGCCGCCCCCTCTGCGGATGATTGCCCCGGGCAAGGTATATCGCTGCGATTCGGATATCACCCATACCCCCATGTTTCACCAGGTGGAAGGGTTTCTTGTTGACCGTCACATCTCTTTTGCCGACCTTAAGGGTGTGCTTTCGGTGTTCATCACCAAGATGTTCGCTGAAAATACGCCCATCCGTTTTCGTCCGAGTTTTTTTCCGTTTACCGAGCCCAGCGCGGAGGTGGATATCGGCTGTGTTATCTGTGGAGGCAAGGGGTGTCGGGTGTGCAAAAATACCGGGTGGCTTGAGATTTTAGGCGCCGGGATGATCGATCCTGAAGTCTTTAAGAAAGTTGGCTACGATCCGGAAGAGTACAGCGGCTTTGCCTTTGGCCTTGGTATCGAGCGGATTGCCATGTTGAAGTATGGTATTACCGATATCCGCCTTTTCTACGAAAACGACCTGCGTTTTCTATCCCAGTTTTAGGCCCCCTTTTGGGGCGACGACAACTATAAGACACGATCCATGAAGTTTACGCTCAATTGGTTGCGCGAATACATTGATACGGACATGGAACCGGCGCGAATTGCCGACCACCTGACCATGCTTGGTCTTGAGGTGGATGCGTGCGTGCCGTGTTATCCTGAGCTGACCGGGGTTGTGGTTGCCAGAATCGATTCGGTTCAGCCCCATCCCAACGCCGATAAGCTGGTGCTCTGTGATGTTATTGTGGGCGAGGAAGAACGCACGCGGGTAGTGTGTGGCGCTCCCAACGCGCGTGCCGGACTGGTTACAGCGCTTGCCTTGCCAGGAGCGGTGTTGCCGGGAGGTTTCATCATCAAGCCGGCAAAGATTCGCGGTGAAGAATCTTTCGGTATGCTGTGCTCGGCCAAGGAACTTGGTATTACCGAGGACCAGATCGGGATCATGGAGCTTGCCGCGGACTTGCAACCGGGTCAGGCAATCAGCCAGGCTCTGGGGCTGGTGGATACCATGATCGAGGTCGACCTCACTCCGAACAGACCCGATTGCGCCAGTGTGCTGGGAATCGCCCGGGAAGTGGGTGGAATTGTCGGCAAGCGGATCAGCCCGCCGGTGGTGACACCCCCCGTATTGACCGGCGAGAATCTGCCGTTCAGCGTTGAGGTGGAATCCGCGGATGATTGTCCGCGCTATGCCGCACGGCTTATTAAAAATGTAAAAATCGGGCCTTCTCCCTGGTGGCTGCAACAGCGATTGTTGGCTGTGGGTATGCGTCCGATCAGCAACATTGTCGATATTACCAACTTTGTCATGCTGGAATACGGCCAGCCTTTGCACGCCTTTGATTTCAAAAAGCTCTCCGGTGGCAGAATTGTAGTCCGGCGAGCGAGGTCCGGCGAGAGTCTTTCCACTTTGGATGGGACCGAACACCAGCTTGACAGCGAAATGCTGATGATTTGCGACGCTGAGAGACCTGTGGCCGTGGCAGGGATCATGGGCGGTGCCAATTCAGAAGTTGACGCGCAAACCACCGACATTCTTTTGGAAAGTGCCTGTTTTGCCGCCATCGGCATCCGACGCACCGCCGGCAGACTCAACATGAGCACCGAGGCGTCCTACCGCTTCGAAAGGGGTGTTGACCCACAAGGCGTACCTAAGGCCATGGAGCGGGCTGTTCAACTCATCACTGCGCTGGGTGGCGGTGAACTTGTCGCAGGAGGGGTTGACTTCAAGGAAGGGGTCGTTGCTCCGGCACCCATCACCCTCCGGGGAAAGCGGACGCGCAGCCTGCTGGGTATGGATCTTTCCCTTGACCGGATTGGAGCAGCTTTGAGCTCCATTGAAATTGATGTGGAGAAAATTGATGAAGATACCCTGCGGGTGACCCCTCCGAGTTTCCGGGTTGATCTGGAGCGGGAGGTCGATCTTATTGAAGAGGTTGCCCGGATCGTGGGCTACAATTTGCTTCCCACCACTCTGCCCATGGTGCCCATGATTTTTTCCGAACAGGATGGACTTCGGGAGCTGCGGAAAAAGGTGGCGGAAATCTTCATCGCCCTTGGATTTTACGAGGCCATCAACTACAGCTTCGTGGCCCCGCAACACCATGATCTGCTTGGCTTGGCTGCGGACGATGCCAGACGGCAGTCCGTGCATCTTTTGAACCCGCTGGCGGAAGATCAGAGTGTACTGCGAACCACGCTTTTGCCGGGACTGCTTGAAAATCTTCGACGCAATATCAATCATCAGAGCCATGATGTTCGGCTTTTTGAAGTTGGCAAAGTTTTTCACCCCCAGGGGAGCGATCAACCCGAGGAGCCTTTCCGGTTGGCCGCAGTGATTTCAGGGCACAGGAATCCCGGAGCGCCCGTGCTCCATGTCGGGGAAACCCAGACGGACATCTTCGATGTTAAAGGGGTAGTGACGCAGATCATTGATCTTTTGCGGCTTGGTCAGACAGTTACTTGTCAGGCGGGAATTGCCGGGCAGGAACTTTCCTTTGCCGAACCAGGCACTGTCCTGGCCGTCATGGGGGGAGAGAAAATATTGGGTTGGTGTGGAGCGTTCAACCCCAAAACCCTGAAGGGTTTTGGGGTCAAGCAACAGGCCTTTTTTGTGGATATTGATCTTGCCGCACTGGCCGGTCTTTCTTCCCAGGCAAAGACTTTTGCACCGTTGCCCAAGTTTCCATTTGTGAAATGGGATATGGCCCTCATCGTGCCCGAAGGGGTTGCCGCCGGAGAAATGCTGTCCGTCATTCACGGTTGCGAAGAAAAGCTTATCGAAAAGGCTGAGATTTTTGATATATTCCAGGGTAAAAATATTGCTGCCGGAAAAAAGAGCATTGCAATTACAATCACCTACAGAGCGATTGACCGCACCCTGGATGATGAAACAGTTGGCAAGATCCACCAAAAAATTATCGAAATGATGATTTCCCGTTTTAACGGTCAGTTACGTGAGGCATAATAGATGAAACGATCCAATCTTACCAGAAAAGAACTCTCGCAAACCATCAATGAAAAGATGGGGTTTTCCCAGCGGAGCGCGGGAGAAATGGTTGATGCTGTCTTTGATGCGCTCAAGAAAACCCTGTTGAAGGGCGAGGCTATTAAAATTGTGCAGTTCGGTACCTTTACCGTGCGGAAAAAATCCTCGCGGGTGGGGCGTAACCCCCGGACCGGAGAGACCATGGAGATATCAAAGCGTCACATGGTCTCTTTCAGGCCCAGCAAGGTGGTTCGGGAGAATCTGAACAAGGAATAAAGGGGCAGAGTGACCAAACCGTCTTGCGGGACTTTTGATGATGGTCAAGGAGGTGCCCAGGTACTGCCAGGGATCCCTGACAAACGGTACTTCAAGATCGGCGAAGTGTGCGCGATTACCGGGGTGAAGCAGCATGTGCTTCGCTACTGGGAATCGGAATTCAGGATTCTTCACCCCCAGCGGGCCCAGTCCAAACAGCGACTCTATCGTCGTGCGGACGTGGAAACGGTCCTGACAATCAAAAGGCTGCTCAAGGATGAAGGGTTTACCATCAGTGGCGCCAAGAAAGCCCTGGCAAAAGATGGCGGTGGGCAGGACCACGATGATGCTGCGGTCGATCCGGAGCAGAAATTTCCCGGAAAACCTGCGGATATTTTTATGCAGGTGAAGGCTGAGTTGCTGGCTTTGCAAAAAATTCTCGAGGAATAAAAAGGCGTTGGAATGAGTCCAGCTTGACAGGCGCTTCGGGCCATGCTAAATAGGGGCCAACTTGTTGAATTGATATTTTTGTCGGGATGTAGCGCAGTCTGGTAGCGCACTTGGATGGGGTCCAAGGGGCCGGAGGTTCGAATCCTCTCATCCCGACCAGCAATAGCAAAAGGGGTTAACCGTTTTTCGGTTAACCCCTTTTTTCGTTTGGCTAGCGCCGGTTCGCTTCATTGCACACACTGCGTCTGTGAGTCGATCATGCGGAGGTAAGAGGCGGCATCCATGGCCTGTGACATGATGTCCAGGTAATCGTCCCGGCCACCGTTCCTGGCAAATGGGGTATCCTGGGTCATGAAATTGCAGTCGTGTTCCTGGCAGTACTTTCCCCGGGTTGCGTAATTGAGGATGATGCGAGGAATGTCGAAATGATGGATGGTGCTGTATCGCACCGGGCGGCCGTTTTCAATGATAAGGATCCGGTTGAGATACGTGGCGTCCACGGTTCCGCCGAGATAGTTGAGTTCCTTGTAGGCGTTGATTCCTGAAAGGCTTGGCAGGTGGTCGCTCACCAGAATGATCAGCGACTGCGGGTCTGCCGCGATCATCCCCTTTACAAAGGTTGCGATGGCTTCGGTGCGGTAATAATGTTGATTGGCAGCTTTTTCCAGTCCCTCGTCCCGAAACTTCCCGAGCATTTCGATGACCTTTGGTCT
This sequence comes from Desulfurivibrio sp., assembly GCA_013791995.1. GTDB lineage: Bacteria > Desulfobacterota > Desulfobulbia > Desulfobulbales > Desulfurivibrionaceae > Thiovibrio. The sequence goes on along the minus strand of VMSS01000197.1, from coordinate 3,265 downwards.
TTTGGCGAGGTTGATGTCGTGGGGGCTGTGTCCGTACATGCCGATGACATAGTTGAAAATGGGGAGATTCGGGTTTTCCTGTATCCGTTTGGTGATGAATTCCAGGTTCTGGGATAAAAGCACCCCGTCGAACATGTAATCTTCGTCTGTGACATCCCCGGCAGAGAAATAGGTAGAGTACCCTGAGGCGAATTCCTGGGGGTAGTATCGTTTTTCAAAGCCGATTCCGGTATAGGCTTTTGTCGAGTTAAAGAAATCCGGCTTGTAGGAGTTGGTGGCGTTGGTTTCGTAGCCGGCCTGGGAAAGAATCTGGGGCAGACAGTTGGTCTTTGCCCCGGTGAACACATCGAACTCGATGCCGGAAAACTCCCGCAGGGCCGGAGCCCCGCAGAGTACCTCGAATTCCGCCTGCGCAGTGCCTCCGGCAAACACCGGCGAAATGGAAAGCCCGCCTTTTTTTGAGAACAGTTTGCTGAAGGCGGGATGGGTTGGGTTGCGGGAGAAACGGGCTCCTTTCAAAAGCTCGGGATCCAAAAAGCTTTCAAGCACGATCAGGTGAATGTTCCTTTTGCCCTGCTGTTCATTAAGCCCGGCAACCACTTTTTCGAAATCTATCCGAGAGGCCGGGTTGAGCTGATGACCGGCGATTTTTGCCCGGTAGCTTTTTCGTCTCGCTTCATTGTACAGCATCATGCTCAGACGACCGTTGTTGCGGGCACTGGCCGTATCCGAATAGAAGACAATCTCCTGCTGGGTTTTTTGGAAAGCCGCCATGAAGAAGTCCGGGGTTATTTCCACCATAAGCAGAAGTGCAAAGAGAGGCAGAGCAGCAATGGCCTTGGCCAGCCGTCGCTCGCGAAAATCAATGGAAAGCAGAAAGGCAAGGAAGGGTATGCCGAGCAGTATCCCGATCAAAGCGATGGCCAGGAACGGGAGCACCTGAAACATCTCCGGCAGCTCGGTTATTTCAGTGATGCGTAACATCCGGCCAAACATGATGTGGTAGGCATCAAACACTCCGTAAAACAGAACGAGAGGTGCGGCGGCGATCAGCGGTTGCAGTCGTGATTTTCGGATGAGCAGATTGAGAAAGAAATAGAGATAGAGGAGCAGGGGGATTTCGAACCGCCAGGTCGGCAGCAAGGAAGGCAGGCCGCCTTGTTGCTGGAGTATTTCCGTATATCCGAGAAGAAAAAGCAGGAATACGGTATAGCGGTTTACGATGAGAGATTGCAGTCGGGAGAAATAGGTGCGCACAGTTAGGGTCATGGGTGTTGTGTGGGAAAAAAGTCTCGTCGCCGGCAATCTAATGAATGTTTTGTGGCAAAAGACGGTTCAAACCACAAAATAACAAAAAAGAACTATACCATACTGCCAGACCTGTCCCCACATATTCTTTTAGCTGAAAACAGCCGTTCTGTTATTCCCGGCTAATGTTCTGATTGCTGGTTGGGAACGAGCCTGCTAGTGTTTAGGAAGTTGCCGGGTGATGGCAAGGTGAAGTGAATCATATCCCTTGGACTCGGCCAGACGATTGAGATGTCCCACACTGGGATTTTTTAGGAAAAAGTGGTTATGCGCATACTTGTAGTCGAAGATGATTCTAAAATTGCTTCTTTTATAAGCATGGGGCTGCGGCAGGCAGGTTTTTCCGTTGATGTCGCTGACAATGGGGAGGATGGTTTCGTCCGAGCGGTGGATGGCGCCTATGATCTTGCCGTTCTTGATATTATGCTGCCGAGGCTTGATGGCCTTGCTCTGCTTGATCAACTCCGCAGCCGGCAGGTCAACACACCGGTGATCATCTTAAGCGCCAAGCGCTCGGTAGAGGATCGGGTTAAAGGATTGCAGGCAGGAAGTGACGATTATCTCACCAAGCCGTTTTCTTTTTCTGAACTGCTGGCCAGGGTGCAGGCTCTGATTCGTCGGGCAGGCGCCGCGCCGGAACCGACAATTCTCCGGGTAGAGGATATGTCCCTCGACAAACTGAAGCGGGAGGTTTACAGGGGTGACCGCAAGATTGATCTTCAGCCCAGAGAATTTTCACTCCTCGAATATCTCATGGGTAGCCAAGGGCAGGTCATCTCAAAAACCATGATTTTGGAGCATGTCTGGGACTATAATTTTGATCCCCAGACCAATGTGGTGGATGTGCTTATTTGTCGGTTACGTAACAAGATTGATCGGGATTTCGGACGCAAGTTAATTCAAACGATTCGTGGGGTCGGCTATGCCCTTGGCAAGGATTAAGCATCTTGCAAAAACCACGGGCTTCCGGTTGGCCCTGTGGTATTCACTTATTTTCATTTCAAGTTCCCTCCTGCTTTTTGCCCTGCTCTATTTCCCTCTGCGTTCCGCAATCATGGAAAAGGATCGGAGTGTCATCCTGGCAAAACTTAATGAGTACACTTTGCAGGAGCAGCAAAGTGGCCTACAGGCCATGCTTGCGGAAATCCGTCTTGAGGAAGGGCATAATATTCAGGCGGGTTTTTTTGTGCGGGTTGCCGATTCTACTGATCAGTCGCTGATAATCACCTTGCCTTCGGAATGGCGTGATTTGGCCAGCGGCTTTTCTCCGATGTTTCGGAGTGAGGGAGGGGCCGATGATTGGGTCATTTTTCCCGCGAAAGAGAGAGGCGATGCCCTTGAGATTGTCAGTAGACGGCTTACGAGTGGATATTTGCTTCAGATTGGCAGGGGGTCTGGCGAACGGCAAAAAATTCTGGAATATTTCGGGGAGGTTTTTGCGGGAATCATGCTCCCGATGATCATTTTTGGTTTTGCCGGTGGTTTTTTTCTGGCCTTTCGTTCCCTGCGACCGGTGCGGGATCTTATTCAGGTCGTGCGCAGCATTGATACGGGGAAGATGGATGCGCGGGTGCCATTGCGGCATACCGGCGATGAACTGGATGAACTGGGTCGGCTCTTCAACACGATGCTGGAAAAGATTGAACTGTTGCTCACCGGCATGCGGGCGGCTCTGGATAACGTGGCCCATGATCTGCGCACTCCGGTGACCCGTCTGCGAGCCGGGATTGAAACCGCTTTGCAGTCCGGAAACAAAGTGGAAGTTTTGCGGGAGGCTTTGCTGGATTGTGCTGAAGAATCAGAGCGGATTATCACCATGCTCAATACGCTGATGGATATCTCCGAAGCGGAGACCGGGGTGATGAAACTGCATAGGCAACCCATCGATGTTGTTTCCCTTCTGGCCGAGGTGGTCGATTTGTACCAGTACGTGGCGGAGGAAAAAGGGGTGACGGTT
>VMSS01000145.1 GCA_013791995.1 Desulfurivibrio sp. | reverse complement strand
TCAGAATTAAAGAAATTTCCGATCCTCACGAACCCCGCGACCAACGGCATACAGACAGCCAACACGTCCGCGTATTCAAGAAACTTAAAACCCCGCGCCTCCGGCGGGCCCCGCCTCTTCAGCCCTCTGCCCGTCCTCCTTTTCCACAGCCAAAACCCTGTATAGGCCACTACGAGCCCGATCGTCGCTCCGTGACTCGACAAACCCCCTTCCCAAATCTTAAAAATCTCCCAAAAACCAGCCCCCGAGTAATACCCAAAATTGTAAAAGAAAACCTCGCCCAGCCTCGCGCCCACCACGAGCCCAATAAACAAAAACAAAACCAGCGAATCAAAATCCTCCATCGGCCACTTCCGAGCAAGAACGCCATTCCGAGCAAGAACCCTGTCCCGGGCAAGCTTCCCGCCATGCTTACTCTGCAAGCTCCTCCGCTTCCACAGCCACCGCGTCAAAAAATAATACAGCAAAGCCCCGCCTGCGAACATCAAACCGTACCACCGTATCTGTAGCGGCCCGATCTCCAAAGCAACTCTGGAAATATCATGAATAAACATGCGCACAATATAGCACAAAAAAACGCAAACCTATCTACAAAAAATCAAAATTTTACCCTTGCCCGCAGCGGTGCAAAGCGTATAATCCCGCGAGATCAAAAAGCACGTCCGGGCATCTCCCGACATGCGTCCAGGTCCGACCATACCAACCACCAACAACAACAAGTATCCTTAACTCCCTCCCCATGCTCACACGACTCGTTGAACGTCATCCAAAAGCCGCCCGCTACATTATCCCTTTCTTAGTGGCCTCTATGATTATTTCAGTCCCGGCTTTCGCAAACGCGGCCGCTGAAAGCGGCGAAGGCCACAGCGCGGCGATCGCCATGACTTTTCTCTGGCTCGCGATACTTTTTGTATTGAGCAAAGTTGGAACGCTCATCGAAAGAATCGGTCAGCCATCAGTACTCGGTGAAATCATCATCGGTGTAATTCTCGGAAACTTAGGGCTTATCGGTATCCATTGGTTTGAACCGGCGGCCGTGAATCAGTATCTTCTATTCCTAGCAGAATTCGGAGTAGTCATCCTTCTTTTCCGCATCGGACTGGAATCAAATTTGAAAGAAATGAGCAAGGTCGGCGCGCAGGCGTTCCTGGTCGCTACAATCGGAGTGGTCATCCCGTTTATAGCGGGAACTTTCGTTGTCGGTGAACTTTTTTATGGCGACGCAAGCTTTAGCACAAAACTTTTCATCGGTGCCGCGATGACCGCGACCTCCGTCGGCATCACGGCCCGTGTATTCCAGGATCTCGGTAAACTCCACACAAAAGAGGCGAAAGTTGTGCTTGGCGCGGCGGTTATCGACGATATTATGGGTCTTCTCATCCTTGCTGTAGTCAGCTCGATCGCGGCTTCCGGAACTCTCGAAGCCTCAACGATCGTGATTCTCACGGCAAAGGCGGTCGGCTTCCTCGTCGCGGCCATCGCACTCGGCCAGCTCACAGCTCCATATATTGGAAAATTTCTTTCAATGGTTCATACGGGGGTTGGAATGAAATTGACATTCGCAATCTCATTTGCACTCGCCATCGCATACGCGGCTTCGGCCGTGGGCCTGGCTCCGATCGTTGGTGCGTTTGCGGCCGGACTCGTTCTTGATCCTGTTCACTTCAAAGCGTTCAAGAGCCCGGAATATGCTGCAAAAATCAGAAAAAAACTTGAGTCCCTAGGTGACAAATCAGAGGATGCGGTTGAACTTTTGCACTCTTTCGATCACAAACACGTTGAAGATTTGGTCGATACGGTAGGGCACCTTTTCATTCCCCTGTTCTTCGTAATGACAGGCTTGCAAGTCAAATTGGATGTCCTCTTCGATCCAAAAGTTCTCGCGGTGGCACTCGCCGTAACCGCGTTCGCGTTCCTCGGTAAAATTCTCGCGGGTCTCGGCACATGGGGCGGCACAAACCGCATGATTGTCGGTTTCGGCATGATCCCGCGCGGAGAAGTCGGTTTGATCTTTGCGAACGTTGGTATGGCCCTCGGCGTAGTTACTGACGAACTTTTCTCGGTAATAATTGTAATGGTGATTTTCTCCACTCTTTTGACCCCGCCGATCCTGACTTTCCTATTGAAGAAAGAAGACAAAAAAGCGCACGCCCACGCGCAAGCATAAGCACACGCACGAAATCAATCAAAAGCCCCGACCTTCGAGCCGGGGCTTTTAAAATTTCAATTTACCCACACGCGCCAATTATTTTTTAGTAAAAATACTCACGGTCAAATTAATGGGATCCGCCTGATTCTTCAAAGGTACGTAATAAACGGTTGGAACGGTTGGATATTCGGCGAACGAAATCTTCGCCCCCTCGTAATATTCGCTATCGGAGAATCCATCGCCGCTTATCATTGGAGTTCTGCAAGTAAACATCCCGTCGCCGCCGTATGTGCCGGCTACGGAACATTCAAACGTGGTCTGTCCGCTAATACCGCCAGACCCCTCAACTCTCACGACTTTGAACGAACATCCCTGGCTCGCCAAACTCCAAAGATCGGAATACTTAATCGCCTTAGTTACGGTCAAAGGATACTGCGATCCATAAGTCCCATTATCAACTATATCTTCCGGAACCAAGCTCCCCTCAAAAACTTTCGTCCAAGTGTCCCCGCAACTAACCGCGGTCACATTCGGAATTGCTTTTGGCGTGAAACGAGTTAGCCCCATCAAAGCATCGCCCTTGAAATAAAGACCTGCCACTGCGGCGACCAGCACGGCCATCAAAACAAACAGAACGACCACCTTCCCTGAGTTTTTCATTTTTGTTTTTGTTAAAATTACGCTTTAATTATACATTAAAAACACGGCGACGTCAATCCTGCCGGAACGGCACTGTTGCTATTTTTGGTGGGATTTATTTGTACTTTCGGAAACGAAAGAGTATTTTTAGGGTTCTGTTCAAACTTTCTTCAGACTTCACTCCGCGAAAAGTTTTTAGTCTTGTTTTAATTTGGCCGTTGACGTTTTCGAGCAGGCCGGTGGTTCTGGGTATTTTTTCTTTGAAGGAGAGATGCATGACTCCGTTTGGGAGGACTCTGAAGAACCAGGCGATGGTTTTTCTTTGTTTGGGGGTTTGAAAATATGGGAGGAGACGTCTGAAATTAGTTACTTTAGTCTCAAGGCTTTCGATACTGGAAGATTTTAGAATACCTTTCAGACGGGAATAGAGCACTTTATTTTTGTCCGGGAGTTGGCCGTTTTCTTCGAGATATGACATTAATTCGCGGAGAAGATGGAAAATGCAGCGTTGGTGAGGGATTTTTTCTTCGTTCAGGAGAGTCATGATTCCCCAGTGTCCATCACTGACACCGCATATTGGTTCATATCCAACGTTTTGGAGTCTGGCTAGAATATATCCGTATGCTTGTTTATTCTCTGTGCAATCAGTCCAATAATCGACAACGCCGACGCCCGTATCGAAAGCCACGTGAACCCACACGGATTCTCCCCTGACATTGACGTGAGTTCCGTCCAGAAGGAGGATCCCTGTGGCTTTTTTCAGGTTTGTTTGAAGATTTTCTAGGGGAGAAGGGATGTGTTCAGCGTATTTCTGGGCTGATCTCCAATGCCATGAATGATCTTTTGTATTTGTTCTATCACGTATTCTGCGCAGAGTTGAACGATCTAGAAGCCATTTTTCAGCATCTCTCCTTCTGTTTACACACTTCCCATTTTTGATTCTGAAAGTCTTTCCACACTTGCTGCATTTTCTTCGTCTTTTTCCATGTTTATGAATCTTTTTTTCACCACAAAAAGGACATTTTTTTTGACTGTCATATGAACAAGGTTAGTTTTTCCTCTACATTTAAACAAAAACGGCCTGTTTATCCCACCAAAAATAGCAACAGTGCTTGTTGGAAGGGGTGGCCAGATAGGTGTTTATGATCTATTTTTAGCCCCTATTACTCTTTGCTAAAATTTAACTTTACTCTTATGCCATTGAAGTTGTCTGATAACGATCCTAGGGATGTCGGAGATGTGTCTGTCGAGGAATTGGATGCTATTACTAGCGGAATTATTGAGGAGGTTGATACTGTGGATCAACGTGGTGGAGATTGGGACTTTGCGAGGTTTAATGTTGTGCTTGAATCCGTTTCTGGTGCTTTGGATGAAGTTATCCCGGAGGCGAGAGCTTCAGTGGCGCGAGCTGAATCTGCTTGGCCCGGGGAGGAACAGCGTCGGGCTCAAATGGAAATAGGTGCTATTCAGGATAGGTTTTGCGAGAAAGTTGCGGCGGGGGTCGATTTTCTCGACAGACTGTCCGGGGATCCGGTCTTTTCTGCAGTTATTTTGGGTTTGGTTAGGAGTAGATTAGAGACTGCTTTGGGGAATATTGAATGTTTTGATGGATATGCGTGGGTTCCTTATATAAGAGCTATTGCTGATCGAGAGATTGACGATAAAGCGGCCTTGGTGTAGGATCGGCCCCTGATAAATTTAATCTTACTTATATGAACGATGAGATGAAAGGGGGATGTCCTTTGTCCGGCGTGATGGGAGATAGATTTGAGCGGAGCGGGGTTTTGCGATCGGTTGTTTATGAGCTTGGGTTGGGTTTAAAGAATTTAGAATTCTACAGTGGGGCTGGGCGGAGAGAAGGGCTTCCAGCCGCGATGGATAGGAGTAGTGGT
>VMSS01000241.1 GCA_013791995.1 Desulfurivibrio sp. | reverse complement strand
TTGCCGGGACTTCGATGGTCTTGCTGGGCGTAATGGCTGTTTTCTTCCTGGGTTTGCTCTTTATTTTCTCCCCAGTACTGGCGCCTGTTGTCGGAGTTGTGATTATTGTCGCGCTGATTGCCAGAAAGCGACAAGACAAAAGCTCTGACGATGCACAAAAGCCATTATAGCGGTCAGTGTGGAAATGGCTGGTTTGTTTTCCCGTCATTGTTTGAGGCCGGTCTCTGGCCAATAAAAAAAGGCGCTCCCGAAGGAACGCCTTTTTTGTGTCCTATGATCCGAGTCTGGGATTAGTCGTCATCCTCAAGCTCTTCATCTTCAAGTTCTTCGTCTTCCTTGGCTTCGGTTTCGTCGTCGGTCTCATCATCCTCGGTTGCTGTATCATCGTCTTCGGATACGTCATCGTCCGTGGAGGTGTCCGATTCGTCATCCGGTCCGATGGGAAGGGCGGCATTTTCCTCGGCTGTTGGCTTGCGGACTTTTGTCGGAGGCAGGATGATGGCGGTGATTTTGTCGATATCTTGTCGTACCAGCGGATCTGCGAGACAGAAGGCACATTCGGCAATGTGCTTTTCCATGAAGGAAACCATGCGGGCGGGCGCCATGGACTCTTCCTGGACTTGGGCATACCATGATTTGACAAGCCTCTGTAAGCGCTCGCATTCCATCGTTACTTACTCCTTTGTCTGGATTCAAAATCGGCGCAACGCCATCAAAAAGACAAGCCCCATGCCTGCCGTCAGCCGTTGGACAAAACAGCCGCACAATTAAAAATTCGTATCGGCTCCTGAGTCGAGCCATTATGTACCGTATTTTTTCCCGGATGCCCAGACACTTCTTTTAAAAAAAGAAAAATGTTGTTTCCATACGGACAACATTATATCTTGGCACTGCGGATGGAAGTGGAAAGGGCTCTGGTGGCTCTCCCGGACTTCAAATCCGGTGCACCGGGTTAACAGCCTGGTGGGTGGGTTCGATTCCCATGCACTTCCGCCACACAATAATGCAAAGTTAAAAGTGGAGAATGAAAAGTTACGGGAAGATTTTCCTCGTTTTTCACTCTCCATTTTTCATTTTTCACTCTTAATTGTCTTCATCAACGGATATCCCAATTTTTCCCGCTGGGCTACAAATTTTTCCGCTACCTTTCTCGCGATATTCCTGATCCTGCCGATATATCTGGTCCGTTCTGCAACGCTGATGGCTTTCCGTGCGTCCAGCAGGTTGAAGGTGTGCGAGCACTTGAGGCAGTAATCGTAGGCCGGGAGGATCAGCTCCGCATCCAGCAACCGGTGGGCCTCGGACTCATAGGTGTCGAAAAACGAGAGCAGGGCCGTTACATTCGCCTGCTCGAAGTTGAAGGTGGAAAACTCCACCTCTGCCTGATGAAAGATGTTTCCGTAAGAAACCTCGGCGTTCCAGGCGATATCGTACACGCTGTCCACCTTTTGCAGATACATGGCAATGCGTTCCAGTCCGTAAGTCACTTCCACTGTGATCGGATGCAGTTCCATGCTGCCCGCCTGCTGGAAGTAGGTGAACTGGGTAATCTCCATGCCGTCCAGCCACACCTCCCAGCCCAGCCCGGAAGCACCCAGGGTTGGGGATTCCCAGTCATCCTCGACAAATCGGATATCGTGCTCCAGCGGGTCCAGGCCGAAGCGGGTGAGGCTCTCGATGTAAAGATCCTGAATATTGGGGGGAGACGGTTTGATCATCACCTGAAACTGGTAGTAATGCTGGAGTCGGTTCGGGTTTTCGCCATAACGGCCATCGGTCGGCCGCCGCGAGGGCTGGACATAAGCGGTTCTCCAAGGCTCCGGACCCAAGGCACGCAACAGGGTGGTTGGATGAAAGGTGCCTGCTCCCACTTCCATGTCATACGGCTGTTGCAATGCGCAGCCCTGTTCGGCCCAGAATTTGCTGAGTTCGAGAATGATATCCTGAAAATACATGCGTTTTCCTTTTGTCTTTTTACTCATCCCCTAAGAGTCAAAGTTAAGCTCACGGGGGGAGGGAGAAACTGCCGCGGATGCTGCTACCCCCTCTCCCATCGCGGGAGAGGACTGGGATGAGGGGGTGCTCCACCTCTTTTCCGAACGGGATCATCCGGGTGGTTGTAACGCGACTCTGAGACAGCCCTGTATGGCCTCGCAATAATCTCCCTTTGACAGGGCTCTCCTGAGCTTGTCTAAGGGCTCAGGGCGAACGAGTATTCATTTTACAATTGATATTCCGCTCATGCTGAGCCTGTCGAAGCACAAATTCCAAGCTGATACAAGTCCATCATCCTTTAATACATAGCAAGCGGGGCTGGCAAGATTTTTTTCGAATAACAGCGGAGATAGGTGGCGGAAAGGGTCATGTGCAGCAAAAGCTGATGAATCGTTTGGAGAATATGTGTTGAGGAAATGGGATGCCAGGATGCATAACCACGTAAACCCATACTGGCTGTAGCTGGCCGCTTTTTATTGAAAAGTATAATAATTTATACATTTTTACTTTGACAACCGAGCCGGACTGCGGTAACAACTTATAATTCTTTATTTTTATGGAGAATTGCAGGGCTAGCTGACACTCCGTTGAAAACCGGGGTTGAGTGTTCGTAACATTGCTGGGATTCAGGATTCCGGCTTTCGCAGAAATGACCGGAAGGCCTTGAAACTGTAAGCTAAAAACAAGTTCACGATCTTGCTTCCTCCCCCTAGGGGGGAGCATGAAACTTAAGGTGGCATGTGGACGTCGCATGCCACCGAGAAGGGAGGGGGTGGAGTTTTTACCCCGAATTACCAATTATTTTCTTAAGGAGAAAGTGGGATGGTGAAAAAAATTTCGACATTGGCATTGGCCGGTCTTCTGGCTCTTCCTGCCGTGGCTTTCGCAGGAGCGGGCGGCGCAGCCGGCACCTCGGACATTCAGGCGCAGGTTGATGCCCTGACCAGGCAGCTTGAGCAGTTGAAGTCCGAGATGGCAAAGGTAAAGGCTGCTCCGGTAACCGACCAGAGCGACAGAATTTCAGCTCTGGAGGATCGCTCAGAAACATGGGACCTGGCTTCCCGCATTCAGCTCTCCGGCGACTTCCGCGCCCGGGGCGATTATTACTCTGCCGACACAAAGGCTTTTATCCCTTTCTATGTGCCGGACTCAACGAATCCTGGCTTTAATTCATTGTTTGGCTTAGCGCCGAATGACGGAGCCGGTACTCTGCCTGGTTTTATGGGAGCCGGTTCTCCGTATCAGGCAGCTGCGGGCGAGTACAAGAACAACTCGGTTTTTACCAACCGTTTCCGTTTGGACTTGCGGGCCAAGGCTCTGGAGAATGTTGAATTCAAAGGCCGGTTGGCCATGTACAAGACATGGGGCCATCAGGACAATCCTGCGGGCCTTCCTGGGCAGGGCGGCGCTGCGATATTTGATGGAAACGCCACACGCCAGCCCAGCGACAGCATCCTTCGTGTTGACCGTGCCTTCCTCAACTGGAACAATATCGGTGGCGCCCCAGTCTGGTTCTCCATTGGTCGTAGGCCCACCACCGATGGACCGCCCAATCACCTGCGCATGAACAGCGACGAGCGGATGGCCACCCCCACTGCAGTCATGGATTATCCCTTTGATGGTATCTCCGTGGGTTATGCCTATAACAATCTCTTCGGCTTGCAGGATGCACCTGGCCGGATCCGCTTCTGCTGGGGTCGTGGTTTTGAGTCCGGTGTGAATCAGACAGACACTGGTACGAATCAAGGCATCAATGATACCGATTTTGCTGGTTTGAGCTGGGATGTTTACAAAAAGGGCGATCGTTTTGCCTACCTGCAGTCTTTTGTTGCCATGGATCTCATGAACTTTCCTGCGTTCGAGGATCCTCTGACTGATGCCTTCTATACATGGGCATTGGATGGGCGGCATAATATCGGCAACATCTACCATACCTCCGGCGTGTACATGGACAAGTTTGCGAACCTGAATTATTTTGGTATGGTCGGTTGGAGTCGTACAGATCCCAACGAAACTGGCATGCTGAATGACCCGTCGCTTGGTACACCTAACACTGACGCAGAGAACGGCTATGTTGTGCATGTTGGCGTACGCTATGACATCCCGGATTCTCTCTTCAAACTCGGCGCCGAATACAATCATGGCTCCAAGTACTGGATTTCCATGTCTCCTGGGCATGACGATTTGTATGCCTCCAAGCTGGCTACCCGCGGTAACGTGTACGAGGTGTACGGTATTTACGACATTCCGGGCGGTGAGGCTGTTTCCAAGTTCGGTAAGGCCTGGATGCGTCTTGGTTTCCAGCATTATGACTACGATTACACCGGCTCTGGTGACTGGAACATGATGCCGATCAAGATGGATGAAGTGGCTTATACTCCGCAGTTTGCACCGCCAGTTGAGAGTGCAGATCAGGTATACCTGACCTTTGAGGCTTCTTTCTAAGCTTTTTTCTTAGAAAAAGTTGTACCGAGGATAAACGAAGAGGGAAGGGCGCAAGCCTTTCCCTCTTTTTGTTTCTAATTGTGTAAGCTTCAGACAGACCAGTATAATAAATCTCACCATGATTTTTTTCTTCAATCTACCGACAGTTTCCTGCGCAACGTTCTCGCGGCATGACGGTGCAAGCGATTCCCCATACCATTCGCGCAACGTGGGGTTGCATGTTGGCGATGACGAGACGCGGGTTTTACGCAACCGGGAATTGATCAAGGAACAGCTTGGTTTGCCGCGCCTGGTTTCGGCCAAGCAGGTGCATGGGGACAGCGTCTTGATTGTGGACTCGTTGCCCGATGCGGACGTGGAACATGCTGGCCATGATGCCCTCATGACAAATATTGCCGGGGTCGGACTGATGATCCAGCAGGCTGATTGCCAGGCGGTGATGCTCTATGATCCGGAACACGGGGTTGTGGCCAATATCCATTCCGGCTGGCGGGGCAGCGTGGCAAACATCATCGCCAAAACCGTGGGTGCCATGACCGATGCCTACGGGACAAACCCCGCAGCCCTTTTAGCCGCGATCAGCCCGTCTCTTGGTCCATGCTGCGGAGAATTCACCCGGTATCAGACAGAGCTTCCCCTTGCGTTTCATGCCTATCAGGTAAGGCCCAATCACTTTGATTTCTGGGCAATTAGCCGGGATCAGCTCCGCGACACCGGGGTGCTTATTGAACACATCGAGATAGCCGGGAAATGCACAGTCTGTGACGAGAACTATTTTTCCTATCGACGCGAGCGGGTTACCGGCCGCTTTGCCTCGGTGATTGGAATGGTATCATCTGATAGCTTTCAGACTTCCGTTGTCAGACAAAAGGAGAGGGAAAATGAGTAACTTTCGAGAGTTGACAGTTTGAAAAAAAGCGCATGTTTTGGCTGTGCATATTTTCAAAATATCCCAATCCTTTTCGAAGGAAGAACTGCATGGATTGACCAGCCAGATGCGGGTGATTTGATGATAGTCGAGCTTTCTGATCTTAAAAAGCTGATTACCACTAATCCTCAGCCAGTTTTTTCCGTCATTCCGGCGAAAGCCGGAATCCAGGCATGGTAGCTAGTTTCTCTGGATTCCGGCTTTCGCCGGAATGACGTGTTCGCAAGTAAGGCATTGACACAAAGCACGCATGATCAACTGGTTGGGCATGCGTGCTTTGTGTGCAGGCTGAAGTTCAATGGTATCCACATAAAAAAAACTAAAAACTGTCAGCTTTAAGCTGCCGACTGAGTTCTTATGATAAATTCTCGCGCCATAGCCATGGAAACCCTTCTAGCCTGGGAGAAATCACATGATTCTCTGGATCAGGTTTTTGAAAACAGTGTGTCCGGGGCCTCCCTTGACGATCCTCGCGATAAGCAACTTGTCATGGCCCTGGTGTACGGGGTTGTCCGCTGGCAGGGGTATCTGGATGCAATTATACAGAAATTTTCCCGCCATCCCCTGCGGACAATGAAACCTCTCACCCTGGCGGCATTGCGGATTGGCCTTTTTCAGCTTGTTTTCCTCGATCGGGTGCCGGAATCGGCCGCCATCAATGAAACGGTCCAGGCCCTGAAATTGTCTCGGCAGCCGAAATGGATCACCGGTTTTGTCAACGGGGTGCTGCGCGCCATGGTCCGGCAGAGAGTCGATCTTGCCACGCCCGATGAGGCTGCGGCAGTGTTGAGCCATCCGGCATGGTTGGTGGCGCGTTGGGAATCGCTGTTCGGTAAGGAGCGAGCCAAACAGATCTGCTGGATAAACAATACCCCGCCGGTGCTGGTTGTGCGGGTGAACACCAGACGGATCCCGGTGGATGACTGGCTGATCCTGCTCCGGGAAAACGAAATCGAGTGCGAGCGCGGACTGTTTGCCCCGGAGGCGGTGCGGATCAATAATTTTCAGGGCTCAGTGACATCCTTGCCCGGTTATGAACAAGGGATGTTCGTGGTGCAGGATGAGGCGGCCCAGCTTGTCACGCCATTGCTGGCTCCGTTTGTCAGCGGCGGATATCTTGACGGCTGTGCCGGGCTTGGCGGCAAGACCCTGCATCTGGCCCAGCTCGTGCCGGAAGGCGCCAGGCTGGTGGCGGTGGATCCCAGCCTGAAACGACAGGGGCTGCTTAAAGACAATTTGCAGCGGCTTGGCGGGCCGGAAATAGAAATCCATGGCGGCACCCTCCAGGAGTTTGCCGGACAGTCCCAGGGGGTCTTTGCCGGCGTTCTCGTTGATGCCCCATGTTCTGGCCTGGGAGTTATCCGCCGCCAGCCTGATATCCGCTGGAAAAGGTCGATGGAGGCATTGCAAGGGTATAAGACCAGGCAACTGGAGTTATTGAAAGCGGCGGCAGTCCTTGTGGAAAGAGGCGGTGTGCTCGTCTATGCCACCTGCAGCATTGATCCAATGGAAAATGACGAGGTGATCGCGGGATTTTTAGCCGAACATCCGGAATTTTCAACTACCTTGGCGCAGGAGTATCTTCCCGAAGCGGCCAGGGGTTTTTGCGATGGGAATGGTTTTTTTAAAACCACACCGGAACAGGGGCTGGATGGGTTTTTTGCGGCCAGGCTGCAAAAAACAATGAAGAGGGCAGAATGAAAAGTGAAAAAACAGCCCTTCGACAGGCTCAGGCCGAACGGATGTTGTCTTAGTATAATGATATTCCGTTCGTGCTGAGCCTGTCGAAGCACCTGTTTGCGGCAGAGTTCGATTTTCCGAGAGTCCATCTCTAAGAACAGCCCTGATGCATGAACTTAATCAGTGCTGTATCATAACAATTTTCGATTCCCAACTGTCCTCTCCAGGGAGGTTCTTGCAAAATGTTGTATTGTGCTTCGACAAGCTCAGCATGAACGGAAGAGACTATAATAGTTTCATGATGGTTGCCATTGCCGCAGCCACTGCTCGCTTTGAGCCTTGTCTAAGGGTGTTTTTTGCAAGAGAGACCAGGGTGACAGATTGCACCTGGTCTGATTATAAATCTCGGTGAAATAGTACTGAAGAAAGGTATACATCGAGTAGCAAACGTTTTGTAACTCAACGAAGAAAACTTGTATCTCTGCGCTGTTGCGCTAGCAGGCTTCCATGGAACCAAAATACATCAGCATCCGTGGTGCGCGGATGCACAATCTGAAAAATATCAGTGTGGATCTGCCCCGCAACCGGCTGGTGGTTTTCACCGGCTTGAGCGGCTCGGGCAAATCATCGCTTGCCTTTGACACGCTCTATGCCGAAGGGCAGCGCCGCTATGTGGAGTCGCTTTCCACCTATGCCCGTCAGTTTTTGGGGCAGATGGAAAAGCCTGAGGTGGATTCGTTGGAGGGCTTGTCTCCGGCTGTGTCCATCGAGCAGCGGACCACCAGCCGCAATCCCCGGTCCACCGTGGGGACCATCACCGAGGTATACGATCACCTGCGCTTGCTCTTTGCCAGGGTGGGTAGGCCCTATTGTCCGGAGTGCGGCGAAGAGATTCTGCCCCAGTCCGTGCAGGACATGGTGGCAAGCCTGCTCGCCCTTGAGGAAGGGACCAAGATCGTCCTGCTGGCTCCGTTGTTGGACGGGAAAAAGGGCGAGCATCTGGCGGTGCTGCAG
>VMSS01000232.1 GCA_013791995.1 Desulfurivibrio sp. | reverse complement strand
CCTGATGAACTTTGAACCAGAGGGTTTATTCTCGCACGGAAAATACTGGGGGTTGTTCTCTCTGCTGGAATATACGGGGAGAAGCGAAAATGCTAACGTCCAGAGTGTTGCCAGGCGCTTGCCTTACTGAAGAGCCTGACCAATCTCCTGCTGCATGGCCTCAATAACCGCTATGGGATCAGCGGCCTTGGAGATGGGACGACCCACAACTACCTGATCGGCGCCGCTTGTGATAGCGCGCCCAGCGGTCATGATCCGGGTCTGGTCATCGGCGGTGTCGAGCACATTGGCCCCGGGTCGGATTCCCGGGGTGACCAGAAGCAATTTCTCGCCAAGCCCGCCACGCAGCCGGGCAGCCTCAAGACCGGAAGAGACCACTCCGTCGCAGCCCAGTTCCAACGCCCTTTTGGCCCGAAAATAGACCAGATCTTCGATGGACTGGGTCATACCCATGGCACGCAGGTCCTCTTCGCCAAAGCTGGTGAGCACGGTCACGGCCAGTAGCTTGATATCCCCTTTTTCCTCCAGCGCCGCCCGGATGATCGGGTCATTGCCGTGGACGGTCGCCAGACTCACCCCGTGCTTTCTCAGCTGAGCCACAGCCAGTTTGACGGTCTCCGGAATATCGAAAAACTTGAGATCAAGCATCACCTTATGGCCCCGGTCAACCAGCCAATCAACGGTCTGGAACCAGTCGGCCATGAAAAGCTGTAGCCCGACCTTGTAAAATCCCAGATGGGATTCGGTTTTTTTCACCAACTCCCTGGCCTGTTCCGGCGTTTCCACATCAAGGGCCAGGATAATCCGTTCTTTCAAGGGAATATCTTTCACGCGTTGCCTTTTCCTTTTCTTTCTGCCTTGTGCCTATTCTACCGGATATCCACTTTCACCCGACCGCCGACATCATAGGAACCCTGCTGCATATCATAATCCATCCCCATGCCGTGGACGACTATGCCTTTGTCGGTGATCTGCACCGGCGTTCTGCTCGTGATCTTTCGGGCCTGGTCATCATAACTGAGACTGTCGGACTGAACCAACATGCCGTTCTCTGCCTGCACCGCAACCCCGTTTCGCATGACGAGAATTTTTTTCTTGCTGTTGTATTCGCCTTCCTGACCGGTGATAACAAATCTGCGCTGCGCGTTTTTAAAAACCTGCGCCTCCACCGTTTCAAGCTGCATTCTGTCCGGATCTTCTTCGGTATAGAGCCGCCTGGCCTGAATCTGCCAGTCCCGCGCCCCGTTTTTCAGCTGTGAAAACAAAACCCCCTCCATGGTGAAACCTGCGCCTTTGGTTGTTTCCTGGGAAGGAGCAACAAGACTGGAAGCAGGGTCGCCCACAGGGGCCAAAAATCTGGAAACCGACCCGCCCCAAATCGGCCAGGAGAGTACAAGAGCCACGGGCAACGCCCAGAGGATATTGCGAAAGCCGGTCATCATCGCAAATACCGCCCAAGCAGTTCTTCGCGTAAGCCCTTGGCCTCGATGATCAGATCGCACAGCTCCCGCACCGCGCCCCGACCTCCCTCCCGCTTGGTTACATAGTGGGCAACCGCTTTGACTTCAGCCATACCATCGGCCGTTGTTACCGCCAGACCAACCCGGCTGAGCAGCGGCAGATCAAGCCAGTCATCCCCCATGTAAGCGACTTCCTTGACCGAAAGCTTCTGTTCGGCAAGGATCGTCTCAAAGGCTTTGATCTTGTTGCGCACTCCCTGATAGACATGGGCCAGCTTCAAATCCTGGGCCCGACGCTGCACCGCCTCGGAACTGCGGGCCGTGATCAACCCCACCTCCACTCCAGCCTCCTGCAATAGACGAATGCCGAATCCGTCTTTGGTGTTAAAGGCTTTCAGCTCGCTGCCCGGCGGGGCATAGACAACGGAGCCGTCGGTGAGGACGCCGTCCACATCCAGCAGGAGCAGGCGGATTTCCTTGGCAAGCGGCAGACAATTGCGCCAGACAT
>VMSS01000118.1 GCA_013791995.1 Desulfurivibrio sp. | reverse complement strand
GATGGCTTTGGTTTTCTGCGGGCACCGTATTACAATTATCTGCCCGGTCCCGACGACATCTATGTCTCACCCTCCCAGATCCGGCGGCTCAATCTTCGCACCGGCGATACCATTGAGGGGCCGGTCCGCACTCCCAAGGAAGGCGAACGCTATTTTGCCCTGCTCAAGGTTGATAGCGTCAATTTTGACCCACCGGAAAAGGCTCGGGACAAAACCCTGTTTTCCAATCTTACCCCGTTGCACCCCCAGGATCGCATACAACTTGAGCGGGAGCCGGACAACTACTCCATGCGGATCATGGACATTATGTCTCCCATCGGTAAGGGTCAGCGTGGCTTGATCGTCGCTCCGCCCAGAACCGGCAAGACCGTGTTGATCAAGGATATTGCCAACAGCATCACTAAGAACCATAAAGAGATTATCCTCATCGTTTTGCTCATCGACGAGCGGCCCGAAGAAGTCACCGACATGGCCAGGGGTGTCAATGCCGAGGTGATCAGCTCTACCTTTGACGAGCCACCCCAGCGGCATATCCAGGTGGCCGAGATGGTGCTCGATAAGGCCCGTCGGCTGGTGGAGCATAAAAAAGATGTGGTGATCCTGCTCGACAGTATTACTCGTCTGGCCAGGGCCTACAACACGGTGGTGCCGCCAAGCGGCAAGATTCTTTCCGGCGGTGTCGATTCCAACGCCCTGCACCGTCCGAAGCGGTTTTTTGGTGCGGCGCGGAACATCGAAGAGGGCGGCAGTCTGACCATTCTTGCTTCTGCCCTGATCGAGACCGGTAGTCGGATGGATGAGGTCATTTTCGAGGAGTTCAAGGGCACCGGCAACATGGAGCTTGTGCTCGACCGGAAGATCGCGGACCGGAGAATCTTCCCCGCCATCGATATGAACCGTTCCGGGACCAGAAAGGAAGAGCTGTTGCTCACGCCGGAAGAATTGAACAAGGTCTGGATTTTACGAAAACTTCTGGGTTCCATGAACCCCATTGATGCCATGGAGTTTTTTCTGGCCAAGATGAAGGGTACCCGCTCCAATGCCGAATTTTTTGATTCCATGAAAGGCGGTTGATTTGTGTCGCACTGTAATTCATGCTTGCAATAAAAAGAATATCACGATATATTCTACTGTTTTTTTCGACTATTTGAGAAAATGTGCCCGTTAGGGCCGGTTATAAGTTAATTTAATGGAGGGTTCTGTCCATGAAAGAAGGTGTGCATCCCGAATATAATAAAATTGATGCCGTCTGTGCCTGTGGCAATGCTGTTGAACTTGGTTCGGTTCTTTCTGCAATAAAAGTGGAAATCTGTTCAGCCTGTCATCCGTTTTTTACCGGTAAGCAGAAGCTGATTGACTCTGCCGGCCGGATTGAGAAGTTCAATAAGAAATATGGAAAGCAGCAAGCAGCCGAATAAGAAAACACAATTTTTTCTGTGTTCATAACGCCTTTGGACCGTCCCTGTTAGGGGAGATGGCTCAGGGGCGTTCCTTTTTTGACGAGATGACCATGTTTGCCCAACTTGAAAATGTTGCAGAACGCAAGCTTGCTCTTGAGGCCAGACTTTCAGAGCCGCAATTGGCAAGTGATCAAACCGAATTTCGTCGGGTTGCCAAAGAGCACGCCCACCTGGCAAAACTTGATGATCTGTACAACAATTACAAGAAAGTGAATAAGGAAATCGCGGCGAATCGTCTTCTGCTTCAGGATGAAGATGACAGCGAGCTTCGCGAGCTTGTCCGGGCTGACCTTGCCGAGCTGGAAATCCGCCAGGATGAATTGATCAAGGCGCTTCGGGTTGCCCTGCTCCCCAAGGATCCCAACGATGATAAAAATACCCTTCTTGAAATCAGAGCCGGTACAGGCGGGGACGAGGCGGCGTTGTTCGTCAGCGATCTGTTCAGGATGTACAGCAGGTATGCCGAGCAGCAGGGATGGAAGGTTGAGGTGATGACCAGCAATCCCACTGGGATCGGGGGGTTCAAGGAAATCATCGCCCTGATCAGCGGCGATCACGTTTACAGTAAATTGAAATATGAATCCGGTGCCCATCGGGTGCAGCGTGTTCCCGAGACAGAGACCCAGGGGCGGATCCATACCTCTGCGGTTACCGTGGCGGTTATGCCTGAGGCTGAAGAGGTTGAGATCGATATCAGTCCCAATGATCTGAGGTTCGATGTCTACCGTTCCACCGGCTCAGGTGGCCAGAGCGTCAATACCACCGATTCGGCGGTTCGTGTTACCCATCTCCCCACCGGTTTGGTGGTGACCTGTCAGGATGAAAAATCCCAACACAAGAATAAAGCCAAGGCCTTGCAGGTTCTCCGTGCCAGGCTCCTCGACAAGATGCAACGCGAACAGGACGAGAAGATGTCTGCAGACCGAAAAAGTCAGGTGGGCAGCGGTGATCGGAGCGAACGGATCAGAACCTATAATTTCCCCCAGGGCAGGGTGAGCGATCATCGAATCAACCTCACTCTGTACCAGCTTGCTGATATCCTGATGGGAAAACTCGATGATATCATCGACCCCCTCACTGTTCATTACCAGACGGAAGCCTTGCAGATAATGCAATAAAGCGTGTCCCGAGGACGCGGTCTCCCGCTTTTCCCCGGGGGGAATATCCGCCCATGATTCTCAAACAGGTATATCTTGAGAGCGTTCAACGCCTTGCCGATGCCGGCGTTGCAGAGCCGGAAGTCGAAGCAGCCTTGCTGCTGGGGCATGTCCTGAGTTATTCCCGCACCCAGTTTTTTCTTGCCCTGCAGCAGGAAATCCCCCCGCACCACCTTTCCCTTTTCAACAAACTTCTTTCCCGGCGGCTCCTTCGGGAACCATTGGCCTACATTACCGGCGAACAGGAGTTCTGGTCGCTTCCTTTTAGGGTCTCCCGGAAGGTTCTCATTCCCCGACCCGAAACCGAGGAACTTCTGGAAAAAGTTGTAGATTCGGTGCGTCAGGATGGCCTGCCTCCCGGTCCGGTTCTGGACCTTGGCGTCGGCAGTGGGGCGATCACCGTGGTGCTGGCCCGCGAACTCGCAGGACGGATGGTGTTTGGCGTGGATATTTCCATGGCTGCCTTGGAGATTGCCAGGGAAAATATCAGGATACATCAGGTGCAGCCGAGAATTTTTTTGATAAACGCCACCTGGTTGACGGCCATACAGCAGAAAAAAAGGTTTGCCCTGGTTGTTTCCAATCCCCCGTACATAAACGCAACGGCGATGAGCACTTTGCAGGCGGAAGTCACTTTCGAGCCGCATGGTGCTTTGAGCGGGGGCGTTGACGGCCTTTCCGATATTCGCGCCCTGGCGGCGCAAGTGCACCCGGTAATGGTGTCCGGCGGCTTGTTTTTTATGGAGATAGGCGCGGACCAGCAGGAGGCGGTGCTGAAAATCTTTTCATCTTTTCCGGAATATGATAGGTTGCAGGTCCATTCTGATCTGGCAGGTTTGCCGCGTATTTTCCAGGCCCGTCGCTGCTGAGCCGTTGGAAAGAATACCCATGCAGTTGAAGTGGGCTGAATCACAGTTTGGCCGTTACGCTGTTGTTGGCGGTTTTCAAATTGTAATTGTCAGGCCGCATTTTCCCCGAGATTTTTTATAAGTGAGAACTTCATGGACAAGATAGTTATTGAAGGTGGTTATCCCCTGCATGGTGAAATTCCGGTGAGCGGCGCCAAAAACGCGGCCCTGCCGCTGATGGCCGCCTGCCTGTTGAGTGGTGATCCGATAACCCTGCGGAATGTGCCGGATCTTCGGGATGTCCGAACCTTTCTTACTCTCCTGGAATCTTTTGGGGTTACCTGGAAGAAAGAAGGCACGGTGCTCGTGCTTGATGCCTCCACCATTACCAGTTGCGAGGCGTCCTATGAGCTGGTGAAGACCATGCGGGCTTCGGTGCTGGTTTTGGGGCCTCTTCTGGCCCGAATGGGTACGGCCCGGGTTTCGCTGCCCGGAGGTTGCGCCATTGGCGCACGTCCTATTAATTTTCATCTCCAGGGTCTGGAAAAACTTGGCTCCCAGTACGAATTGAATCAGGGGTATGTCGAAGCCAAGGCCTTGGGGCGACTGAAAGGGGGGACTGTTTGTTTCGATATCCCTTCGGTCACCGGAACGGAAAACATCCTCATGGCCGCGACCCTGGCCGAGGGCGTCACCGTGATCAAAAATGCGGCCCGTGAGCCTGAGATCGGTAATCTTGTTGATCTGCTTAACGCTATGGGGGCGCGGATCAAGGGCAAGAATTCAGACACCCTGGTGGTTGAGGGGGTGAAGAAACTGCACGGTGCCGAACAGGTGGTTATCCCCGACCGGATTGAGGCAGGGACCTATCTCATCGCTGTCGGCGCAGTTGGCGGCGAGGCAACAGTGACGCAATGCAACCCGCAGCATCTGCCTGCCCTGCTGGAAAAATTACGCTCGGCAGGGGTGTCGATCGAAGAGGAGACTGATCGCATCCATGTCACCCGCAAGGGTCCTCTCAAGAGTGTGGACATCAAAACCATGCCCTATCCCGGCTTCCCAACGGATTTACAGGCTCAGATCATGGCGCTGATGACCCTGAGTGACGGCCTGAGCGTAATTACCGAGACCATCTTCGAGAACCGTTTCATGCATGTGGCCGAATTACGGCGTATGGGGGCGGATATCAAGGTGGATGGCCACAGCGCCATTGTCACCGGCACCGGCCGGTTGAGCGGCGCGCCGGTGATGGCTACGGATTTGCGGGCCAGTGCCTCTCTGGTGATCGCGGCTCTTGCCGCCGAAGGGGAAACACATATTTCCCGGGTATATCATCTGGACCGCGGGTATGACAACCTGGTCGGCAAACTCTCGGAAGCCGGAGCCCGAATTCGGCGCGAAAAAGAGGACTAAGTTATCCCGGCAGGGTAATGCCCACCGTGGTGCCTTCTCCTTCCTTACTCACGATTCGGATCGTGCCGCCGTGTTCATCAATGATTTTGTAGACCATGGCCAGTCCCAGACCGGTTCCTTCCGGTTTGGTGGTGAAGTACGGGTCCATAACCCGTTCCAGAATATTCTCCGCTATTCCGCAACCCGTGTCCCGCACAGTTATTGCAACGGTATCCGGCCGGGGCCCATCCTGTACCGACACATGTAATTCTCCGCCGAGCTCCATAGCCTGCAGGCTGTTGAGATACAGATTAAGAAGGACCTGATTGAGCCGGTCCTTGTCAAGGCGTACCCGCGTGCGTTTCATTGCAATTTCATGGTGAACGGATACTCCCAGTGCTTTGGCATCGCTCAGGATAAGCTTGAGGGATGCCTCTATAAACGGTTCGATCTCGACCTCGACGATGGCAAGGGGGAGCGGTCGAGCGTAGGTGAGCAATTCGGTTATGCTGCGGTTGAGCCGTTCCACTTCGTTGATCAACAGTCTGGCTGCTTCCCCTTCCTCACTTTCATCGGCAAAACGGGAGCCAAGGAGCGTGGCGAACCCCTTGATGGAACTCAAGGGGTTTCTCACTTCATGGGCGACGCCGGCGGCCATTTTGCCAAGAGCAACCAGGCGGTCATGTCGCCGGACCTGGCCTTCGAGTTTTTTGATCTCTGTGACATCGTACATGAGCATAACTCTGCCGATGGCGTTGCTTTGGCCATCGATAATCGGTACGGAACTGACGCGAAGATGATTGGGCGTTGGAGAATCCGGGGGCAGCAGTATTTCTGTATCAAGGACCTCAAGCTCATGTTCTCCAGAGGGAATGAGTTGCTGGATTTGAGGCAAGACAGCACCCTGCTGATGGCCGATGGTTTGTTCCGGGGTTTTGCCTGTAAATTTAGCAGCCGCGCTGTTGAAGGTCTGGATATGTCCTTCTGCATTGGTTGCGATAATGCCCACGGGCAAACGGGAAATAAGCAGGTCGGTAAAGGCCCGCATGTTCATGATGGTTTTTTGGGATGATCGGTAGCTCTGCGCGGTAAGCAAGGCTATCCAGCCGCCAATCGCAACCAGCAGCATGGCGATGGACATATATATCATGTGATATCTGTCCTGCTGGATAATTTTATCCTGTTCTGTCATGTCCAGGCCGACAACAATAGAGAGCTTGTCTCCGGGCAGCCAGGTTTCTTTTCCTGGAAAAGGTTGGCAGGCCGAAGGGTTCGCACCGTTTTGCCAGGTTGGGCTGTCCTTTTTTTCAGCCTGTTGCATTGCCTGCAGATGCCGCTTGAAAAAAGGGCCGCGCCCGCGCATGAACGGCTTGAATGGTGCAACAATTTCAAAGACCTTGCGGTTCGTTTTCTGGTCGCTGACAATATGGTATTTGCCGACGGGAGAAAGCTCCGCATCAGTAAGCAGCGGGTGATCGAGGGAACTTCCCACCAGGGCGCGGGTGCTGTGTGCCACGATCTTCCCATCGTTATCGGCCAGCGCGATATAGAGGATGCTGGATTCGCCGGCAGCCTGTTCGATCAAATGCTGGAATTGCTCGGGGTTGGGAGTGCCCATCATCATCATGGAAGCCCTGGTGCCTGCGCCGATAAAACGGATTATGGCTTGTCCCTTGTTGTAAAGACTTTCGGTAAGGATCCGTTTTTCCCGCTGCAGGTTATTGACCGCAAAGAAAAAAACAATGGCAATGAGCATGCCTATGGCAGTGGCCAGTATCCAGGGGGAGGCATAGGCAAAAGGGGAGGTAATTATTTTCGTTTTCTTTTTCATGACCTCAAGTCCTGAGAGAGAATTTTTATCAGCATGGAGATATGCTTGTTTGCATGAAACCATTTTTACGTTCTACAAGCAATTATTGTTCCCCGCATGTATTCGTTTCGTGAATGGTATTGCCATAGCCTGCATTCTTCACTTTGTTCAGGAAATAATCTCGATCGGGTAAAAAAGACTCAATCAGCCACCTGCGCTTGGATAAAAAATATCCAATCCACATTTGTTTTCTCCTCAGTGCGAATGATCCTGGCTTCTCTTGTGAAATAAAAGTAGTTATTTCAACATGTTGATGTTTTTATCGGTCGTTGGCATGGTTGTTGTATTGTTACAGGACACACAGTGAATATTCACAATCCATGTAATGCAACACCATACGCTCAGGAGGCAACAAATGAAAAAGACACTGATAGCCATTGCTGCAATAACGACGATTGGTCTGGCCGGATACCAGCTTGCCGAGGCGCAACCAGGAAGCGCCGGCCCGGGGATGGGACCCGGCGTTGGTATGATGGGTGGCCCGGGACAGGCACAGGGACAGATGACTGAAGAGACCCTGAAAGCCAGGGAGAAGTTTTTTGCCGAGACAACAGAGTTGCGCAAAAAAATGTTTTCCAAAAAAACGGAGTTGAGCGCGGTCATGAACGGGGAAAAGCCCGATGAGAAAAAAGCGGCTAAGCTCTCCGAGGAGTTGTTTGATCTGCGCAACCAGATGCACACAAAGGCTCAGGAAGCTGGATTGGCTCAGGGTGGGTTCGGTCCTGGCTCTTGTGGTGGACCCGGCATGGGAATGGGAATGGGCATGGGTATGGGGTCTGGCCCCCATCATCGCGCCAGTCGCTGGTAGTATCTGCTGATTGTATCCTTTCCATTATCAGGGTGGGCTTCGTTGTTGAAGTCCACCCTTTTTTTGTTTGTAACCTTTGGGGCGCAGGCGATTGCCTTTAAGAGCATGGCCTTTATCTTGACTGGCGCGGGAAGTCAGTTGAATGTGTCTGTACGTTTTTTCAGGTGGGATTCTGTTTCCTGCATCATGTCTTTGAGCAGGGTCAATTTGGCGAATTCGACTTTTTCGAACGGAAGATCAAGCAGCAGGGCGATGTCGGAGACTTCGATTCCTGCACCGAAATGTTCTTCAGCAATAATGATTTTGAGAAAATCTTCAATAACAAAAGTTTTGATCTCCTGGCTGATATCGATCAAGACATCACAGGCCTGCTCATATGTCCGCCCTTTGGACAGTTCCTCTCGCATTTTTTTCACAGCATGTTCGTATTCCCTGTGCATGACGGCAGTAAATTGTACATACTGTTTTGTATTGGCAAGGGACATGATCTTCTCTTTGTTTTTATTGTGACGAGGTATGGGACGTGTTGTTCATTGTTCCGGTTTTGAAATGATTGTAGTTATGTATCATAAAATAGTTAGGTTGAAACAGAAAAAAATGAGGATGAAAATTATTCTCCGTAGTCAGGGGTGTGCAATTTTTTCAGGCGAGGTCTGGTGCGGGTAATGACGGCAAATACTCTCAGTAAGCTGCGGGCGGGCATGCTTGTTTTTTTCCTGGTATGGAGTCCGTTATGTTCCTCCTTTGCCTGGGGTGATGAACGTATTGACGCTGATGGCTTTCTTGTTCTGCGTGCTTCGACTCCCAGTCCGACAAAGATGGTACATCCGGGCACCAAGCCGTCAGAGGCGTTGCTGCAAACCGCCTATGGTGGGGGGGAAACCCTGCGTTATTCAGTCAGTTGGCTTGGCATAAAGGCGGGGGAACTCGTCATGGAGGTCAATAAAATAGCCGGCAGCGACGAAACTTTTTCCATTACTGTAACGGCTAGAAGCGCAGGGTTGCTTGAGGTGTTTTACCCGGTGGAGGACCATTTTCTTACCATTGTGAAGGGACGGATGCGCTTGCCGAGTCGACATGAAATGCAGCAGAATGAGGGGCGCCGTGTAAACAGCAAGCTGACCCTGTATGATCAGGAGAAGTTTCGCGTGTCGTATCGTAAAAATGATGAGCCTGCAGACATCTATCAGGTTGAAGGACCGATGCAGAACGAATTTTCCTCGTTTTTCCTCATGCGAGCACTGCCGTTCACCGGGGAAGCCCCGATGATTGTTCCTACCTTTGCCGATAAAAAGAGGCATGAGGTCGTCGTTGCCATGGAGGGAAAGGAAGAGCAGGAAAGTGTGCTGGGAAAGAAAAATACCATCAAGGTGCAGCCGCACCTGAAGTTCAAGGGGTTGTATGAAAAAGTAGGTGACCCTCTTGTCTGGCTCACAGACGATGCCTGGAGAATCCCCACAAAGATTCAGGCGAAGATTGTCATCGGTTCCTTGACCGCGGAACTGATCGAATACACCGGGCCTGCCGGAAATTTTATCATCATAGACACTCCCAAAGAATTGCCTCAATAACTTCCGGAGAATACGTGCCGAGTCGCCATAACCTCGCCTGGGCACGGGTGTTTGCAGCAAGATCCGGTATATCTTTTCCTGAGAGGTTCAGATCGGTGAGCGAGGTGGGTGCGCCTATTTTTCCCAACCATTCGCTGAAGAGCCGGATTCCTTCCTTGGCGAGGAGGTGTTGATTCGTGTTGCGCACCCCGAAAACCTGTGCGGCAAAAAAGGCCATCCGGGTCGGATTTTTTTCGGCGACATAGGCCATGGCTCCAGGCAGTATGGCTGCGAGGCCGGCGCCGTGGGGGATATTGTGCAGACCGCTGAGGGAGTGTTCGATCAAATGAAAGGGAAATCCGACCCGTCCCAGCCCTGCGGCACTGATGCCGTTTAAGGCCAGACTGCTTGCCCACATGAGTTCGGCGCGGCTCTGGTAATCCAGCGGGTTGACCAAGGCTGCCTCGCAGGCAGCCATCAGCGTTTGCATGAGGCCGCTGCTGTAGTTATCCTGCACAGGGGTAAAGGATTCTTCCCGGTTCAGATAAAATTCGAGCAGATGGGTGAATCCGTCCACTGCACCGAAGGCGGTTGTAGACGGCGGGACGCTGAAGGTGACGGTCGGGTCCAGAATGGCTATGCGAGGGAAAAGATGTCGGTTCCCGATACCGATCTTCTGACTGGTTGCCTCATTGGTGAGCACCATGCCGTTGTTGGTTTCAGAGCCGGAGCCCGCCACCGTTGGCACGGCGATAACCGGCAAAGCATCTTTGATGCTTTTTTTTCCCTTGAAAAACCCCCAAACATCGTGACTTGCCAAAGCGCCCGCAGCAATGGCCTTGGCGCTGTCAATGACGCTGCCTCCACCCACGGCGACAATAACCCCGACGTCATTTTTTTGCGCAAGGGCAATGCCTTTGTGGACATGGCTTACAAGTGGGTTTGGTTGTACGCCCTCATGTGCAATAACCTCGAGTCCGGCCTGGTACAAAGAATCGTGGACAGTTTGGTAAGTCCCCAATTTTTTCAGGCTCTGTCTGCCGGAAACCAGCAAGGCCTTGGTGCTGACGGGAGCAACCTGTTCGCCTGTTTGGCCAATGGCACCCTGGCCGAAGATGATCTGTGTCGGGTTGTGAAAAACAAAATCGCGCATGGCAGATCAGTCCGGGGAGCACACGGCCACAGCATTGGTCAGACGGACGAAATCCTCAATGGTTAACCGTTCCGCTCTCGTTGTCGGATTGATGCCTGATTCGCTCAGCAACGTGGATATCCGCTCTCGTGACAAGCCGTTGATCATGCCGGCGCTCAGGGAGTTGCGCAGGGTTTTTCTCCGTTGACCAAAGGCGGCGTTGACAATGCGACGGAGCAGCTTTCGGTCGTGTGGCGGGAGCAGTGCCACCCTCTCCGGCACAGGGCGAAAAGTGATTCGTACCACCACGGAATCAACCTTGGGACGGGGATGAAATTGCCCGGGTCCGACCTGCATGATGGTTTCCACCGTGGCGCAGTCGGCGAGAAGGACGGAGAGCACCCCATATTCCTTTGTTCCAACCGGGGCGGTGAGTCGCTGCCCAACCTCTTTTTGCAGCATGAGCACGGCCCAGTTCAGGGATTCGTGGTTTTCAACGAGTTTGAAAAGAAGCAGGTTGGAGATGGAGTAGGGGAGGTTGGCAAGGATTTTCAACGGGCCATTGGTCTGCGTCGCAAGTGCGCCAAAATCGGCCTTAAGCAGATCCTGGTGGATGAGGGTGACGTTGGCGGGCAGATCCTGGCGCTCAAGGTGGTAGGCAATGATCCCCGCATCAAGCTCCAACCCGATCACCTGCTTGACCCGCTCGGCCAGTGGCAGGGTGAGGGAGCCCAGACCCACCCCGAGTTCCAGTACCGAATCGTCCGGGGTAACACCTGAAAGTTCGACAATGCGTTCCGCTGTCTGCCGGTGAACTAGGAAATTCTGCCCCAGTTTTTTGTTGGGAGCCAGCTGGTGTTCTGTCAGGATTTTTCGTATGGAAAGGTCTTTGGTCATGGGGTCTCAGTTCAGAATATGTTTTTCCCGCCTTTTGTGGCGGAGGGCGCTGAAGAATTTTAAAGAAATAATATATCCGGCGCAGGTAAACGGGATTGCCAGCAGAACACCGCCTAAAAGCATGACGGTTACAGCTTCAAGGCCCAGTTGACCGAGGGGAGCAAGTTTTTGTTGAAAGCCTGTGTCAGAGGCAAACAGGGAGAGCAGGTCTTGTATCCGGTTCCAGGAGAGTTGTCCGGGAAGCAGCAGGTTTCCAAGCCGCCAGCTGAAATAATATTGCGGCAGCCAGGTAAACGGGTTGCTGATCGCCGCAGAGGCGATCAGGGCGGCAAGAATATTCCCCCGCAGGAGCCAGGCAAAAATGATGATGAGCGCGGTGTGCAGGGGGATGGTTGGAGTAATGCCGATAAAAAGGCCAATGGCAACTCCCAAG
>VMSS01000057.1 GCA_013791995.1 Desulfurivibrio sp. | reverse complement strand
TGCATAATCACCAGTTCGCCCACCGCATTCACCAGGGCATCAAGTTTTTCCACATCAACCTTGATGGAGGCACCGATTTTTTTGGGGGCAGCATCGGCAGCAGGACGGGGTGCAGCACTTGCCGGGGCTTCGGCTCTCGGGGAAACAACGGCCTGCGCAGCCCTGGCAACAACAGGACTGGGCGGGGCAACAGCCGCAAATTCTTCGCTTGTCGGCGGTTCCGCTTCTTCGCTTTCAGCAATTTCCGGCTGGAAGTCCGGTTCCGGTTCCAGAGCAGAAACAGGCTCGACTGGCGACGCTCCACTCTCACTTTCTTGCAACTGAGTAATATCCGCGAGAAAACCACTGATATCGGTATCTTTGTAACGATCGGGCCCGTTCTGTAAAACATCTTTGATGTTTTCAACCATGGATTTCAGCGCATCGCCAACGGTCAGGACGATATCAATAACCGCTGAATCCATAGCCCGTTTGCCGTTACGCACATCATCCAGCAGATTTTC
The DNA here is from genome assembly GCA_013791995.1 of Desulfurivibrio sp. Taxonomy (GTDB): domain Bacteria; phylum Desulfobacterota; class Desulfobulbia; order Desulfobulbales; family Desulfurivibrionaceae; genus Thiovibrio. The sequence goes on along the minus strand of VMSS01000057.1, from coordinate 1,295 downwards.
CGTGGCATGGGCAAGTCTGTTGATGGTCTTCAGGTTAAGAAAGCCGGAAACACCCTTAATCGTATGAAAGGGTCTAAAGATATTGTTGATGATATCCTGATCATCCGGGCTCAGTTCCAACTCAAGCACGTTGACCTCAATGGATTCAAGATGTTCAAATGCCTCATCGATAAATCCTGCCAGCAGATCCGTGTCCTGCAGAAAGTCAGGAATTGCGTCCTGACTTGTTCCGCCCGCAGCAGGGGCTTGAGCCTGGACCGATTCGGTTTGTGGAGGAACGAAACCGCTTTCCTTTTCGGGCAAGGTTGAGCCTGCGCCCTCAAGAAGCGCGGATGGGACCAAGGAAAAGCCGATTTTCCCCATGTTTTGACAGAACTGCGCAAGAATTTTCTCGCCGGGATGACCTTCTTTCCGAGCCGATTCCTGCATCTCGGTAATACACTGGCCGAGAAGATCATAATTTTCCGCGGAGTCGGCCAATTCTCCCATGATGAATTTTTCAAGAGCCCCCTTGAAAGCGGCGGCCATGTGTTGAATCACCACCGGCGTATCCGGGGCGGCTTGCCCAGGCAACAATTTCTCGATCAGGTCAAGCAATTCTCCGACAATGGAAAGATCGCCCGGCTCGATCATCAAAATCTTCAAGGCCATTTCATCCAGAAGATCGGGCAATGATTTATGACCAGCTGTCATACATGCACTCCTTGCAAAACGAGAAAGACAAATACTCACAGGGAAAACCGCTCACCGCCCACAGAAGACAGGTCACAGTACTTTATTATGCTTTCATATAGCGCAAACATCAATAAATATTGCAAGTTTTTTCTTCCCGCGCCACAGATGCTATTCCGTGGCGCGGCAACATAAAATGTACCTGTCTTTGCAAAACGCTGGCTGAGAATGATACAACCCATACTTTTTTTAAAAATCCTCGAAGTCATCACCCATGGGGATTATATCCTCGGGCTTTGATCCCTTTGTTTTGGCATAAGCCTGCTTCTTCGCCGGAGAGGGCAGGGCCTTCCGGGACAGCGCCGGAGAGGATGCACGTTTCAATTGCCTGACTGCCGGCCGCGACTTCACCGGTCCTTCCGTGCCACCCGCCATGACCAGCAGTTCACCCACGGAGCCTTTCATCATTTCCGCCTGGGCGCTCAGCTCTTCAGAGGCAGAGGCGGATTCTTCCGCAGCCGCCGCATTGCTCTGGGTTACGGTGTCGATCTCATGGATGGCCTTGGTCACCTGGGTGACGGCGCTGGCCTGCTGACTTGCAGCCCCGGCAATCTCCGAGATGA
>VMSS01000233.1 GCA_013791995.1 Desulfurivibrio sp. | reverse complement strand
ATCGATAATCCGTTCGGTATCGTCCAGTTTAAAATAGAGCGTCAGAGCATCGCCGCAAGCGAGAGAACCAACTTCGCCGATCCCGTCCGCATTCTCTATCTCACCCACATTCCGGGGATTCATGAAATGATCCCGAACCTTGTCCGTATATTCCCACATAGTATTTTCTCCAGGCAATCAAGGAAGGAATGGCAGATGTATGTCGGAAAAACACCCGCACACACGCACCATCCCGGTTTATCGCTTATTCAATCAGACTATCCCCGTAATGCGCTTGAAAACTGATCGTTACGGAACATAGCAATTTAGTTTTTCAAGGTCCAAAAAGCAACAATAATCCTTGATCATTCGCTCCGGGCTTCTCAGCACGTATCTTTCAGCCTGCTCATCTCCCCTGCCCTGAAGACCCTGCGCCATCCTCATCATGCAAATGACGCCAGATCTGTTCGGCCAGCACCGAGCCTATTCCCTCCACTGCGGCAAGTTCCGCCACGGTGGCCTGCGCAATCCTGTGCATGCTGCCAAGTTCACGCAACAACAACTCCCGACGGACCTTACCCACTCCGGGAATTTGTTCAAGGGTGGAGGCCAAGGTTTCTTTTCGCCGCAATTTCCGGTGAAGGGTTATGCCGTACCGATGCGCCTCGTCCCTGATCCGCATGAGATAAAGGAGTGCCGGCGAATTCCTGGCCAGGATGATAGGATTTTTCCGACCGGGTCGATACAGTTTTTCTCCTTCATCACCCTTCTCCTTGGCAATCCCCGCAAGCTCGCAGGGGCCGCGAATGCCTGACTCCGCCATGGCCTGCATGGCCACACCGAGTTGGCCCTTGCCGCCGTCAACCAGGAGAAGATCGGGCAGAGCGTTTTCCATCAGCCCCCTGGCAAAACGCCGGGCCAACACCTCTGCCATCATGGCATAATCGTCCGGGCCATGCACCGTGTGGATTCCATAATGCCGGTATTGGTCCTTGGCCATCTCTCCTCCTATAAAACAAACCAGAGAACCTACTGCCTGCTTGCCCCCAAGGTTGGAGATATCCAGGCATTCGATGCGCTCCGGAAGCGTTGCCAAAGCGAGAGCTTTTTTCAAACCTTCGGCCAGAACCTGCCAGGAACCCTGCCTGGTTTTTCTCGCAACCAAAACCTGTTGAGCATTGGTGTCGGCCATCTCCAGCAACCGCACCCTGTCACCCCGCTGCGGGCAGACTATGGCCACGGTGGCGCCCTTGAGTTCGCTCAACCATTCCGCCAGCAACGGATCATCGCTTCCCGCAAAGGGCAACAAAATCTCCTGGGGGAGATATTGCCCTTCCTCGCTGTAAAAACGGGAGAGAACCTCAGTCAGCACCTCGTCGTCTGTACCCACCGGATCGGAAAGAAAAAAAGCCTGCTGGCCGCTGATAATCCCCTTGCGGATAAAGAGCAGGGCCACAGCCACCGAATCCCCTTGCCGGGCAAAGCCCATCACATCCTGATCCTTGGCATGAGCTGCCACCACCTGTTGTTTTTCCAGGGTCTTGTTCAGGGAGTTGATCCGGTCCCGCAGTTGAGCCGCCTCCTCAAAACGCAGGGCTACCGCAGCCTGCTCCATCTTCCGGGAGAGTTCCTTGACCAGTTGCTGGTTCTTCCCTTCCAACACAAGCAGGACATTGCCCACCAGATCCTGGTATTCCTCCCGTCCGACCTTGTCCGCACAGGGGGCAAGACAACGGCCCATCTGGTGATTCAGGCAGGGCCGGATTTTGGGCTTTAGGTTATGCTCCTTGCAACGTCGCAGAGGAAACAGCGAGTTAAGATAGCGGATGGTTTCCCACATGGCCGAAGGAGAGGAAAACGGCCCGAAATAACGAGCACCGTCCTTAATCCGCCGCCGGGTCATCACCAGCCGGGGCCACTCCTCCTGCACCGTCACCTTGAGCAGCGGATAACTCTTGTCGTCGCGGAGGATAACATTGTATTTGGGTCGGTACTGCTTAATCAGTGAGGATTCAAGGATAAGGGCATCTTTTTCCGTATTGGTAACAATGATCTCGATCCCGCGCACCTGGGAGAGCAGCATCGCGGTTTTGCCGTGCTGGCCCTGATCGATGCGGGCGTAGGAAGAAAGCCGCTTACGCAGTTCCCTGGCCTTGCCCACATAGAGCACCTCGCCTGCCCGGCTCTTCATCAGATAGACGCCGGGCTTCAAGGAAACAGTCGGGAGAAATTCTTTGAAATCAAAAGGGGGCATGTTCACCGTCATCCGGCGTTGTTAACGATAATCTGGCAATACGTCGTCACACCGGTGAAAACCGGTGTCCAGTCCTTCTGCAACTATTCAAACCCGATGGATTCCGGCTTTTGCCGGAATAACGGAATGTTGTGATATGACTACCCGTACCGGTAAATTTTGTCAAACAGGACGGGTCTCGTTGTCAGCGGTACCTGATGGAAGGCACAATCCGATTACTGGCCCAGAAAAGCAAAAATGGCATGCCCATCACGGGAAGGGATAATGGGCAGATGGTAGTGCAGATACCCGGCAAAAGGGAGGGAAAAGGCCTGACCTCCGATTACCACATTCCAACGCATCATAAAGACCCCGAAAAGGGCGAGCAGCAGCACCAGGCCAACACCCCCAACACCATCCAGAGCGGGCGAAGCACATGTTTTTCCATCAACCTCTCCTTGGCTTGTAGCAAAAAAATTTCGTTTCAACGAATACCACACCGTGGTATCGTCATAAACAAGATATCCATGTTTTTTTAATTATTAAGAGCAGGAACTGCCCATGCTCCCCCCTACTGCGGGCGACATGACGATACGCGACGAACTAAGCCGCCTTGCCACCGAAATGGACCAATTGAAGTCCCAGGTGCGACGGCTGGAAGACCAGCTGCGGCAGAGCACTGCACAACCAGCGGCATCACATCACCCTCCGCCGACAATGGCACCCGCCAACATAGCTCCCGAAACCACGAACCCCACCGAAGAATTCTGGCTCTGGCTGGGCCAGGCGTCACTGCTGCCGAGGATCGCGGCCATATCCTTTGCCCTGGTCATCGCCCTGCTGCTGCGCACCCTGACGGACAGCAAAGTGCTTGCCGTTGGAGCCGGCACCTTTATCGGCCTTGCCTATGCGGCCCTGCTCATTGGGTCCGGGGCCTGGCTACAGGTGCGTCGCCATCGACTTGGCCCGGTGCTGCCGGTCTGTGGCGCCATTCTCATGTTTCTGGTAATTATCGAAACCCACGCACGGTTTGCTGCGATCCCGACCGGGCTGGCGTATGCTCTTTTACTTGCAACCATGTTGCTTTTGTGCCTGCTGGCAGTGCGTCATGGCGTACCCTTGTTCAGCGTTATCGGCATCATCGGCGCGAGTCTCAGCGCCTACACCATTGATTTTCCCAATCCAGGCTTCATCACTCTGGGGATTTTCCTGTTGCTCGCCAATATCGCTGCCTATGTTCTCGCCTCCTTGCCGCGCCATGGTAATGAAATAAACCGCTGGGCCATCTTTCTGCTCACCGGTTTTTTCTGGCTGCACTGGGTGGCCAAGCTCAGCAAGGGGTTGACTGATCCCCCGGACATGATTGCCCCCCTGAATATTGCCTGGTTCCTTCCTTTCCTTCTGCTCTTCGCTTTGCTTTATCTCGGCACCACCGCGCACCGCACCTTTGTGCTCGGCCGCTTGACCGCCCTGGACTCCATCCTGCCCACCGTCAGCACCCTCCTCTTTTACCTGGCTGCCAAAGCGATCCTTATCCCCTGGATGGGGATAAGGGCCGGGATTGGCTTGGCAGGCCTGGGCTGGACCGCACTGCTCTTTCTGGCTGCTGCGCTGGCCGCCCATCACAGCCGGGAGAGCAGCAAAGCTGCCTGTATCTTCACCTTTGCCGGCGCCGCGTTGCTGCTGGCTGCCACCCCGGATCTGGTCACCAATCTGCTGCTGGCCTTACCGCTTTGGTCCCTGGGGGGGCTCTTCCTGGTCAGATTTTCCGGTCACTGTGAAATCGGCGGCATTCGCCTTGCTTCCTATCTGCTGCAGATTGCTGCCGGAATCACCGGATTTGCCACCGGCGGCTTTTCCATCACCGCAACCAATCTGCCACTCAGCCTGGCGGTGGCCACCGCGCTCATGACGATGGCGGCTTTCCACTATCAACAGAGCAGACGCCATCCCCTGGCGTGCAGCTCCGGATTTTTTGCCACCATCGACCGCCACGATCGCTCCGCCATCGCTTTGCTGCTGGTCGCGGCGGCGAACGGCTTTGCCATGCTGCAACTGGGCGCGGCCCTGGTGCTGGCCGACCAGACTACTGATTTCCCCAATCTCATTACCGGACTCCGCTCCTTTTTCCTGACCAGCGGGGCCGTGTTGCTGATGATGCTGGGACTGCGGACCCGGAACCGCGACCTACTGGCTGTCGCCCTGGCCATCTTCATCATCGCCGCCGGCAAGGTGTTTGGCTACGATCTCTTTGAAGCCCGCGGCGTGCCGCTGGTGCTCAGTGTTTTTTCCTTCGGCGTTGCTGCGGCCTTAGGCTCCTTGACCATGCGTCGCTGGCAACAGAGCCACTTACCGCCCGCTGCCGAGTAATCCCTGCTCTCGGTTTGCCCCATGACCCACTTGATCGCAAAATATTCACTGGCTGGCCTGTTGTTCCTCGCCTTTTCGCTTCCCGCAACATCGAGCCGGGCATTCCCCTTTCTCAATCTGGCGCCGGGCGATGTACTGCCGCCCATCACCATCAAAAATTTGCATACCGGGTTGGCTGTGGCCGTAAAAAACTTTCGCGGTCACCCGGCAATCCTGATTTTCTGGGGGGCTGACATCGCGGAAAAAGAACAGCGCACCATCACCCTCATGCGGGAGCTGGAAAATCTGGCGCCTTTCTTCAAAGAACGCCGGATTCCTGTATTATTCATCAATGTGCAGGGAGATGCGCCGGAAAAAATCCGCACCGTCACCCAAGCTGTTGGCGCGGAGAGCCAGATCTATCTCGACCAAGAGCGCGTGGCCACCGGCGCCATGGGCTTATACGTCATGCCGTCGGTTGTACTGGCGGACCAGAAGGGCCGGGCGGTCTTCAGCATGGGGTACAGCCATGCCCTAGCGGAAATCCTCAAGGGAGAGGTGGAGATCCTGTTGGGTGAAAAAACAACAGCCCAGGTCGAGACAGAACGCCACCCCATCGAACATGAACGCTCCGCCAAGGAAAAAACCGCCCAAAGATATATCGCGTCCGGCCTGCTCCAACAAAATCGGCAGCAGATTGAATTGGCCATTCGCTCTTTTCAGCAAGCCTTGGCGTCCGACCCAGATTCAGATACAGCCAATATTGAACTGGGCTGCCTCTATCTTGAGCAACATAACGTCGCCCAGGCCAAGGTTTTTTTGACCCGGGGCCTGAATCTCGCGCCCCAGTCGTTACGCGCCCAACTCTGCCAGGCCAAACTGCTGGGCGCAGAGGGATTGCTAAAGCCGGCTCTCAAGCTGGTCATGGACTTGAACCAGAAACACCCGGAAAATCACGCCATCATGGCGACGATGGCCGCCCTGCACGAACAAAACCGCAACCCCGAGGCGGCGGCCAAAGCGTATCAAGACGCCTACCTCTTACTAAAACGCCGAACCGCGGAAGACTTGGCCGAATAACCCGTCACCATGCAGACAAAAAACCGGGAAAGGTTATACGGACTGGCATTCTGGCAACTACTTTTGTCAGGTTTGGTTTGAACTGCGGCAGGTGGCTTTGCTTTTATAGCCGACAAATACACACAAGGAAAAATGGAAATTTCAAGGCAAGACTAATGTTGGTACGCATGGATCCATTTACAATGCTGGATAATTCTCCAAATAAATTATCAGAATCAATCCCCCTTTCCGTCGTCCAGCACCTGCCTGACCAGCCGGGCCAGTTCATCACCTTGTAACGGTTTGTAGGCGTATCTTTTTATGCCGATCTCCATTGCTTTTTCCTCGGTCAGAATGGCACTGTAACCGGTACAGAGGATGATCGGT
>VMSS01000095.1 GCA_013791995.1 Desulfurivibrio sp. | reverse complement strand
TGGGATGACAAAGACGGGAACACCAAATACACCACGGAAATCGTGGCCAGGGAGATGAAAATGCTCTCACCCCGTGGCAGCAGCGGAGACTCTTCACAGTCTCCGCAATACAATGATCAGCCTTTTCCCGAGCCGGTCATGGGCGATGACGTCCCGTTCTAAAATTAATTTGCAGCAATAATCAATATATCCAAAACCGTCATCCCGGCGGAAGCCTGGGTCCAGACCCCCTTGAATACTGGATTCCGCATTCCGCCGGCAAGACGACACAGGGCAGAATGACAGGCTCGAACACAAGCAGGCAGGTAAGGCATGGATTACTACAAATTACTCGGGGTGGAAAAGAGCGCTTCCCCGGAGGAAATAAAAAAGGCCTACCGCAAACTTGCCCTCAAGTATCACCCGGATCGCAACAAGGGAAACAAGGAAGCGGAGGAGCAGTTTAAAAAAATCAGCGAGGCGTACGCCGTTCTCTCCGACAAGGAAAAACGGCAACAATACGACACCGTTGGCTCGGCCGGTTTCCAGCAGCGCTATTCACAGGAAGATATTTTCCGCAACGCCGACCTGGGCGACATCCTGCGGGAATTCGGCATCAACTTCGGCGGCGGCCGCACCACCTTCCGGAGTTCCGGAGGAGGGGGCGGTTTCGAAGACTTGTTTCGCCAGCAAGGTGCAAGCGGTCGTGCCAGCCATGGTTTTCAGGATTTTCGCCAGCAGCAACCGGTGAAGGGCAATGATCTTTCCCTGGAGCTGCCGATCTCCCTTGGCGAAGTGCTGAGCGGCGCCGAAAAAACCATTTCCCTTGGCCGCGGTTCTGCGGCGGAAAAAGTGTCTGTAAAAATTCCCGCCGGAATCGAGACCGGCAAGAAGTTGCGGATTTCCGGCAAGGGTTCCCCTTCACCCATGGGTGGCCCGCCGGGAGACCTGTATCTACTGATCAAAGTCGAATCCCACCCGATCTTTACCCGAGAAGATTCCCATCTCACCATGGACCTGCAAATACCATACAGTTCCGCCGTATTAGGCGCAGAAGTGGAAGTGCCAACACTGGAGGGCAAACAGCTCAAGGTAAAGATTCCGCATGGCTGCCAGCCCCAGGCAAAACTTCGCCTGCGCAAACACGGGTTGCCGGACAGCCGGGGAGGCGCACGGGGAGATCTGCTGGTGAAAATTCTGGTGGCAGTGCCAAGGGATTTGTCGGATGAACAAAAGGAACTGGTCGAAAAGCTGAAGGAGGCGGGACTGTAAAGGTTGCCGGCCTCAGATAAGGATTCCGACAAACATGGTGGACATCCTGAACATGTATTGCTCCGTCAGCCCTCCCCGCATGGCGATATCATCTTCAATGCGGGTGAGGATCCGGGTCATGATAACCTCGTATCCCATATTGATGTAGCCGTCTTCCCCGGCTTCGTTGGTGATAAATAGCAGCTTCCCGTTTTTGTCCTTGTACGTTTTTAACCGCCAGTTCACCTGACTGACATTATGATGGAGCCGCTGCAACCGCTCCAGAGAAACCTGCAGACCACTCAGAAAAAAATCCCCATCCCGAACATTGTAGGCCTCCCGGATGCTTTTCCACAACCCAAGGCTCAGGAGGTATATCCGGTCCGGCTCTGCAACCTCCTCTTGAAACGCCGCAGTGAGTATCTCATGGGAAGGCTTGAAGGCATACACCTGCTCCACGGTGGGCAGGGGCCCGAAAATGGAATCAATCTTCCGCCGCTGCTGGGCCGGATCTTTTTCGTATTTGGGGTTCTTAGCGTACAGACGCACGGTGAATTCGCGCAAGGAAAGGCGACACTGCTGCATATGATGCCGGATGATGCTGACATCCGTCGGGGTGAAAAACCCCCTGACGTCATCGCCTGCCTTGCTCCCGGAAAACCCGCATCCGGCAAGCCCCAACAGAACAAAAATCATCGGTATAAGGGCAACACCTTTGAACAGGACCCCAACAACGGGCCTCGACATCACAACACCTCGCGGCGTAAGGGTTTTCAGACTACAGTCGGTTCCAAAACATAGTACAGCCCAACAGTTTCTCTAAGCCGTTTCCACCATATACAATCTTTCGCCAGACTGATAACCCGGCATAAAGAGCCGTTACGAAACAATACCACTTATTTCGTACTGATTACCATTGAACTTCAGCCAGCACACGGGTGCCATGCGCCAACCAGTTAACCATGCGTACTTTGTGTCAATGCCTTACTTGCGAACAAGTCATCCCGGCGGAGGCCGGAATCCAGGCAAGGTAGCTAATTTTTCGTCATTCCGGCCTCCGCCGGAATGACGAAAAAAAACTGACTGAAGATTAGTGGTAAGTGGTAATCGGATATTTCGTAACGACTCCTAAGCCGAGGCCACCTACTAAACCGCTCGTCTGGCCGAATTAGCGGCATAAAGAGCCGTTACGAAACAATACTGCCTATTTCGTAACGGCTCCTAAATATCTTCGCCGGTTATTTTGACCAGGGCTTCCCGGTAACGGGAGGCGGTTTTCTCGATAATTTCCTGCGGCAGCCTCGGCGGCGGTGGGGTTTTTCCCCAATTGAGGGTGGACAGATAGTCCCGGAGAAACTGCTTGTCAAAACTCGGCTGCCCGGCGCCTGGCCGGTATTGGTCTTCCGGCCAGAACCTGGATGAATCCGGGGTCAGCACCTCATCGATGAGAATGATCTCTCCGTTAAAAATGCCCAGTTCGAACTTGGTATCGGCAATGATGATTCCCCTGCTGCGGGCATAATCCGCCGCCTTCACATAAAGGCGCACACAGATATCCTTGATTTTGGCCGTCTGCTCCCTGCCCAGGAGGTCCTCCATCTCGGCCAAAGAGATATTCTCATCGTGCAACCCAAGTTCAGCCTTGGTGGACGGGGTGAAGAGCGGCTCGGGAAACTTGTCCGACTCCTGCATGCCGGGAGGCAACTTAAAGCCGCACACAGTTGTATCTTTTTTGTATGCCTGCCAGAACGACCCCGAGAGATACCCGCGGACAATACACTCCACCGGCAGGGGTTTGGCCTTTTTTACCAGCAGGCTCCTGCCTGCGAGCTGCTCACGGTACGGAGCGCACACAGCCGGATACTCTGCAACATTAGCGGTAATCAGATGATTTGGCACAATATCCTTGAGATGATCGAACCAGAAAAGGGAAAGCTTGGTCAGGATAGCGCCCTTGTTGGGGATGGGGTCGTCCATGATCACGTCAAAGGCGGAAATCCGGTCCGAGGCCACCATCAGCAGATGGTCTTCCACCTGATAGAGATCCCGAACCTTGCCGCGATGCAAGAGCTGGAGGTTTTCAAAATTCGTTTGAGTTACCGGTGTTGTCATGACGTCCATTCCCTTATCAAAAAATTACAGCAGCACAAAAGGTGCGGAGGGCCTGAAGAGCCCCTGTCTCTTGCAAAACAATACATTTTTAAAATCGCCTGCGCGATGTTTTTTTGTAATCGGACTCAACCTCGATAAAACCATTTTTTAATATCGTGAGCAGTAAAACTCTTGGCCACCGGACGACCGTGGGGGCAGTGGGAAAAAATCTCGGCCCGTTGCATTTCCTCAAGCAGGGCTTCAGCTTCTTGAGGAGTCAGACTTTGCCCTGCCTTGATCGCTGCCTTACAGGCCATATCGGAAAGCACTTCCTCGGCGCGGACCCCGCCTTTCCCTGAACCTCCCTCACCAAACCGGGCGAATATTCCGGACATCACCTCCTCGACCGGAGAACGGCCAAGCACTGCAGGCACGGCTTTCACCACATGGCTGTTGCCACCGAAATCCTCGACCTCAACACCGAGCGCACCAATCTCTTCGGCGTACTGCTTCAAAATCTGTATCTCCTCCAGGCTGCACTCGATGACCTTTGGAAACAGCAGAGTCTGACGAACTATTTTTTGGGAGGCGAACTGCTTTTTCAGCGCTTCGAACAGCAACCGCTCGTGGGCGGCATGCTGGTCAACGGCAAGCAACCCGTTTTCCGTAGCGCATAAAAGATAGGTGTCAAGCAATTGCCCGAGATAGCGCAAACCGCCAAGCCGGGGAATCCCCTCCATCTTGGAAACAGGCGGTGGTTGGGGTTGCTCTGTCTTACCCCCACACATCGCCTCGCTGCCCAATCCGCTCTGTACAGCGAGAGAATCGGACTTTTCCTCGGAGGCAGCGTGACGAGAAAGAGGTTCTGTTTTAAAAAGCGGCAATGGCTCCTGCACCGAAGGCGACGGACCACCGTGGGTCGGCACATAGCGTTTGGCTGAGTGAATCGCGCCAGCCTGCGGCGAACCTGAGCCGACAGGCGGCGCTTTGAATATCTCCTGCTTCAAGGACTGCTGATACCTTGCCATGGCGGCCTGAACTGCAGCAACCACAGCCTGATGCACCACCGGAGGCTTGTGAAACCGGACTTCCTGCTTGGTGGGATGAACGTTCACGTCAACGCTTTCCAGCCCCATGGTCAAAAAAATTACCCCGCCCGGCCCCCTCCCTTTCATGAGGAAATTTTGGAGCCCTTCGCTCACCGCGTGGGTTACCAGACGATCATGGATCGCCCTTCCATTGACAAATATTCTGAGCTTGGCGGAAGCAGGAGCGTCTGGCGGGAGAAGATATCCGAAAACTCCCGGCTCGACTCCGCCCTGAGCCTGACGGTCCACCTCCACCAGAGATCCTCCGGTTTTACCAAGAATCCGTTCCACCCTGCTCCGGAAAGTATCAATTCCTGCCGGGAGTCGTAAAACCTCACGGCCATCCACCACATAATTGAGCCCAAGTTCCGGCCGGGACAGCGCATAATTCTTCACCACTTCTTCGATGTGGGCCAATTCCGTCCTGGTGGATTTCAAAAATTTTTTCCGGGCGGGAACATTGCCGAACAGATCGGTAACCTCAAAAGAAGTTCCTGGGCTGCTCCCCATCTCATGCACCTTGAGAAGCTTGCCGAAGCGGAGGTCAACCTGGGTCCCCAAGGCTTGGTCCGCAGGTCGCGAGGTAATTCGCAAACGGGCCACCGAGGCAATGCTGGGCACGGCTTCGCCCCGAAAGCCAAGGGAACGGATGGCGCCAAGCTCGGCAAGACTTGCGATCTTGCTGGTGGCATGGCGTTCCAGGCAGAGGAGCACATCATCCTGATCCATGCCCGTGCCATCATCAATCACCCGGATCAGGCGTGTGCCATCCCCTTCCACCTGGATGGTGATCTGAATGGCCCCGGCATCGATGG
>VMSS01000038.1 GCA_013791995.1 Desulfurivibrio sp. | reverse complement strand
CCTCCAGAGCGGCGACAAGGTTCCATCAGATATGCGCCTTTTTCAGAGCCGAGACCTGCAGGTCGCAGAATCAGCCCTCACCGGCGAATCGGTGCCAGTCAGCAAGACTTCTGAACAACTTGCCCCCGAGACCGTGCTGGCTGACCGAAGAAACATGGCTTACGCCTCGACCTTGGTCACCTACGGCCAGGGCACAGGTATTGTCACCACCACCGGTGACAGCACTGAGGTAGGACGGATCTCCCAACTGATTGCCGCAGCCGAAGAACTTGAGACCCCACTCACCCGCAAGATCAACCAGTTCAGCAACCTTCTGCTCTATATTATCCTGGGGTTGGCCGTGGCCACCGTCATAGTCGGGATGCTGCAAGGCCAGACCTTTGTCGATATGTTAATGGCGGCAGTGGCCCTATCCGTAGGAGCTATCCCTGAGGGCCTGCCAGCGGCAGTCACCATTACCTTGGCTATCGGCGTCTCGCGTATGGCCAAAAAACGGGCCATCATCCGCAAACTCCCGGCAGTGGAAACCCTGGGCAGCACCACGGTAATCTGTACCGACAAAACCGGCACCCTTACCGAAAATCAAATGACCGTCCAGGAAATCCTAGCAGGCGGTCTATTGCACACAGTAAGCGGTGCCGGCTACAACCCTCTTATTGGCGCTATTGTCAGCGGTGAAGATCAAAAATACATGTCTGGCTCTTCTCCGGCGCTGCTGGAGTGCCTGCGCGCCGGTCTTCTCTGCAACGACAGTCAGCTCATTGAACAGAACGGAGCCTGGCAGGTGCAAGGCGATCCCACAGAAGGAGCGCTCTTGACCTCGGCCCGCAAAGGAGGCCTCGGCCCTGACACGCTGACAGCTGCCCACCGCCTGGACACAGTACCCTTCGAATCGGAACACCAATACATGGCGTCCCTGCATGATGGCGGCCTTGGCAACCCTTGCCAGGTTTTCCTGAAAGGGGCGGTGGAGTCAATCCTTGCCCGCTGCGCAAATCAAAGCGATGCCAACGGCGCTCCAACTCCTCTTGACATAACAGCAATCCATCAAACAGTGGAGGCCATGGCCGCCAAAGGTCTCAGGGTCCTGGCCTTTGCCAAAAAAGAGCTGCCGACAACAACAGTGGCTCTCCACCATGCCGATGTCACCGACAATCTCGTATTTCTCGGCCTGCAAGCCATGATTGACCCGCCTCGCCCGGAAGCTATTGCCGCCGTCAAAACCTGCCATGCCGCCGGCATTCAAGTCAAGATGATCACCGGTGATCACCCAGCGACCGCCGCCGCCATTGCCAAACAAGTCGGGTTGTACAATATGGGTCCGACATCAGAGGCGCCAGTGCTCACCGGCTCGGAACTTGCCCAATTATCAGACAACGAGTTGATTGATCGGGCCGCCAATACTGTCGTCTTCGCCAGGGCAACCCCAGAGCAGAAACTCCGGCTGGTAGAGGCCCTCCAAGCCAGAGGTCAGGTCGTCGCGATGACTGGCGACGGAGTAAATGATGCCCCGGCCCTGAAGCGGGCAGATATTGGCGTCGCCATGGGTATTACCGGCACGGAAGTCGCCAAGGAAGCAGCAGACATGGTGCTCACCGACGACAATTTCAGCTCAATCGAGGCTGCAGTTGAAGAAGGCCGGGGCGTGTTTGACAATCTTACCAAATTCATCGTCTGGACCCTGCCCACCAACCTTGGCGAGGGCCTGGTCATCCTGACCGCCATCTTTCTCAATGTGACCCTGCCCATCCTGCCGGTGCAGATTCTTTGGATCAACATGACCACCGTCGGATTCTTAGGACTCGCACTCGCCTTTGAACCCAAAGAACCGGGCATCATGCTGCGACCACCCAGGGTGCCGAATTCACCAATCCTGAACACTTTTGCCATCTTTCGGATCTGCCTGGTAAGTCTTCTGATCATGGGAGCCGCCTTCGGACTCTTCACCTGGGAATTGTCGACTGGCGCAACGCTTGCCGGGGCTCGAACGGCAGCGGTCAATGCCTTTGTCATCATTGAACTTTTTTATCTGTTCAACTGCCGCTCTCTGGAGAAATCTATTTTTCAGCTCGGCTTTTTTTCAAACCCATGGGTTCTTGGCGGCACCATCACCATGTTCCTGCTGCAACTTGCCTATACCTACCTGCCGATCATGAACAAGCTGTTCCAGAGCGCTCCGGTCGACTTTGCCGTCTGGGTCCGCACCTTTGCCGCCGGTATCGCTGTTTTCCTTATTATCGAAATCGAGAAAATGGTCTGGCGGATGATGAGCAAGGCCAAAAACTAACCGTAAAACTTCACCAGGAAACTCCGATGAGCATAAAAAAAGCATTCATCTTCCGTCTCTTTTTAAATACTGTAGACAAGGCCAGACGCGACCCGAACCTGATAAAAAAAATAGGAATTATCGCCCTGATCTCTGGGCTTTTCTTCACAGCTGTTATCGGCGTGCTCCTCTATTTTACCGTCGGCATAGCCAAAGATCTTATGGCAAAGAAACCGGATATGGATCTGCTGGCCATGGAGCGGCTGATTGCCGAAAAATCCCTAATCTTAAGCAAAGAGCAACAGCAACTGGTGTCCCCCATCCTTGAGACCCTGGCGCAGAACAACCTTCCAGCAGATCAGTACCAGGCGCTGAAAGAGCAACTCGCCAAGACTATCGATCCCTCTCAACTGGCT
>VMSS01000173.1 GCA_013791995.1 Desulfurivibrio sp. | reverse complement strand
TGGCACCCTTTGCAGACATCTTTGAACAGCTTGCCCCCTTCGCCCCATGGGCGGCTGTCCCATTCCAACGGACCATCACTGAGAACCCGGCAGGTTTGGGTTGTTGCGTCATAACGGGTTTGGGTGGCACCGTCCGCCTGGCTGGTGAAGGCGGGAACTAGAAGCAGAGCTGCGAGAGACATCGCGAAACGTTTCATGGAATACCTCCTGGTTTTTTCTGTACCAATCGATGTAATATAAAGTAGGTTATAATCCTCTGTTTAATAGTGTCAATTGTTTTTCTTGATCGAACGGTAAAGAAAATATCGGTGGAGGGAATCCGTGGCCCGTACAAGAAAATTTGACGAAAATCAGGCGCTGGATGCGGCGTTGCGTCTTTTCTGGGAAAAGGGCTATGTTGCGACCTCGCTGCAGGATCTGGAAAAGGGAACCGGGCTGAACCGGGCCAGTATCTACAACGCCTTCGGCAACAAGCGCAGTCTGTTCAAGAAGTGTTTGACGCTCTATGTGGGCAGGGTACAGGCAATGCTTGAAGGGGTTATCGGAACGGCAACTTCATCCCGGGAAGCGATCAAAAACTGGCTGGCCTGTGTTATTGATTTTCAGTTCAATCAGGAAACGCCGAGCGGCTGCCTGGTGATCCTTTCCGCGCTGGAACGCCACCAGCATGATCGGGAGACCAGGGAAATTGTAACGGCACTGTTCCGTCGTGAACAGGAGGTGATCCAGAAGGTTCTTGAGGAAGGGGTGCAACGGGGGGAATTCCCTGCGGATTTTGACTGTGTCGGAGTGGCCTGGGCAATCACCTCAGCCACCTCGGGAATGGTTGTCCTGTCCATGGCGGACCTGCCGGTGAGCGCTCTTCAAGAAGTTTTTCGCTCAACTATGCGGTTGCTCGACGGAAAATGAGTCTGATTTTCCAACCGGGATGAGGGTGGTACGTACAGCCTGGGAAAGATCCCGCACGGAAACCGGTTTCAACAGGTAGGTCCGGATACCCATGGCCAGGGCCTGCTCCTTGTTGATCAGTTCACTGAAGCCGGTGCAGAGTATAACGGGCAGATCAGGCCGGATGGCCAGCACTTTTTGGGTCAGCTCTGCGCCGGTAAGGTTGGGCATGGTCATATCGGTGATCATCAGATCAAAAGCGTTTGGATCGTTCTTGAAAAGAGTCAGGGCCTCCTGGCTGTCGCTGGAAACAGTGACCCGGTAACCGAGATTGTGCAGGATTACCTGCAACATGCCAGCGATCTCTTTTTCATCGTCCACCACCAGCACCCGTTCCGTGCCGGTGGGGATTATTTCCCTGCTCACCGCCCCGACCGGCAAGAATGTCGTTGTCGCGACCCTGGGCAGATACACATGGAAATTCGTTCCGTGTCCCGGTTCGCTGGACACGGTGATAAGTCCCTGGTGGTTGTTGACAATACCGTGAACCACGGAAAGACCGAGCCCTGTCCCTTCTCCTGTGGCTTTGGTGGTGAAGTATGGTTCGAAAATTCGGGTAAGGGTGGCATGGTCCATGCCGCCGCCGGTATCGCTGATCTCGAGCAGCACATACTCCCCCTGCGTAAGTTCGGTGCCGGTCGCTTTTTTGCCTTCTTCTCCTATGGTGACATTCATAAAGCTCACCCCCAGCACCCCGCCGGTTTTTCGCATGGCCTGGTAGGCGTTGGTGCAGAGGTTCATGATGATTTGGTGCATCTGGGTCGGGTCGGCCAGGATGGTTCCGCATTCGTCTGAAATATTTTCACGGATCTCGATGGTGGAAGGCAGGGAGGCCCGCAGCAGTTTGAGCGTTTCTTTCACGACCAGATGCGGCTGGAGAGGGATTCGATCCTGAGGTGATTGGCGGCTGAAGGCGAGAATCTGTGTCACCATATCTTTAGCCCTTAGGGCGGCTTTGACAACCTGCTGAAGGTCGGCGGCCAAGGGGTCGTGCGGGGAAACCCTGATCATCGCCAGTTCGGTGTAACCGAGGATGGGGGCCAGGATGTTGTTGAAGTCATGGGCGATGCCGCCGGCCAGGGTGCCAATGGCCTCCATTTTCTGGGATTGTTGAAGCTGGGCTTCCAACCGCTTGCGGTCGCTGATGTCACGGACTACTGCGGTTACAATGGGATGATCCCCTATGGAACAACTTTTTAGCGCCACCTCACACGGAAAGATCCTGCCGTTCTTATCTTTTGAGTGCCATTCAAAAACCTGCGGTTTGGCGGAAACAGCCTTTTTAATATGTTCCACCGCTTCTTTTTGGGAATATGGCGACCTCCCCAGGCTGAGCTCTGCAAGTGTCATCCGAAGCGCTTCTTCCTTTGTATAGCCGAACATATCAAGCATGGCCTGATTCACGTCAAGAATGGCTCCGGTATCTCCGTCATGGACAAAGATGGCATCGTTGACGGAGTTGTAGATGGCCTGCAATCGTTCTTCGCTTGTTTTCAATTCCGCCGCTCTGGCGTTGACTGCCTGCCGGAGCATATGGTTCCAGACGAATAAACTCAGGATTAACAAGCAGATGCTTCCGCCGGCAACGAAAAGATAGCGGAGAATGGCATCGTCAAACAATGGCGATCCGAGCCAGGTGTTGTCGATCTGTTGCAGTTCTTTTTGAGAGATTCGGGCAAAACCTTCATTTACCACATTCAATAACGGGCTGTTTTTTCGGACAGCCCGGTGAAATTCACCAACATTAAGAGGGGCGGATTGCTTGAATTGCTCCTGAATCCCGGACTTGTAAAGGAAATACAGGGCAGGGGGCTTGTCGACCACAAACACGTTGACTTTATGCTCTTCGGCCGCCTGGATAACCGCTTCGTAGCTGTTGAAGAGCAGCAGGTTGTCAATGCCGTGGCGTTTGAGGAGATCAACGGCGGCATCGCCGGTTTTGACCCCAACGACAAACCCTTTCAGCGAAGAGGCATCGGTGATGCCGGAGATGTTTTCATGGAAAAAGATCGGGACATCAATTTCGGCGAAAGGCGGAGAGAAATCGAGCCAGGCGGAGCGGTCCTTCGTCTTGAAGACGGTATCGATCACATCAAATTCACCGGTTTGCATGCGGCCAAGAGCTTCACCCCAATCCATGGCGTGGATATTGGCTGAAATTCCGGTTTTTTGTTCCCACAGGTGCCACTGATCGATGATGATGCCCTGCAGCTTACCTGCGTTGTCTTGAAAAACGTATGGGGGATAATTGTTGTCCATCACAACCGTAATGGATTGGGGGCGCGGTGCAGCATAAGTGATCGTGGTTATGGACAGAAACGTGAAGAGCAGGATGAATATGCTACGGTATGAACGGCTATAAAAATCGCTCATGCTATGCTCTTCATGGTTGATTGTGAAGAAGTGACTTCATGGCATGGTCTGTTTGGGTTCAGCGACTGCTCTGCCTTTGGCGAATGACTTCAAAAAGGATGACCCCTGCAGCCACCGAAGCATTAAGGGAGTTGAGACTGCCTGCCATGGGGATGGAGACCAGTTCATCGCATTGCTCGCGGACCAGCGGGCGCATCCCTTTGTCTTCGCCGCCGATGACCAGGCAGACAGCACCTGAAAATTTGGTTTCATACACGGTGCGTTTGGCCTCGCCTGCCGCCCCGTAAACCCAGAAGCCTTTCTCCTTAACGCCCTGCAGAGTTGTGACGAGGTTGGTGACCAGGCAGAGTTGCAGGTGGGCCATGGCACCGGCCGCAGCCTTGGCTGCGGTGGCGTTGAGCGGGGCTGAGCGGTCCTTGGGCAGAATGATACCGGTTGCCCCGGCTGCCGCGGCGCTGCGGATGATGGCTCCGAGATTGTGCGGGTCCTGAATGGAGTCAAGCGCCACGATGAGCGGCTGCTCTTCCTCCCCGGCTTTTTTCAGCAGTTCGTGCAGGCTGCAGGTAGCGATGGGCGCAGTTTTTGCCAGCACCCCCTGATGGATTTTATCCGGCGAACTGGGGAACCGCTGGCTCGGGAGAAAACGGACCTTTACTCCCTGTTCCTGGGCCAGGGTTATTATTTCCTGGAGCTTGGCTCCGCCCTTGCCCTGTTGAATAACAACCTCCCGGACTTTTTTGGGCTGAAGCCGCAACATTTCAAGGATGGGATGGATGCCCCAGAGGATATCATCGTTGTCCGGCTGGTTGTTCATGGCATCTCCAAGGGAATATGATCCGGATTATTGTGCGGTAAAGCCCAGGGTTGTCAGGTCGAGGGGCTGACCGGCCGGGTTGCGTCGGGCCTTGCAGCGTTCCGCGATAATCACCGAGCGTAGAACCTCCACTGCTTCATCCAACCGGTCATTGATCACCAGGTAGTCGTAGCGGTCGGCATCCTCCATCTCCTGCCTGGCATTGTTGAGGCGCAGTTGCACGGTTTCCTCCGGGTCGGTACCCCTGCCCCGCAACCGTTTTTCCAGCTCGGCCAGGGAGGGCGGGGCGATGAAGAGAAAGACGGCGCTGGGGTGTTCGCTGTCACGCAACTGCCGGGCGCCCTGGACATCGATGTCGAGAAAAACGTCAATCCCCTTTGCTTGCTGGTCTTCAATGGCTTTTCGGCTGGTGCCGTAGAGATTGCCATGCACCTCGGCCCATTCGAGAAAAGCCAGGTTTGTGCGCATTTCTTCAAAGGCAGCGCGATCGACAAAGTGGTATTCCCGACCGTTACTCTCGCCAGGGCGTGGGGCGCGGGTGGTGTGCGACACGGAAAAGGCAAGGTTGGGCAGGGATGTCAGCAATTTTTTGAGGATGGTGGATTTGCCCGCCCCGGAGGGCGCAGAAATGACAAAAAGATTGCCCCGGTTCATTTGGACGCCTTTTCCGGCAGTTCTTCATCGTGCCTGTCGTAGGAGGCCATGAAGCGCAGGGTGATGGTTTCCGGCTGCACCGAGGAGAGGACAACATGGTTGCTGTCTAAAATGATGATGGAACGGGTTCGGCGGCCTTCGGTTACATCGATGAGCCGTTTCTGCTCCTTTGCCTCTTCCCGCAGTTTTTTCATGGGGGAGGATTTGGGGTTCACCACCGCCAGCACCCTGCTGGCAAGTACGGAGTTGCCAAATCCCACGTTGATCATTCTCTGGTCTGACATGCTTTTTCCTTGGTAACTATTCGGAACATTTACTGAGCAAACAGTGTGTCTTCCGGTTTTTGCCTCCCCTCCCTGTGACGGGAGGGAATTGAGGGGTGGGTGAAGTTGCCAATGGCATCAGATCAAGCATCTACCCCCCCCCCTCACCCTGGCCCTCTCCCGCAGGTAAGCGTAGACTCCGGGGGGAGAGGGGACTTCTTTTCACTCAGCCTTTCCTTACTCAATGTTCTGGATCTGTTCCCGAAGTTTTTCCACCTCGGTTTTCAACTCAACAGTGAGATGGGCGGTGGGCGCGTCGCTGATCTTTGAGGCCAGGGTGTTGATCTCCCTTAAGAATTCCTGAAGAAGGAAATCAAGCCTGCGGCCAGAGGGTTCAGCTGCTTCAAGAAAGCCGGAAAATTGGCTGATGTGACTCCTGAGCCGAACCACTTCTTCGGTGACATCACCCTTGTCGGCCATGATCGCCACTTCCTGAGCCAACCGAATGGGGTCCAGATCAATCCCTTGCAGGAGATTGGCCAATCGCTCTTTGAGCTTTTCCGTCCTTCTCTGGACAATGGAGGGGATATCCTGGGCAATGGTTTCCACGGTCTTGGCGAATTCCTGCAATCGTTGGCTTAACTCGGTCTTGAGAGCCGCGCCTTCGTTTTCCCGCATGGACTGGGCCATGGTCAGGGCCTGGGCAAGAGCTGCGGAGACTTGCGGCCAAACCGCTTCGAGATCTTCCTCCTCCTCGTGGGCAACGATGATATCTTTGTAGTTCTGGATCATGGCCAGGGTCGGGCTGTCGGGCAGGGAAAGATCCTGACGGATGGTTTCAAGGCATCGCTGATAATCGCGGGCCAGCGCCAGATTGGCGGCAAGTCGGATCCCGTCGCCGGTTTCCGCGCCGGGATTGATATAGACATCCACATGCCCCCGGCTGTAGTGGGTGGTGATCTCTTTTTTGATCCGGTCTTCAAGGCCGAGGTACTTGCGGGGGATCTTGATGCTCAAATCGAGAAATTTATGATTTACCGAGCGGACTTCCACGGTCCAGCTTCTGGCTCCTGTTTGGGATTCTCCCCGGCCGTAGCCGGTCATACTCAACGGTCTTTTCATTCGATTGCCTCAAGAAGTTCAGCGGTGGAGGCTGTTGCCGTGCCCACCTTGCCCACTACGATGCCAGCGGCGAAATTGGCGATGGTTGCGGCATCGGCGGCGGAAAGGCCCACGGCCAATCCCAGAGCCAGGGTGGCGATGACCGTGTCGCCTGCGCCTGTGACATCGTATACTTCTTTGGCCATGGTTGGAATGGTGAAAAGGGGGTGACCTTTTTCATACAGGGCCATGCCCGCTTCGCCCCTGGTAATGAGGACGGCATCGCTTTCCAGTTTTTCCTGGAGAAGATGGGCTGCAACCTGCAGGTCTTCCTCGGTTTTAATGACCATGTCGGCCATGCGTTCGGCTTCGTGCAGGTTGGGGGTGATGATGGTGGCGCCGCGAAAGCGTTCCGGTCGCTGGGGCTTCGGGTCGATGATGAGTGGGATGTTCCGCTTCGTGGTTCGGTTTCGCAGATGATCCATCAAAGGCATATTGATCATGCCCTTGTTGTAGTCCGAGACGATGATCGCGTCAAAGGTGTCCAGGTGGTCGTCGATGAACCGGCAGATTTCCGCCAGTCGTTCCGGGCTCGGTTCTCCGGTCTTTTCCCGGTCAAAGCGAACCACCTGCTGGTGCTGGGCCACGATTCGGGTCTTGAGGGTGGTGGGGCGGTTGGTTGTCCGGACGATGCCGGCGGCAGGGGAACCGAGTTCCGCCAGCAGACTCAAGAGGTGATCGCCCATGGCATCATTGCCGATCAGCCCGCAGAGAGAAGCTTGGCTGTTCTGGGAATAGATGTTGTTCAGGACGTTGGCGGCCCCTCCCAGCAGCAGGTTCTCGTGGGTGACATCCACCACGGGTACCGGCGCTTCCGGGGAAATCCGAGAAACAGAACCCCAGATGAAGTGATCGACAATGATGTCGCCGAGCACCAGAATATTGGCTGTGCTGAATTTGCCAACTGCATCGCGCAGCTGTTTTTTCTTTGTACTGGACAGGGTCACGGACCGGCTCCTGGGGTCATGTTGCAGAGAAGGCAGAGCTGCAACAAACGCAACCAGCCGTAAGAATACGAAAAAAACAATTATAGACTTCTTGGGGGGCTTGGGCAAGCAAAGAAATTCTTTTATGGATGTTGTCTTTCATTCGCCGAAACTTCCGGAAAACCTAAAAAAAGGCCCTGCCGGGGATGGTCCCGGCAGGGCCTTGCACAACAAAACAGGCGCGATAAAGCGTCTGCTTCCTAAGGAGCTGTGGAATTAATCCTTGATTTCACACTTGCCCTGTTCGCATTCCACATCAGCAATCAGAACACGGCTCTTGATGCCAACCTTGTCCAGGGCGGCTTTGGCCATATCCGCCCGCGCACCGGTGGAGCAATGGATCAGCATTTCCTTGCCTTTTGGCAATTCGCCGAAGCGCTTTTCGATTTCATCCAGAGGAATGGCAATGGAATTTTTGAGTGCGCCGCTCTGGACTTCATCCTTGGTGCGGACATCAAGAATGGCCTGAGTTTCGCTGCCTTCCATAACTTTCTTGAACTCGGCCAGGCCGACCTCGCCCTTGCCCATTTGGCGAACCCATTTGATGGCAGCGGGAGTCGGGCCACTGGCCAGTTTCTTGCCTGAGGTTGTCCAGGATTTGTCACCACCCGGCCAGATGGAAACAGTCTTGACGCCCCAATCCTTGATCGTCTCATATCCTTTTTGTGCTTCAGCAAAGGAGTTGGCGTAGACAACTACAGGAGCTTTGATCGGGAAGCCGTCTTCTTTTGATGCCAGAGAAGCCATGGGGATATTGTGTGCCCTCGGAATATGACCAGTCTCATACTCTTCCTTGGTGCGCAGATCAACCAGGACATTGTTGCCTGTTTGCACAAACTTTTCTGAAGCGGTCAGAGCCTTGCCGGCTTTTTTCCAGCCGGGGACGCCTTCAAGCATGACGCGTACGTTGGTGTAACCCATTTTTTTCGCCAGACCGGCGGAATGAGGACTCATGCCTCAGGTGTACCCTCCGCAGTAAAAAATGAGCTGCAGGTCTTTTAGTTTGGCATCTCCGGGCAGATAGGCTGCGCCGGTTTCATTCATCACGTTGTCGGGGATGGAAATGGCGGTGGGAAGGTGTGCTTCATGATAACGCGGTGCCGGCCTGGAGTCGATCAGCACGTATTTACCTTCTTCCGGGCCCATGGCGATGAGTTTTGCAAGCTCATCGGATTTCATTTCTTTCACGCCTTCAGGCAGGCTGGCAAGCTTGGGCTTGATGACCGTGGCGAATCTGTCGGCGCCCCGCATTTCAAACTGGATTACCGCTGCTTCGCCCTCGTCCGCATGCTCAAGACCGGTTGTTTTGTCGTCGAATTTGAGGAATTCGTTTTTGCCCTTTACCTCAATGGAAATGGTCTTGGCCTTGTTGGATTTGCCGGTTACTTTTCCGGCAAAGCTGTTTTCGTTCTGGGCGGCCTTCGGGGCAGGGTCCGCGGCAAAGGCTGCGGACGAACCGGAAAGGCTCGGACCGCTTACCAGGAGCCCGGTAAGCAGCAGGAATGGAATCCATTTGCGTAGCTGTTTGTTCTGCATGTTTTTCTCCTTGGGAAAGTATTGATTATCCGTTCATGGCACTTTCGGTGTTGCTTTTTACTTGTTTCCTCCCTCGTTGATGTCCATCTTGTGGTGATAAACAATCCAGAGCCTCGTGAACGCTCCGGAACAAGGCTGCCGGTTCAAATGGCTTGGTGATGCAAGCCAGGCAGCCGTGGTTTTTAAAAGCATCGATGGATTGATCCTCTATCTCTTCGGCCAGGATGAGATAGGGGATATTAAGTCCGCTTGCGGACAGGGCATGCATGAAGGTTTGGCATGCTTCATGTGTTGTCGAATCCAGGTCAACGATCATGAGGTCAACCCCCTCAGAATTGCTGGCTAAAACCCTGGCCACGGCCAGTGCTTCTTCTTTGGTATCGGCAAGACTTACCCGATAATCCTCCTGCTTGAGCATAAGGCTGAGGCTGTGCTGCAGATTGGGTTTGCTCTCGACAAGGAGAATATGTTGGGTGGCCATACGCCTGTTATTGTAAAGTTATTTTGCTGAAAACCAAAGGGATTGATGATGTATAGGTTAATAGCAAGATGGGTGCCAGTGGTGGTAGGATGTGTGTATCTTGTTGAATTACTGAAAGATGTTTTTTCTGGGGAGGGAAAGGGTGATTGTGAACAGGTGCAAGGATGTTTGCGTTGAGGGGCTGAGGGTGTAATGCTGAGCGCTGACAATTCAGTCATCATTCATCCCGGTCCGCCTGTTTGAGGCGCCAGTTAAGGGCTTGTCGAGTGATCCCGAGCATTTCCGCGGCAATGGCCTGATTGCCTTTGGCCCGGTTCAGGGCTTCAAGCACCAGGAGATATCCCGCCTCTTTGATGGACGGGAGCTGAGGGAGGTCAGCGAAGGGGGTCAGAGTTTCCGGATGTTTTTTGATTTCATCTTCCAGGTTGGGCCGCCGGAGTCGGAGGTAATCCTTGAAGGAATCCATGGACATGGTGCGGTTTTTGTGGGTGCTGACCGCATCAAAAACCATGTTTTTGAGTTCCCGGATATTGCCGGGGAAATCATAGGTGCCGAGCAGGGAGATCAGTTCCTTGGGAAAGGTCGGCTTTTTCTTGTTAAGCCGGGTGGCACCCTCGTCGAAAAAATAATCGACCAGCAGAGGCAGATCGTCCAATCTCTCCCGAAGGGGAGGGATATGGATGCGGTGGGCATGGAGCCGGTAGTAGAGATCCCTGCGGAAGGTAGTACCTTCCTGCATTTCCTGAAGGTTCTGGTGGGTGGCGAAGATCATCCTGCAGTCGGTGCGTTTGGGGATGTCAGAACCCAGGGGCAGATATTCGCGCTCCTGAAGAAGGCGGAGAAGCTTGGTCTGCGAAAGTGGAGAGAGATCGCCGATTTCATCGAGGAAAAGGGTGCCGCCAGCGGCCTGTTCGATGAGCCCGGCCCTGGTTTGATCAGCCCCGGTGAAGGCCCCTTTCTTGTGGCCGAACAGGGTGTCGGCGAACATGGTGTCGTCCAGTCCCGCCACATTCACCGGGACAAATTCGCCACGACGCTTGCTTAAGGAATGCAGGGTCTGGGCAATAAGCTCTTTACCAACCCCTGTTTCTCCGGAGATCAGCACCGGTTCATTGGTATTGGCAATGGATTCCATGTACTGGAAGATGGATCGCATGCCCTTATTGTGCGTGGTGATCCGGCTGAAGGCTTCAGGATGATCAAGCTTGTCTTTGAGGAAATGCTCCTTGAGCAGATCGTTTTCCTGACGCAGGAGACTGAGGTCAACGGCCCGCTTAACCCCGGCGATGAGGCGGGTTTCTTCGCTGACTTTTGTATAATAATCAAAAGCCCCGAGTTTCATGCATTGTACTGCGGTATCTACCAGATCCAGGCCGGTGATGATAAGCACCGGAATCAGCGGGTATTCCTGGACAATGGCGGGCAGGAGTTCTTCCCCGGAAAGATGGGGCATGGTGAGATCAAGGACGATCACCCCCACTTCTTCGCCAGACAAAATATCCATGACCTTGCGGCTGTCTGAGCAGCAGCGGATATTCGTTAATCCCTTGGAACGCAAGGTCAGGCTGAAGCTATGCAGCCAGGCCTCTTCATCGTCGACCAGCAGAATGGGTCGATACGGGGTAAGCTGATTATCCATGAAAAATCCTCCTGAAATTCCGGGCTGGCACTGGGCCATGGATGTCGCTGATTACCCTACCCGGCTTGAGTCGTTTTGTCATCCGGGTTTGCAAGGGGAGAGGTTTCCGTCTTTTCCCGCCAGACGGGAAAAGAGATGGTCGCGGTGGTCCCTGTTTCCGTGGCCGAGGCAAACCGCAGCCTGCCCTGGTGTTCCTTGATGATTCCGGCGGAAACAGAGAGGCCGAGGCCGGTGCCGCCGTAAGATCGTTTGGTGGTGAAGAACGGGTCCGTGATCCGATTGATGATATCCCCGGCAATGCCCGTTCCCTGATCGTGAACGGAAATTTCAACCTCATCGTTGCTCGCATCATAGCGAGAGGCGATGGTTATGGCGTCATCCTTTGTGGCAAGAGCCTCGCAACTGTTCTGGATCAGATTGATCAGCACCTGCTCAAGCCGCTGCCTGTTGCCCCGGATGGGCGGCAGATCCGAAGTCAGATCGGTCTTGAAATTGCTGGTGGCATTCTTGATCTTGTTGTGGTTGAGGCGCACCGCCGTCTGGATAATTTCATTGATTTCCAGCTGTTCCATGTGGCGGGTCGTGTCCTGCCGGGCGTAATCCTTGAGATCATGGACAATATTTTTGATGCGACGGGCGCTTTCTTCCAATTCCAGAAACAGGCGGGGGATCTGTTCGCTCATCTCGCTATACAGAAGGCCGGCGATGAGGAAATCGCCGTTTTCCATGGCGTATTCGTCGAGAATGGGCTTGGCGCTTTCCCATGCCTTGAAAAGCATGGAATTGTTCAGCATGGCGATGCTGTTCGGGTTGTTGATTTCATGGGCCACGCCGGAGATGAGCACGCCCAGCGAGATCATTTTGTCTGCCTGGACCAGCTGCTGCTGCTGGAGACGGACCTCGTCCTCGGCCCGCTTGCGTTCGGTGATGTCACGGATAATCCAGATGGAATGCCATTGATCTTTGACCCGAGCTTCTGAAAGCGAGAGTTCGATGGGAAATTCCGTGCCGTCCTTGCGCCTGGTGATGAGTTCGATGGTTTCGCGGATAGGCCCGTCGCTCGTCGGTGTTGTCTGGGGGGAATCCTTATGGCTCGATTCCGCAAGACGCGGCGAGATGAGGGTGTGGATCGGTTTTCCCAGAGCTTCTCCTGCGCTGAATCCGAAAATCTCCTTGGCAGCTTCGTTCCAGTAGGAGATGTTGCCCCGATGATCCATCATGGCGATGGCGTCCTGGGCCGAGGCGGTGAGGTTTCTGAATTTATCCTCGCTTTGCCGCAGGTCGGCTTCCGCCACTTGCTGTTTTGTTCTGGTTGACGCATAGTGGCGGGCAAGGGTGGTAAGCTCCTCGGCCAGATTGATCACTTCCCGGGGGCCGGTCCAACTGAATTGCACGTTTTCTTGCCCTTTATTCAGGATGGAGTCCAATCCGGTGAGAATCGAATCTTTGATCCGGTCGATCTTTTGGGCGATGGCATTGGCAATGAGCGAAACGATGATGGCAATGCTGATCACGATCCAGATAATGTTGTAGATCAGGGAAAGTTTCCATTCCCTGGCGGCGCTGCGGTCCACGGGGGAGCCGATCCACAGGGTCGGTGGAAGATTGTCATTAAAGATGAGGGGGAGCCAGATGAGGCTGTGACCCGAGGTGTTCTCCCAGACGAAAGGGTGGTCATCCGTCATGCGGGTGGCAATACCCGGGAAGAGGGAGGGGAGGTTGGCGCCGGAAGCGATGGGGTGTGGTGTGTCCAGTGCGGGGAAAGAAGTCGGGGCATGGACAATCTCACCCGAAACCGTTGCCCAGCAGGAGTTTTTATGGGCATCAAGGAACAGCTCGGTCGCAATGTCCATGATGACTACGCCGGCCACAGACCCATCCATGCCGGGGATTGGGGTTGCCAGGCTGAGTTGGGCGGTGTCGGGATCAGCCTGATCCGAGGCAAAAAAAGTTTCAACCTCGGATTCCTTGAGCGTTAATCCTTTCTGAAACAAAGGATGTTGGGTTGTATCGTTATTCGGGGTGTCTGGAACGACTTCAAGCGGAGAGGGGGTGACCGGCGCCAGTGGGCCTGCACTGGACGGCATGGGATCACCGTTCCGGCGGAGGTGGAACAACTGGTTGCCTTTGGTGTCAAGCACGCGGACTCCAAGGATTACCGGATCGCTGTTCATCTGGCCGATAAGCAGCTGTATTAATTGCAGGCGCCCGGCAGGGCCCATGGACAGAGGGGTGAGTCCTGCGGTCATGGGGGTGGTGGCCACCTGGAGAAGGCTTTTTCTGATGCATTTCACCCGGGCATTGAGGGAAATGAAGCTGCTTTCCGCCTTGGCAGAGGTTCGTTTTTTCTCCACTGTTTCATGCTGGTTGATATGGGATCTGAGATTGACCCCGACCAGAGTGAGGATGGGCAGAATGCCAAGGGCAAGGAGGATAATGAAGATGATGGTCCGCAGTCTCATGGGGTGCCCTGGTCAGCGTTTGTGTTACGTAAAGGGTGTTGCACTGTTCCCTTGGTTGTTAGGGAAACATTCTTCAACGGAGGGATAGTATCATGAAAGACATTTTGATTGCAATCACCGGGACGGATCTTGATTTTGATTTGGCCCGGGACATGGCCAGGATCATTGCCCAACGGGAGAACGGGGAGACGGATTGTCTCGCATGGTTTAATGGGCCGCGGAATAGTCATTCGCCCAACAGTGTGCAATGCGAGATTAAAGGGAGGCCGGGTTGGGAGGTATACGGCGAGAATCATGGTGGAAGGGTGAAGATTATTTTCAACCAGAGGGAATATGTCTTTATTCATAATTGACGGAGATGTCACATGAACCCTTCGGCAGATGCAGGGTGAGCGGTGGACATCGTAATGAATTGATCTCCATCATCTGTCGGTGTCTGCCTTCATTATCCTGGTGAGCGTCTGGCGGAACAATATCCGCCTCGCCTCCCAGGGAGTCTCGGCAAAAGTTGTCTGTCCGCCGGGACTCTTTCCTTCGACCCGGTAACACCAGAATCCGTTGGTCGTCTGCATGACCCGGCTGATTTCCCGAAGGGCAAGCCGGGCAAGTTCCTGGTCTTGGATATTCAGCGGATCAAGAAAGCGGGAAGCAAGCAGGCCTCCCATGGTTTTGCTGCTGTCCTGGGATATCTCCTTGGCCACCGTGGCCAAATTTTCTCCGGCCAGCAGGCGCTGGCGGGCTTTTTCGCAAATCGCCTCCTGTTCCTGCCGCCGGGCGGGGCTGTCCATGGGATTGATGTAGCGGAAGATCCCGCTCAATTCCACCCTTTCAGGCAGGACGACTGGAGAGTTTTCCAGCTCTTTGAGGGTTTGCGGGATGGTATGTTGTCGGGCGTGGTCATATTCGCGCAGTCGCTCGGTAAGGCGGGCTTCCAGATTGTTTTTTGGGGCTGTTTCGGTCAGGGCTTTGTTGACAATGTTTTTCAGTGCCTGCAGATTCGGGGACACAAGAGCTGGTGAGGCTGCAGTTATGGACTCGATTTGAAGTGGCTCGGCCTTGGCCATAAAAGTCCTGATGGGAAACCGTACTGCCTCGACATAGTTCGGGGCCGGTGCCTTTTTCAGGAGATGGCCCAGGCTGAAGAGGGCCACGCCTGCATAGTTGTTTTCTCCTGCTATCTTCGCTTCTTTGCCGAGCTGTTCCGGACCTTTGTCGGCTGCGCCAAGCCCGGCCCAGAGCGCGATTGTGTGAGTGCGGGAAGTGTTTTGGGCGATCTGCCGGAGTTGGGCACTTACACGGTCGGTATCTCCGAAATAGGTCATGGGATAGAGGGCGTCCACCAGACCTTCCGCTGCCCAGGCCTGCCACTCCTGCCCATTTTCCAGGTAGGCGGCAGAGGGTTCCGGGAAAACAGCGACTGAGAGGGTTGGCCTCGGTGTGCCTCGATGGTTCATGGCTTGGTGTACCTCCCTGACCAGTTGGGTAACCTGGCCTGCTCGGAATTCATTCCAGAAAAGCGCTGCCGTGGTAAGAATCCTGTCCGCCGGGGACTGCGTTCCCTCAAGCCAGGCGGATACGGTCTCGGAATTGAGCCGTTCCGGCAGAAATCGCGGGTCAATCTCCCAGAGTTGCTCGAATTTTTCGGCAAGGACATCGCTTTTTCCATAGCCCGGACCGGGGTAGCGGATGAAGTCAAGGTGAATTCCAGCCACCGGGTAGCGGGTCAGTAACTCCTGAACCACTGTTACAAAGAGCGCCCGGTATTCTGCAGAGGACGGGTCGGCATAGTTGCCTTCGATCCAGCCGAGACGTCTCTCCCGCTCGGAATAACCGGAGACCGGTCGGCCGCTATTGTCGGAGAGAATCCATGGTTGATCCGGGTGTCCGGGGTGTGTCCGGTTTTCCGGCGGGGAGACTCCGCCCCACAGGTAAAAGACATTAAGCCAGGCATGGAGAGGCAGGGGGGGGCAATCGGTGAGCAGTTGGGCCAGTGGGTCGAAATCCGCCGGAGCCTGGTCCAGATTCTCGGCACGGGGTGCGATGTCGCTGTGATACAGGGCGTCGGCACGGCCCCGGACCTGCACCAGCAGTTCATCAAACCCAGCCTGTTTTGCTTCCTTACAGATGGAGGCCACCTTCGACGGGCTGTCCATGTCGAAACGGACAACCCAGGCCGAGGTCCGCAGTCTCGGAGCGCAGGCCGAGACCAGAAGCAGCAGGGCCAGGGCAGGAAGCAGGACACGCGGGGAACAGGTTTGTGGGCGGAGAGGCATGTGTTTTCCTGTTGGGGCCGAGGGTTGTGCATCCTGTTGACCTTTTGGCGGCAGGATGGTAATTTGCGCGACACTTTCACGACATGGAAAACCATGTTGCAAGGCGTATTGTTACTGCGCCGTCGATATATTGCACCAGGAAAAAAACATGACCGACTTAAAAAAATTTCCCGAGGGCATGCAGCCGCTGGGTGATTCCCTGTTTCCCTTTGCCTGCCATTCCGAGGTTCCCTGTTTTACCCGCTGTTGCCGGAAGCTTACCCTCTTTCTCTATCCCTACGATCTCATT
Organism: Desulfurivibrio sp.; assembly: GCA_013791995.1. GTDB lineage: Bacteria > Desulfobacterota > Desulfobulbia > Desulfobulbales > Desulfurivibrionaceae > Thiovibrio. Next base: position 2,102 of record VMSS01000173.1, on the reverse strand, counting down.
CGTCTCAAAAAAAGGCTGGGGATCACCTCGGAGGAGTTTCTCAACACCTATGCAGGCGTGGTTAAGGGTGCCAATCCGCTTTTCCCTTCCATTATCATGCGGATGCGGGATGATGAGGAAAATAGCTGCCCTTTTCTTGATCCCGAGCGGGGCTGTCTCGTCTATGAGGACCGCCCCTCCGCCTGCCGCACCTATCCGCTGGAGCGGGCTGTTGACCGCAACCCTGAAAAGGGCCAGCCCCGGGCTTATTATTTTATGACCGATCATTCCTATTGCCTTGGGCATCAGGAGAAAAAGGAATGGACGGTGAAGGAATGGCTCCGCGACCAGAATCTGGTGTATTACAACGCCATGGACGATCTTTGGGCTGAAATGGACACCCTCTTTGCCGCAAACCCCTGGCAGGGCGAGGGCGCGGCCGGACCCAAGCAACAGTTGGCCTTCATGGTCTGCTACAACATCGACCGGTTCCGGCAGTACGTGGCCGAACACAATATGCTCAACGTCTACCGGCTGGACAAGTCACGGAAACGCCTCATTGAGACCGATGACGAGGCCCTGCTCACCTTCGGCTATGATTGGCTCAAGCTGGTGCTTGGCAACAAGCCCACCCTCCAGTTGAAACGATAAAGACATCCTTCCCCTTTTCGCCTCCTGCGGGACACCTCCGTGCATAACAGACTCGTAACTCTCCGCGCCTATTTTCCCGCCATTGCGTTTTTTGGCGGTTTTTTGTGGGATGCGCTCACCATCGGTCGCTCGGTAGCTCCTGCGGATCTCTGGATTTTGGCCGGCTATCTTGTCGGCGCAGCCGGGATTTTGTGGTGGATGGGGTATAGGCGCCATACCCTTGCGGTGGTGGCCTCCGAAGGAGGCGTCCGGAATACGATTAGCCGACACAGCACAGCGGTGCATGCTTTATTTCGCTCTGTCTGGTGGGAACGCGCGCCGTATCTGCTGCTCCAGTTTTTGTTCGGCGGGCTGTTCAGCGCGTTGTTCATCCTCTACTTTCAAAGTTCAAGTCATCTGACCGCCATGCTCTGGTCGCTGGGGCTTGGTGCATTGCTTGTTGCCAATGAATTTATTGACAACAAATACCATCGGTTTACCCTCACCTGGAGTCTGTTCGGGCTGTGCGCCATGCTGCTGTTTAACTTCTTGCTGCCGCACATGGTCGGCAGCATCAGCATGGTCTGGTTTTATGGCAGCACCCTGGCCGGGGCCGGCCTCACCCACTGGCTGCGCAAGAAAACACCGGGGTGCCCCGGGCGGGCAGCGCCGGTTTGGATTATCGCCGCCATGTTGGCCGTGGCCTATCCTCTGGATATTATTCCACCGGTTCCGCTGGTGAAACGTGGCATTCAGGTGGGGGTGAATTTTGAGCGCGTGGATGATGCGTATCGACTCACCCTTGAAAAGTCACCCTGGTGGATATTCTGGCGGGAGTTGTCGGGTGAGGTGCATCTTGGACCGGGTGAACGGCTGTATTGTGTTTCCTCGGTATTTGCCCCGGCCGGTTTAAGCACCCGTTTGTACCATCGTTGGGAGCATTACGATGGTAAGCGCGGCTGGGTGACGGTTTCCCGCATGGGTTTCGGGCTTTTTGGCGGCCGCAACGGCGGTTTTCGCGGGTATACTTATAAGCAGGGTGTGATGCCTGGAAAATGGCGGGTGTATGTGGAAACCGAGAACGGCCGTACGGTGGTTATCCATGCGTTTACCGTGGTGACGGATACGCCGCCCGAACCTGACAGGGTGACGGTACGAAGCTTGTGACGACGAAGATCGAATCCCGGCAGGTTTTTCTTTTTTCCGGCCACGCGGATGTGTTATTCTCCAGTACCCCAGCAATAATCACTTAGACTTCTCCCGGGATCAATGACTGGATGAACAAAATACCATACTGCATTCTGCTCAGTGTCACGGCCTTCATTGCGAGCGGCTGCGGCTCGGTGCATGTGGTCCCTCCCGAGGCGATGGGTCCCGATGTCTCCCGTATCAGTGCTTGGGGGACCTCAAAAAAAATTATTCATGAAACCGTAAAAAGCGCCAATGAGCGCTGCGCGCAGGAAAACAAGCAATACCTCTTTGTGAAAAACATC
>VMSS01000194.1 GCA_013791995.1 Desulfurivibrio sp. | reverse complement strand
GTCGGCGAGGCTCAGGACGCAGGGGTGCTGACAGTGGCGCCAATCGTTCTCGGTGGTCGTTATGGTCTGGGTTCCGCCGAATTTACTCCGGCCATGGTCAAGGCAGTGTTTGACAATATGGCCGCAAAAGACCCCAAGAACCATTTCTGCGTGGGGCCTGATGATGATGTGGCTTTTACCAGCCTTGATTACGACAAGTCCTATGATATCGAGGGCAAGGATGTCCACCGGGCCATGTTTTATGGCCTGGGCGCCGACGGCACCGTAGGCGCCAATAAAAACAGCATCAAGATCATCGGCACCGAGACCGACAACAACGCCCAGGGCTATTTTGTCTACGATTCCAAAAAATCAGGGTCCATCACCACCAGCCATCTGCGTTTCGGAAAGAACAAGATCATGGCTCCCTATCTTATCAATAAGGCCAGTTTCATCGCCTGCCATAAGTTCACCTTTCTTGATCAGTACGACATGCTGGCCAACATCGAGGAAAACGGCACCTTTCTGCTCACCACCTCCTTCAGCAAGGACGAGGTTTGGAGTCACATGCCGGCCAAGGTCCAAAAGCAGATGATCGACAAGAAACTGAAATTTTACATCATCGACGCCCTGAGCCTTGCCGCGGCCCTCGGCCTTGGCGCTCGTATCAATATGATCATGCAGACGGCCTTTTTTCTGATTTCCGACATCATCACCAAGGAAGAGGCCATCAGCTCCATTAAGACCGCGATCAAGAAGACCTACGGCAACAAGGGTGAGAAGGTGGTCAAGATGAACTATGACGCCGTGGACGCAGCGGTGAACAATATCGTGGCCGTTGCCATGCCAAGCGCAATCACCGGTCACGAGCTGCCCCCAACCGTACCGGCTAATGCGCCTGCCTTTGTCAAAGAGGTGACGGCGAAGATGATCGAGGGCAAGGGGAACACCATCAAGGTTTCCCAGATGCCCTGTGACGGCACCTGGCCCACCGCCACTACCCAGTATGAGAAGCGTAATATCGCTGTGGAAGTGCCCCTGTGGGATGCGAACACCTGTATTCAGTGTGGTCAGTGCTCATTGGTCTGCCCCCACGCCTCCATCCGTATGAAAATCGTCACCAAGGATGCCCTGGCCGGTGCGCCGGACACCCTGCAAAGCGCCGAGGCTGTGGGCAAAGAGTTCAATGGCCGGAAATTTGTCATCTCTGTGTCCACCGAGGATTGCAACGGTTGTAGTCATTGTGTCTCCGTCTGTCCGGCCCGCAAGAAGGATGCGGACGGCAAAAAGACCGAGGATCGGGCCTTGGCCATGGCTGTTAATAACGAAGATATCCGCCAGCGGGAATCAGGCAATTACGCCTTTTTCCTCACCCTGCCGGAGCTTGACTATAATGAGGTCAAGCCGAACACCATTAAGGGCAGCCAGCTGCTCCGCCCCTTGTTTGAGTATCCAGGCGCCTGTGTGGGCTGCGGCGAGACGCCGTACATCAAACTGGCCACCCAGCTCTTCGGCGACCGGATGATGATCGCCAATGCCACCGGCTGCTCCTCCATTTACGGCGGTAACCTGCCCACCACTCCCTATTGCAAGCGGGATGATGGCCGGGGGCCGACGTGGGCCAACTCCTTGTTTGAAGATAATGCCGAGTTCGGCCTCGGTATGCGCCAGACCGTCAACAAAATGGCATCTCAAGCCGCTGAACTCTTAGCGGATGGGGTGATTGATGGGGTTGTCACGCAGGCCATGGTGGATGAGTTGCTCAACTCTCCCCAGAGCAGCCAGGTTGAGATTGAGGTCCAACGCGAGCGAGTGGCAAAATTGAAAAAAGTACTGGAAGGCAGCACTTTTGCCAAGGCCCAGCAATTGCTGCATGTGGCCGACTTTCTGGTTAAAAAATCGGTTTGGATCTTCGGTGGTGACGGCTGGGCCTATGATATCGGTTACGGCGGCCTGGACCATGTCCTGGCCTCGGGCGAAAACGTCAACGTTCTGGTAATGGATACCGAGGTCTATTCCAACACCGGCGGCCAGATGTCAAAGTCCACCCCCCGGGCAGCCACGGCCCAGTTCGCCGCCGGCGGCAAGCGCATGGCTAAAAAGGATATCGGCATGATCTTTGCCACCTACGGCAATGTCTTTGTAGCCAAAGTGGCCATGGGCGCCAATCCGGCCCAGGTGGTCAAGGCGTTCAACGAGGCGGAAGCGTATGACGGTCCGTCGCTGATCATCGCATACTCGCACTGCATAAATCACGGGATCAACATGGCGAAGGGGCTTGAGCAGCAGAAAAAGGCGGTGGAGTGCGGGCATTGGCCGCTCTATCGGTATAACCCGCAGGTTGAGGAGGCAGGCGGCAATCCGCTGACCATTGACTCCAAAGCCCCGGCAATCCCTTTCAGTGACTATGTCATGAAT
>VMSS01000006.1 GCA_013791995.1 Desulfurivibrio sp. | reverse complement strand
GAGTGAAACTCATACATCCGTGCGCCGTCCGGGAGAATGGAGAGGAAATTGCGGTATTCCCGGGCCCGCAGGTAACTTTTCCCCTGTCTGGGGACGTTGAAAACCGCTTCGTCGGTTCTGGCCAACCCCGGCAGCAAGCGCGCCTCTTCCTGCTGTTCCTGAAGAAGTCTGGCAATGGGAGTGCGATAGGCCAGGGTCTCGTCCTTGCCCTTGGTGTTGAAGGTGTAATAAGGGTCGATGCCGATCAGGCGCAGAACTCGGCGCAATGAGGCGGCCTCGAAGCGTTTGGAGGCATAGTAGGTGTAGACCAACTGGTTGTAAACAGGGATGCCGCGCATCCGAAACTTGTTGACTGCGGCAACCGTATCTGGAGTCACCTCGTAGGGGTGCTGCACATGGGTCATCATCACAACTTCCCGGCGTCCTGGTTCGCGGTATTGGCTGATCAGCGCGGCCAGTCCTTCCGTGATCCGCATGGGCATGGTGACAAAAGTTCTGCTCCCGATGCGGATCCGTTCCACCGTGGGGATTTCAGCCACCTTGGCCAGGATGGTCGCCAGAGCTTCATTGCCCATGGCCAGAGGGTCGCCGCCGGTGATAAGCACCTCATGGATCGCCGGATGGTCGTGGATCCATTGGATGGCGCCATCGATTTTTTCCATGCCGGCAAAAGCGCCGCTGGCCATGACATCGTCGATTTCCCAGTTGCGCTGACAGTAGACACAGATCTGGGGGCAGGTGTTGTAGGGTTTTAGGATGCAGATGGCCGGATAACGTCTGGTGATAAGATCAAACGGGGAGGTGTCTTCTTCGCCCATGAAATCAAGACAAGAGACATCCTCCACTGTGGCGATTTCCTTCACGTAGCTCATGGGAGGCAGAACCTGAGCGCGAATGGCCGCGTCCCGCTTGCCGATTTCATCATCCATTAAGGAAAGATAGTGTGGAGTGATACCGAACGGCAGCCGGCTTTCCTTGGCTGCCTTCAAAGCATTACGCTGGGAGGCGCTGAGCTTCACCATCTTTTCCAGGGTGGCAAGATCGCGGATAATGTGTTTGATCTGCCAGCGCCAGTCGTGCCAATTTTCCAGGGTACCGCCAAGCACCGAAAGAATTTTCTCCTTCCGTGCCTGTCGCCGTAACACCGCCTGTTCTTCAAGACCTGAAGGGTATGCAGACATGCGGCGGTCCACCTCGCTCCAGAGATTATCCAGCTGGCGGGAACGTTTGATTGCCGCCGTTCTACCGCTTGATTGCACGGCCGCGAGATGGATGGCGTCAAGAGCTCTGCGCGGGGCCAGCCCCTGCATGCCCAACAGCATATAGAGGAGATCGGCAAAGAAGGCGGGAGAAAGTTCCGGTCGCGGGATGTTGTGGCCGATATCCCAGAGGGCCTGGAGGATACTGAAGCCAGCAGCCTGTTCAGAGCCTTTTTTGAGTATGGTTCGAAAGGAAAAACCGCAATCGCGGATGCGGGCCAGCAAACTGGCATCATCGTGGGCTGCCTCTTCCACGAGCTGCTGCTCCACGGTAAAGGTGAAATCGACAAGCTGCCCGCGCAGGTCCTCGATATCGTGAGCCCGTGCGATGAGCTTGAAGATCAGAGGGTTGGTTTTTTTTAGGTATTTCGCGGTAAATATTGAGATATCCATTGTTACTCCTGAAAAAGCAGTGCAAACCCGGAAAAATGAGGTTCCGCAGGGATAAAAATGGCGGAAAGGTGATTCCTGGGGGGGTTGCTTGAAAAGAAAAAGCGAGACACAATCCGCGATATGCACTCACTTTGACGCGGTATTTCCAGCGTTGAAAAGGTGCTGCCGCACAGTGTACCGAAAAGAATTATTGAGGGATTTCAGCGTGTTCGGCGAATACAATTTGCAGAGCTAAAAACGAACCGAAGGGAACTGCCAAGGTCAACGCGGGAAAAACATCAGGAGGATGAATACTTCCCCTCCCGATGTTTGTTTGATCGGCTTATTTGTTGCAGCAGCCCTTCCCCTCGCGGGTTTCAGGGACACCGATTTTTTTGAGGATCATGGCCAGTGGACAGAACTTGCTGAACCCGTACTGGAAAAGGTTCGCCCCTACAAAGGCGGTGAAAAAGAACCAATAGGGGTGTACCCATGTGCCCAGGGCCAGGCTGATCAGGATGAAGGCGCCTGCAAAAACATGAACCCAGTCTGTGATGACCATGGTGAAGCCTCCTATGTTGTACTGTTCAGCACCGGTTGAATCCGGCGGCAATCAGGAAACCTGGCAGAAGAGTTCCCGCATGGTTTTAATCAATTCGGTCACGCGGCCTTCCGCAATTCGGTTGAAAATGAAGTTCGCATCCTTGCGGTAGGCAATAATCCCCTGGTTGCGAAGGATGGAGAGATGCTGGGAGACATTGGCATTGGTGGTGTGTACTTCTTTGTGAAGATCGCCAACGGTCATTTCCTTGTCCTGCAACAGGCAGAGAATCTTCAGGCGGATGGGGTGCGACATGGTTTTGAGGAGTCTTGCTATATCCTCGATGTGGTTGTCATGCATGGAGTTGGTTCCTTACCTGAAGTTAAGCCGTGATTCTATGCGGAGTCATCATGTCTGTAAACAGAAAAGGTTACGAAATTTTCCCACGTTTCACCCGCACGGGGTCATCCACTACCGCCCCAAGAATTCGAGCGGCATTCCCATTGGTTACTGCCAGTTCAAGATAGCCGCGGCTGCCGATGAGCGCCAGAACCTGCCCGTCGGGCAGCGAGGCGTAAGCATTTGCCAGGCCGGTTACTTGCTGTTTCTTATGAAAGATCTGGATGGAAGCCGGATCAGTTGTCAGCCCGGCAATATCACGCTGGTGGATATTCGTGGTCAGGTTGCCGAAATGGTCGATGTGGATCACGAACCCGGCTATGTTGCCATGAATCCGATCAATTTGCAAGGTGGGGGATGCAAGTTTTGTAAGATTTTCCTTAAGCGCTTGTGTGCCAAGGCTGGAGAGGTCGGTGCCATTGGCCAGCGCGGCCGCAACAGGGGCTAGAATATCCCGGCCATGGAAGGTGGTGCTGAGCGGGGCAAGGTAGAGATGGGGGCAATCAATAACAATCGCGTCTTCAAAAAGGCGGTCATGCAGAAAAGGGGTCAAGATGCCGTTGTCCGGCCCCAGAAAGATCTGGCCCATGGCCCGGATCGCCAGGAGTTTTCGATTCGATCCCACACCCGGATCGACAATGGCAAGATGGATGGTGCCCAAGGGAAAATAAGGGGCGGCTGCCTGGAGAAGAAAGGCGGCCTGGGCAATGTCCTGCGGGGGAATCGTATGGCAAAGGTCGATGCGTTGTGCCTGCGGAGCCTGTGCGGCCAGTATCCCATGGATGACCCCAACATATTCATCCTGCAGGCCGAAATCGGTGGTTAAGGTGATGATGGGCGGCATTTTTTATGGTTCCATTGTCTTTGGAAAGCGGGGCAGGCAAGTTTCCATGCGAGCCTCGGGACTTGGTCAGACTAGACGGCGGCGCAATTTTCAAGCAATTCCTGAAAAGATTTCCGCCAGGAAGAGGAAAGCGCCGGAACCGACAATACAGTTTCGATCCCTGTCCGGTTTTTCCGGTCATGGTGTAAGATCCGGTTGGCAAAAGCAATGGTAACCCTGTGGGTGTCGTGGCGCACCAGTTCAAGAACATCGTCCGGGGCAATTGTGCCTGGGTCGAGCACCCGACAATAGTTGCCGGTGTAACCCGCATCGACAACGAGCTTGACGAAGTCGTTTCTGCCGTAGCGTGCGGCTAAAGTCTTGCAGGGTTGTCGGGGTTGGCTCACCTGGAGCACGGCGGTGCCGAGCCGGAAGATATCACCGAGGTGGACTTTCTCTTCGCTTAAGCCTGCAACGGTAAGATTTTCGCCAAAAGCGGCGGGCGGCAATTTTTCGTTCAGCACCCGTTCCCAATGGGCATAGTGGTCACCATTGTATGCGCAGACCGCCTTGTCTTCTCCGCCATGATGTTTTTTATCCTGCACTCCGTCGCCGGCAAAACCGGTTTTCGTCAGGGTCAGGCTGGTGTGAACCGGAAGCTTGCAGAGGCCGGTGACCACCTCGTGGCCGTGAAAGTTTTCTGCCTTGGGTATGCCGATATTGAGGGAGATGAGATGCATGGTATGTTTCCGAAGAAAGGAGAGATAAAAGGACTCAGCCTCACCATAATGACTGTAGTGACTGTAATCGAGAATGCGAGGCAGGGCGAGCAGGAAATGAAGGGGTGTCATCCGCCATTCCCTGCTATTTCAGTGAACGAGGCGGGAGATTCCGACCATTTTTGTGCGGGCTTGCAACTGTGACTGATATCGGCGCAGGACCTCCACCGTGGCCGGATAGGGGTGGCCGATGCCCACGGCCTGGCCATGCTCTTCGGCGAGCTTGATCAGGAGATCAAGCTGGGCCTGAATCTTGTCCGGGCTCTGGTCGTTGTCGAGAAAGACGGTGCGGCGTTCTGTTTTTATGCTCATTTCACGGGCAAGGTCATAGGCAACGCTTTGTGAGGAGGTCACGCTGTCCAGGAAAAAAAGGTTGCGGGCCCGGATAAGGGGTAACAGGGTCCGCATGGCTTGAGGGTCGGCGGTGAATCGGGATCCCATGTGGTTGTTGATCCCCATGGCTGTAGGGACTGATTGCAGGTTGTCGTGGAAAATGGTTCGCATGGTTTCCTGGCCCATGGTCGTAGTCAGGGTGCCGGGACCGGGATTCCATTTGGAGTCCATCGGTTCAAGGGGCAGGTGGAGGAGAATGTCGCGTCCCCGGGCATGGGCCGCCTTCTGCAGTTCATCGGAAAAGGGGGTGAAAGGCAGAAAGGAGAAGGAGAGGGGTAGGTCAAGGGCGATAAGAGCTCTGCCGGTATTCTGCCGGTTGCCCATATCGTCAATGACGATGGCAACCAGGGGTTTGCCGGGGAGAGATTTTTTTTCCGGAGATTTGTCGCGGGTTACGATGGGTGGCGTCTGGTGCGGAAGGGGGGGCTCTTCGTAGAGAGGGACAGGTTGCGGTTCGGATACTTGGTGCTGGGGGTTCTTCTTGGCCTGCTCACGCAAAATCGGTAGCGATGTCCCCTCTGGATTTCCCGGATACAGCGCCATGAAATAGAACCCGGCAACCAGAGTCACACCCACAAAAAGAAACAGGACAAAGAGACCAAAACTCCTTGCCGTTTTCTTCTTGGCTCCTTTTCGGGTGGTTTTTTTGGGGGAAATTTTTGGCATGCCTATTTGTCCCGACTCAAGACATACTGGGCCAATCCGATGAGGGAATCTTTTGCTTTTGCTTCGCCAAATATGGCCAGCCCGGCAATGGCTTCGGCAAGCAGCGACTCAGCCTGCGTCCTGGCAAGGGAAAATCCCTGATATTTTTCTATTATGGCATGGGCCGTGGCAATTTGCCTGCTCCGTTCCTGGGACGTTGCCTTGAGCAGTCCAATCAGTACATCGCGATCTTTGGCTTCGGCCTTTTCCAGGGTCTTGATCAGAGGCAGGGTCATTTTGCCCTCCTGAAAATCGTTGCCCACTGCTTTGCCGGTTTTTGCCGGGTCGCCGAGATAATCCAGCAGGTCATCCACGATCTGGAAGGCCAGTCCCAGATTGGTCCCATAGGTGCGCAGGGCGATCCGCTGTTCGTTGGATCCCTGATTGTGGGCAATGCCCGCCTCGCAGGCTGCGGCAATGAGGGCTGCGGTTTTACCCATCAGAACCTGGAAATATTTTTCTTCCGCGATGAGACTCTCTCTGGCGTTGTGCATCTGCATAAATTCCGACTCGACCATCGCTGCGGTGGCGCGGCCGATCAGGGCCATGGCCGTGGACCCGCCCACTTCGCTGGCCAAGGCCATGGCATGGGCATGCAGATAATCACCGGCCAGAATAACCGGCTCCATCCCCCAGATGGTGTTGGCGGTTTCAGCACCCCGCCGCAGGGTGGCATGATCGATGACATCGTCGTGGAGCAGGCTGGCTGCGTGAAGATACTCAAAAGAAATGGCCAGCCGCGGTGTGTCCGCAGGGGGATTTCCGACCAGGCTCGCGGCCAGCAGAGTGAGCAGGGGACGGATGCGCTTGCCGCCCTGGAAGATGGCATGGCGGATGATTTCGGCCAGAAGCGGGCTTTCGACTACTGCCAGATCCGCCTCCATCACCGCGTCGATTTGCACAGCCTTTTCTTTGAAGGCGGCAAGAAGCTCACCGTTGTTCATGACAGTTCCTCCTGTAACCATTCTCTATGGAAACCAAAATTTTTGGCAGCCTTGGTATTGTAGCTGTTCAGCAGTGCCGCAAATGAGCACCCCCCAGGGGGCATAAACTCCAGAAGTCTGCGAAGTGTGCTATTGCAAACGGGCAGGCCGATGACAGGTAAGCGAGCCCGCGAGACTCCGAAGCAGATTCGGTGCTGACGGACGGCTACGTTTCCTCCGAAAAAAAATCCCTTACCGGCGCAAGCTCACGGCAGATCGGGCTGGGCGGCAGGCTTTTGAGGAAGAGCTTGCCATACTGCTTGGTAAAGAGGCGCACATCGCAAATAGCCAAGACCCCCCGGTCCGAGGAGCTGCGCATCAGCCGACCCACGCCCTGGCGCAGGGTCAGGATGGCGCGGGGAATCTGGAAATCGAAGAAGGGGTTGCCGCCATCGTTTTTGATCCGTTCCATGCGGGCCATAATAACAGGGTCTGAGGGTACTTCAAACGGAAGTTTGTCGATGATCACACAGCTGAGCGATTCGCCCACCACATCCACCCCTTCCCAGAAGCTCGCCACAGCCAGGAGGACGGAATGGGTCTCTTTCTGAAATTGTTCAAGCAGCCTGGCCTTGGGCGCCTCCCCCTGCACCAGCACCGGAAAGGGAAGTTGCCTGAGGAGAATCTCGTGGGCACCGCGCATGGCGCTGATGCTGGTGAACAACACCAGGGTCCTCCCATTGGCGGCCATGATCAGTTCCTGCATCAATTGTTGGGTTGCGGCTGGAAACTCCCGGGAGGTTGGTTCGGGAAAACCTTTGCCCGGCACGAACAGCAGGGTGCGCTTCGCGTAATCAAAGGGGGTGGCCAGAGTCATGGTCCGGGTGTCTCCGGGCAAACCGAGACGGCTGAAAAAATAGGCGAAGGTGTTGTCCGTGGTGAGGGTGGCTGAGGTGAAAATCACATTCCTGGTCTGTTCGTAGAGAAAATCCTGCAACTCCTCGGCTATGTCGATGGGCGAGGCGGAAAGAGTCACGGTCTTCTCCCGCCGTTCGTACCAGTAGACCGAGGAGATATCCCGCGCTTCGGTTATAGTGGTGAAGGCGTTCAGCATCTCTTCCGCCCTCCGCTGCATGCCCAGCCAGCTTTCCCCGGTCATGGCCGCTTTGGCCAGCTGAAGGGAGAGACTCTTGATCTGGTCGGCTAAATGCTGCCGTTCTTCTTCCCAGTTCGGGAAACGGTCGATGAATTGCAGCAGGGAAAAACGGCCCCGTTCCTTGGGAAACAGCTCGGCAAAGAGATCGACCTGCTTGGCCAGCGCCCTGGCGGTCTGGATAACGCCTTCTTTGGCGCGGCCCACCAAATCTGCCTGGGCTGCGGTTTCCAGATCCTTGACCAGGTCCACCACCTGATAATGGCTGAAAGAGGTGCCGAAATACCGGGTTGCCACGCCTTCCAGATGGTGGGCCTCATCGAAGATCACCGATTCGTAGCGGGGCAGGACCTCTGCATGTCCGAAACGGCGCAGGGCAAGGTCGGAAAAGAAAAGGTGATGGTTTACCACCAGTAGTTGGGCCTGCCCTGCCTTTTTGCGCAACCGGGTGATAAAGCAGGGGGAGGCGTCCGGGCAGTTGGTGCCCAGGCATTGGCTGGTTGAGGCGGTGATTGCCTGCCAGAGCGGGGCATTGTCCGCCAGCCAGGAAAGTTCGCTTCGGTCGCCGGTCTCGGTTTCTTCAAGCCAGTCTGAAACCCGTTGGGTGTCGCGGTCGTCGGCAAAGAGGTTTCGCTGGGGTGAGGCCAGGAATTGGTGCCATCGGTAGATGCAGAGGTAATTTTGTCTCCCCTTGATGCAGAGGACGTTGAGCCTCGGAGCAAGGTGTTTTTTGATGAAGGGAATTTCCTTGGTGAGGATTTGATCCTGCAGGTTCAGGGTATTCGTGGAAACCACTACTTTCTGGCCGCTCAGGATGGCCGGAACCAGATAGGCCAGGGTCTTGCCGGTGCCGGTGCCCGCCTCGACCGCCAGCATCCCCGGCCGGCCCAATCGGTCGTCTTCTTCCGGCTCCAAAGTGGCACCGATTGCTTCGGCCATTTGCAGCTGGCTGGGACGCGATTCGTAGCCAGGCAGTTTCTGGGCCAGGATGCCATCATGGGCAAAAATGTCGGTTATGGCCTCGGACAGGGACATGGGCATCGAACTCTGCTCTGGGTAAGGATTTAAAGGGGTGTCTCTCCTGTTGACAAGGGGAAAAGCATTCTGCTAGCCTGATCATGAAGAGAGAATAATGCAACCACGTTCAGTCGTATTCGCGACCGTGGATAAAGCCTGTTATCTATACCATAAGGAGGGGAAATGAACGAAATTAAAAAGATTATGGTTCCCGTGGATTTTTCGGAGAATTCGCAGAAGATTCTCCGCACGGCCGTGGATTTTGCCGCCAGATTCAAGGCGGAACTGGCCATCGTTTTTGTGGTGCAGAGCTTTGACGATTACTCCGGATTTTTCGTGCCCCACATGCCCATCATTCAGCTTGAGGAAGAGATGGTCAAGAGCGCCCTGGAAAAAATGAAGAGTTTCGTGGCGGAAACCCTCAACGGTTCGGTTCCGCACACCACCGCAATTTTGAACGGGGACGTGGTCGAGGAGATCAATCGGTTTGCCGGGAAGGAGAAAGCAGACCTGATTGTCATGGGGACCCACGGCTACAAGGGCCTGGACAAGATCCTGTTTGGCAGTGTGGCGGAAAAGATTGTCAAGACCGCGCCCTGCCCGGTGCTGACCATCAACCCCTACCGATAGAGGCAATCAGCTCAGAACCGCGAGAAGTCCGGTGGTTGCCTGGCCAGAGGCTGCCACCGGAGCCCGGTTGTTGCATATTCTGGCAAAAAGGTCCATGAGCGAGACTCCTTCGTAGGCGTAAAAACGCATGACCTTTTCGTTCGGGCTGTTTTTCAGAAAAGGAAGAGCACCCCGGCTCAGATCGTTTCCAGCCCCTTGCAGTTCGGTCAGTTGTTCGGTGGAGAGTGTTCCGCTTGCGGCAACCTCCAGCAGCAGCCGGTTGAACTGTCCTCCGGCAGCTTCGGTGGCAGTTTTAAATTTTTCAATCAGGGCTGCATGTTCACTACTCTCTGGCTGGGTCGGCAGGGCGAGGCTGACCAGCTGCCTGGGGAGGCGGCCGGTGAGAGCCTCGCAGGTATCGGCAAGTAAGCCCTGGAGTTCTTCCTGGGTTGTGACCAGCAGAGGGAATTCGGCTGCTCGGGCATCCCGGAGGAAGAAGTGGCCCCAGGCTCGGGCCAGCCTGGTCATGTTGAGCGTCGGGCCGCTTGGCGCCGTGGTTGCGGCAAGCTCCCGCAGGGTCTGTTCTTCCTCCTCGTCTCCCTCCCCATCCTCTGTCTCTTCTTCTCCCCGGATGGCGGCAAACAGCTCTGCTTCTTTACCCGAGACGGCCATGAATCCCTGGGTGATTTCCCGTTCTTCTTCCTGAAACATCTCCGCCAGCTTCAGGATGAGCATGGCTTGCCACAGTCCTTCATCTGTTGTTTCTTTTGGCTGGACGCTTTTTGTGCCGGAGCGCAGGCTGGAAATCAGCGACCCGACCGAGGCCTCGTCCCGGTCGCCATGGCCGGCGGAAAGAGAGGCAAGGAGTCCGCCATGAAATTCTGCCTCATTGCCTTTCAGTTCATGGGCAAGGGACAGAAAACGGGACTGGTCTTCGGCGGAAAGCCTCACAGGTGTATATCCCGACCACAATTCCTGCTGGTCGTCGTTGCCGGCTTGGGGAGTGTCTTGGCCCGGCAGGGCATAGAAAAAAAGTGCGTCGCACAGGAGCCGGAATGGTTGCAAAACGGCGGGCTGCGGGCTTGTTTCCGGAGAAAAAAGGGCGATGAGCGATTGTGTCATTTGTAATTCCTGTTACAATGGCCGGGAATTCTCTCCAGGCAGAGCAGGCGGTTATCTGAAAAAAATTTTAAAAACAGGCTGCGTATGTACAAAATACGGGAGCAGATTTCCCTAGCTATCCTGATTGTCGTCTATCTGTTGGCAAGTGTCCGTTATTTTCCCGGGCGGGCCTTGCATTCAATGGTGGAAACCTTAATCCATATATTGTCCGTGGCGCCGATCAATCTGGGGGCGACACTGCTGATTGTCGCCGTCCTTCAGCGGTTGGTCAAGGAACGGCTGCCCCTGGACAGATCGGCCCGATTCTTTCTGGTGGTGGGTATCTGCCTGGAATTCATCATCGGTCTTGCCCATTATTTTGAAATGGGCGGAGCGGTTTAACGGGTACTTGATCGGTGTTACGGCTGCGGGGTAATACGTCCAACGCAGTCATCATCTCTACGTTGTAAGCGATGACAGGTTGCGGCAGATGCGCGGCAAAGGCCTGAGGGCTTACATCGATATGCGTCCAGCCAGATAACAATTCAGATGCCGTTTCTTGTGGTTGCTTACCGGATCAACGAATTGTTGGTGTGCCAGCCGGAAGGCGCTGTGGTGTTGGGCAGGACAATGGATTTTTTACCGAGCACCGTGCCTGGATTGGTCACCGCATTGCAGCCGGTTTGGGCTCTGTCTCCAAAGATGGCCCCGAATTTGCGCAGCCCCGAACTGATAGAGCCCTCCGGGGTTTTCACCAGGACGTCCCCGCCGGTGAAGCGTAGATTGGCCAGTTTGGTCCCCGCCCCCAGGTTCACTTCGTTGCCCAAAATGCTGTCGCCCAAGTAGGCGAAATGCCCGGCCTTGGCATCGTCGAGGAAAATTGCATGTTTGACCTCGGTGACATGGCCGACCACGCAGCGGGCTCCCACCAGACAATGTTCGCGCAGGTATGCGCCCTGTCGGACCTCGCTGTGATCCCCGATGATTGTCGGCCCTTTGATAAAAGCCCCGGATTCAACCAGTACTCCCTTGCCGAAACTGAACGGCCCTCCAGCCAACACGGCCCCGGCCATGAGAACGCTGGCCCCTTCCAGAAGTATGCCGTCTCGTAACACCCTGAGTCTGCCCTTGGTGGCGTCGCCAAATTCGATGGTGAGTCCGGTGGCTTCGGTCAGTATCGAATCGTGAAGAATCAAGGTGGCAGGAAGCGGTCCGGGGTTCTGCGGCCAGGGTATTTGCGGCCAGGGATACTCCGCCATATAGGTCCTCAGCCGGGCCAGCGCTTGCCAGGGGTATTCCTCTGCCACGAAAAGAGAGGCATGGGCATAGCGGCTCAGATCAAAAAAAGAAGCGTTTGTAAGGTTCATCAGGATCGGTTGCCGGTTGTTTTTTGTTGGCCGTCATGGCATGATTGCTTCAAAGGTATTATTTCTCTGTGTGAAACATCTTGCCGGTAGCAGGGGTACTATGGTGCAAAACACCGATTTCTTCAAGCATATTTCCGGGCTGAGCTTGTCCGGAGGATATCGTCTTGACTTCACGGGGAGGTGTGCTTATGTTCCCAAACTTGATGGTCTTGCCAAAAAAAGAAAAAATTTCAGAACCGTGGCACGAAATCAAATGGTTGCAAAGCTGCAGCCGTTGTAATCGCGGTTTGTTACGATTTCAACACACTTAAACCTTTGTTCTTTTCGGCGATCTTTTTCCCGGCAGGGGTGGTGTGCCGATAAAATATAACCTGGAGGCATGTTGTGGATATAAATGATTCCATGACCTCAGAGTTGAATGATTTTCATGATTCCGAAGGGCAGGAAATCCCGGGTGAATTGCCGCTCATGGCGGTACGTGATGTGGTTATCTTCAATTATATGATTATCCCCCTCTTTGTCGGGCGGCCTGCGTCGGTTGGCGCGGTCAACGATGCCATGAGTAAAGACAAGCTCCTCATGCTCGTTACCCAGAAAGATGCTTCTCTGGATGAGCCCCAGTCCGAGGATATGTATGAAGTGGGTATGGTCTGCATGATCATGCGCACTCTGAAATTGCCGGATGGCCGACTCAAGGTTCTGGTCCAGGCCCTGCGCAAAGCGCGGGTCGAATCCTTTGTCCAGGAAGAGCCCCATCATATCGCCCGGATCGAGTTGATCCAGGATGAAGAGGTGGAGGAAGTCTCCGTCGAGATGGAGGCGCTCATGCGCAATGTCCGCGAGCAGACGGAAAAGATCCTCTCGCTCAAGGGAATCATGTCTTCCGATCTCATGGTTATCCTGAACAATGTGGAGGAACCGGGACGCCTCGCCGATCTGGTGGTTTCCAATCTGCAGCTCAAGGTTTCCGAATCCCAGGCGGTACTGGAAACCTTTGATCCGGCCCTGCGCTTGAAAAAAGTGGCCGACTATCTGCAGAAAGAGCTGGAAGTCTCCACCATGCAGGCCAAGATTCAGTCCGAGGCCAAGGAGGAGATGAGCCGTACCCAGCGCGAGTATTACCTGCGCGAGCAGTTGCAGGCCCTGAAAAAAGAG
>VMSS01000205.1 GCA_013791995.1 Desulfurivibrio sp. | reverse complement strand
CTGCTCCTGGCTGGCCGCCGGATTGCCAAAGGCGATATTCGCCGCCACGGTATCGGAAAAAAGCAGCACATCCTGGGGCACATAGGCAATCCGCTCGCGCACCGCAACCAGAGGCAATCGATTGATATCAACGCCATTAAGAAAAATGGCCCCATCCTCCACGGGATATTGCCGGGCAAGAAGATGGCAGAGCGTACTTTTTCCAGAGCCGCTCCTGCCGACCAGACCGACAATCTCCCCACCCCGAATAAGGCAATTGACTTCGGCCAGAGCCGGCTGCTCCTGCCCCTCATATTGAAAATGGAGATTGCGCAGGCTGATCTCGGTTTGCCCTGCGGGAAAAGGAACGGGCTGAATCGGGTCTTTCAGGGTGGGTCTGGCATCCATGACCTCGCCAAGTCGCCCAAGGGAAGTAACCCCGCGCTGAAAAAGATTGGTCACCCAACCCACCGCCATCATGGGCCAGGTCAGCATATAGAGGTAGGAGATAAAGGCGACAAAATCGCCCACCGTGATCGCCCCGCCAATCACCAGACGTCCGCCGAAAAAAATGACCAGCATCAGGCTGGTGTTGCCGACCAACCCGGAAATGGGGAACAGCGTGCCATGCACCCTGGCCAGCCGGATATTGTCCTTCTGATACTGGCGGCCAAGACGGCTGAAGGATTCGGCTTGCGGCGCCTCCTGGGTATAGGCTTTGAGCAGGCGAATACTGGTGATGGTGCTTCTGGCAAATTCGGTGAGCCGGGAAAACTGCTCCTGCACCTTAAGAAAACGGCGATGCAGCCGGGCGGAGAGCACCCTGGTCAAAACCGCCAGCAACGGCATGGGGAGAACGGCGATCAGGGTAAGCTGCGGACTGATATAGGCCATGCAGGCGATGGCGGCGATGCCCATGATTGCGGCATCAACGGAGGCGACCAGCCCCATGCCCCCGGCAAGTTGCACCGCAGCCAGGTCATTGGTAGCCAACGCCATGATCGCGCCAACCGGTTTTTTTTGAAAAAAAGGTCGGTCCAGGGTGAGCAACCGGTGGAAGAAATCATCGCGCAGGTCGCGCTCCACCAGACGGGAAAAGCCGAGGATCAGATACCGCCAGACAAAACGACAACCGGCGATACCGAGGGCAAGCAGAAAAATAAACAGGGCGCTTTGGATCAAGGCAATCTGGCTGGCCGTGCCGTGGGCCAGGAGATCCACCGTCCTTTTCACCAGACGGGGGATGCCCAGTTGCAGAAGATCGACAGCCAGCAAGGCGAGAAACCCGCCAACAAGACGGGAAGAATATTTCCCGACAAAAGGACGGATACGTCCCAGGGGAGAAATACCGGTAGCTGCCCTGGACTGCTGGTGAAGTGTCACGCCTCACCCTGTGGCATACAACGCGCTGGTCGCATCATTTACCGCCCATGGCTCACAGTTCCAATCCCTAAAAAAAAGGAACTGCCAGCCCGCTTTATTTAATGAATGAACAACAGTAGTCGGTAAGAGTTCTGATCTTCAACCCGAACTTGGAGTGGGCAGGAACCTCAAAGGCTTCGCCGCCCTTTACCGTTTTCCAGCCGGACGCCCCCGGCAACATGACTTCCAGGTCTCCGGCCAGGATCTCCATGATTTCCTTGTCCGCCGTGTTGAATTCGTACTCTCCGGGCAGCATGATACCCAATGTTTTCTGGGAGCCGTCACCAAACACCACTGTCCGGCTGGTGACCTTGCCGTCGAAGTAGACATTGGCTTTTTTCACGATGGTTACATTGTTGAACTCAGGCATGGCGGTTCCTCTCGGCATTGTTTCGGTAAAAAATTCCCGCTTCACCATAACAGGCAGGAAAACGTGATGCACATTTCAACCTCGTAGGTTCTTTATAACCGCTCAGGATAAATTGCAAGAATTTGTTACCCTGACGCCCAATGCCCACAAAAGAAAGGGCCACCCCAGGGCAGCCCTTTTCTTAAATCATCGCGCTTCGTTAGTATTAAGCGGATCTGCACACCCTGCCAAACCCGCCGGGAATCGAGCCCGAGGCCCAGAACGGTGTGCCCTGCTTGAAATCCATAAACCAGTAGCCGCCGGGTTTACGCTGGTCAGCCAGAAAGATAAACGGCTGCTCCTTGGAAAAACACGGGTGGAGATGAACGCCTTTGTCATTTATCTGCGGTTCCAGAAGAGAGAAAGCCTCTTCCATGGTGGGGAGCCGCCAGTCGCTGAATCCGGCAAACCGCTCACGGTTGAGCTGTTCCACATATTTTTGGGCATTGCGGATAGTGGTGAGATCACAACCGCCCCGCTCCCACATGATCCCGGTGGCCTGATCGGTAACGATCAGGTCATCGCCGTTGTCCACCAGAGCGTTAATGAATCTGCCCTTGGGATTATTCTGGCTGTCGTAAAAATTATGCTGCGCGGCCAGTTCTGTTGCTTCCTGCTCCGTGAGCACGGCACCGGTAGCGCGCAGACTGAATTTTTCCTGGGCGGGCAAAGGATCGCCCTTCTTCGGCAAGCCGGTTTCCATCTCTTCCTGCGGTACAGTGTTGTCCACCAGCTCTATCCGGGAAGAATCCTCGCTCTCGATGATTTTTTCCAGCAGCCATTGCTTGATGCCGTCGTCGATGGCATAGCTCTGGTCGCGCATGTCCTTGCCCTGCCGAGCCACGCATTTCTTCAGCATATCCTGCGGGCAATCGATATGGGCAAGAATCTTGGCGTGCTTCACACCGCGCTCCATCAGACACAACCTGGCAGGGGAACTCCAGTT
This sequence comes from Desulfurivibrio sp., assembly GCA_013791995.1. GTDB lineage: Bacteria > Desulfobacterota > Desulfobulbia > Desulfobulbales > Desulfurivibrionaceae > Thiovibrio. The sequence continues at coordinate 4,290 of VMSS01000205.1, read as the reverse complement.
ATCAATATAAAAATAATAGTGGAGTTCCGAGTTGTTGCGTATCCGCTCCTGATTCTTGCCGCCCCAACTTTCAAACATGGCAAAGGTATCCGAGGGGGTCAGATCCCAATCAATCGACACAGGTTGATTGCCCAGACCCAATTTTTCCGCTAATCCCATACCACACCTCCTCGGTTTTATTTCCTTCCTTTCCAGGAAAAGGATATAATAAAAAAACTGCCTTATTTATAATAGTAATTAATACTAATTTTAATTACTATTTTCTCTCCACGCAAGGAGAAATACGCCATGAAAAAAGAAAAATTTACTACAAGCGCCGGTTATCCGCTGCCCATGGGCTCTTTTCTGAAGCCGGAAGGAGTTAATTTTGCCGTGTTCTCCCGGCATGCTGAAACCGTTACCCTTGTTCTGTTCAAAACCGGCACGGAAGATCCCTGCGCCGAGATCCTGCTCGACCCGAAAATCAACCGGACCGGGCACATCTGGCATATCCTGCTCCACAATCTTGATACCAATCTCCGGTATGGCTACCGCATGTCAGGCCCATACGACCCCAAGGGAGCAGGACATTTTTTCTCCGAAGACAAACTGCTGCTCGACCCTTACGCCAAAGCACTCACCGGCGGCTCCGAGTGGGGGATAGCTTACTGCCGCAGCGGCCTTTGCGTTCCATTGAGCACCTTCCAGCGCCGCTGCTGCATCATCGGCGACGACTTTGACTGGGAAGGCGACCGGCCTCTCAATATTCCTCTGGAAAAAAGCATCATCTACGAACTGCATGTCCGCGGCTTCACCCGCCATGCCAGTTCCGGCGTGAAACACGGCGGCACCTACCAAGGTTTGGTGGAAAAGATTCCCTATCTCAAGAAACTGGGCATCACCGCAGTGGAACTCCTGCCGGTCACCGAATTCAACGAACACGAGATTACCAACAACAATCCCCGCACCGGCGAACGACTGAAAAACTTCTGGGGCTACAGCCCCATCTCCTTTTTCGCCCCCAAGGCCGCCTATGCGGTGAACGGCCGCAACGGCAATCAGGTCCGGGAGTTTAAGGAAATGGTCAAGGCCTTTCATCGTGCGGGGATCGAGGTGATTCTCGACGTGGTCTTCAACCATACGGCGGAGGGAGGCAGCGACGGCCCGATCATCAGCTTCAGGGGATTGGACAATATCATTTATTACCTGCTGGACCCGCAGAGCAGGGAGTATCTCAACTTCTCCGGCTGCGGCAACACGGTGAACTGCAACCATCCGCTGGTCCGGCATCTGATCATGGACTGCCTGCGCTACTGGGTGATCGAGATGCATGTGGACGGCTTTCGCTTCGACCTTGCCAGCGTTCTGGGACGCGACCAGCAGGGACACGTGCTGAGCAATCCGCCCATGGTGGAAAAAATCGCCGAAGACCCCATCCTCGCCCATACCAAAATTATTGCCGAGGCGTGGGATGCCGCGGGCCTCTATCAGGTGGGAAGCTTTTCAACCAACCAGCGTTGGGCCGAATGGAACGGTAAATTCCGCGATGATGTCCGTCGCTTCCTCTGCGGGCAAGCAGGCATGACAGCGCCGCTCGCCACCCGCATTGCGGGCAGCGCCGATCTCTATCAGGACGATGGCAGGAATCCCTACAACAGCATCAACTTCATCACCAGCCACGATGGGTTCACGTTGTACGATCAGGTAAGCTACAATGAGAAACACAACCTGGACAACGGCGAAGATAACCGGGACGGCTGCAACGACAATATGAGCTGGAACAGCGGCAGCGAAGGGCCAACGGACGACTCTACCATAGAAAAATTACGGCGACGGCGCATCAAGACCTTTGCCGCCATCCTCATGCTTTCCCAGGGGGTGCCCATGCTGGTGGCAGGCGATGAATTCGGACGAAGCCAACAGGGCAATAACAACGCCTACTGTCAGGACAATGAAATAAGCTGGCTCAATTGGGAACTGGCGGAGCGAAACCATGGCCTGCTGCGTTTTTTCACCCAACTCATCGCCCTGCGTAAAAACCATCCGGTTTTTCACCGCAACGATTTTTTCTCCGAAAACAACCAGAACCCGGAAATCGAGTGGCAGTCGCTCACCCCGGGCCAGCCGGACTGGTCAACCGAATGCAAGACCCTGGCCTTTGTGCTGCATGGGGAGAGTGCCGGTGTACGCCATGACGATGATTTTTTCGTGATGCTCAACGGAGACCACACCTCAGAAGAGTTCATCATTCCGGCGCCGCCGACCGGCCGACTCTGGCATAAACTGCTGGACACCGCAGCCGCCTCTCCCCATGATCTTGTCGCCGAAAAAAAAGCGCCGCCCGTGGGCGGCGCAACAATTACCGTAACTACCCTGTCGGCCGTGGCCTTCATCTCACGACCCGTTTGATCTCTCCGGGGCAATAAAAATACCCCGGCGGATCATGCGTCGGCCCCACCCCCCTCGATCAGCCGATCAAGATCCAACGCTATGCCCTTCAGCATTTCGGCATGGGCGCTCAACTCTTCGGAGGCGGACGCGGTTTCTTCCGCTGCCGAGGCAGCCTGCTGGGTTCCGGCATCCACCTCGTTGATCGTGTTGCTCAACTGCACGATGGACGTGGCCTGCTCCTTGGAAGACCTGGAAATATCCGCCACCAGAATACCGACGCGCTGTTGCGATTGGGAGGCCTGGGAAAAAGACTCCCCTGCCTCGCTGACCAACTGGCTCCCGGTATTGACTTTGGCGACGGTGCCGCTGATAAGCTCCGAAGTATTTTTGGCCGCTTCAGCCGCCCGCATGGCCAGATTGCGCACCTCATCAGCCACCACGGCGAATCCGGCCCCGGCCTCTCCTGCTCTAGCTGCTTCCACTGCGGCGTTGAGGGCCAGCAGATTGGTCTGAAAGGCGATTTCATCAATGGTTTTGACGATTTTCTGGGTTTCGGCGCTGGCAGAAGAGATTTCCGCCATTGAGGTTGCCAGACGGCTCATGACCGTATCTACCTGGCCGACAACCTTGCCGGACTCTTGCATCAGGGTATCAGCCTGGTGCAGATTTTCCGAATCCTGCTTGATCATCGAGGTAATTTCCTCGGTGGCTGCCGCGGTTTCTTCCAAAGAGGCCGCCTGTTGCGAGGCGCCCTGGGCCAAAGACTGGCTTGCCGAGGCCACTTCTCCTGATGCTATGGCCACCTGATTTGCCGACTCTCTCAGCCCGACGCTTATCTCCTGCATAGGCCGGGTAATGGATCGGATAAACAGGGTGGCGCCGACACCTGTCGCCAGAACGACAAAAGAACCAACGCTCAAGGCTCCAAGCAGCAGCCTGTTTAAAAATAAAACCAGAGATTCAACCAGGCTGTTGCCATGGGCAACATCCTCGTCCACAAAGGGCTGAAAAACCTCGGCCAAACCGCTGGCTGCAGCATCGAAGCCGCCCATCGATTTGTTCCCCAATTCCGGGCCGCCGTCAATATAGGCCTGGGCCATCTGCTTGCCCACGCTGTAGTACTTTTCAAAATTTACGACAATCTCTTCGAGCTGCTGCGCCTTGGCCTGGTCTTTTTCTCTGGCGTAGGCCTCCCGGAACGCTTTTACCCCTTCGTAAAAAGACTGCCGACTGTTTTCCGCCTCGGTAAAGCCATCGTTCAGACCATCGAGACCACGGGTTGCGGAAATATCGGTGAGCCATTGCTGGACCTGGATAATATCCTGCTGCATCTGCTTGGCTGTAACCGCCAGAGCAAAGGCCTCCTTACTCTGTTTGCTTGTTTTTTCCGCGTATCCCACGGCCAGGTACACGGCAGCGACCAGGGCGACAATGACGACAACCGGTCCGGCAAAACCGGCCATCAACTTGTTTTTCAGACTCGCATTCCGAAACATGTTTTCTTTCTCCCGTAGTCAGTGGCGCAGCCCCTGTTTCTGCGGCCGAAAAATCCCAACCCCCGTATCGTTATCGTTATCGTTATCGTTATCGTTACAAGAATAGTGTACTCACAAAAAAAACATACCTGTCAAGCGAATACTCTCGTTTCCTTTTTTGTTGTACTCCGTTTGATCCATGCGCACATACACCGAAAAATCTGCAATCGTGACAAAAAGATATTTACAGATGCAACACCAAACAAATTTGTTATAATGCCCAGCGCATTTCCAAACGACGCATACCAAACCGTAAGAAAGCAACAAGGAAAGCAGATGCCTGAAAACAGCCGCGAACCCATCGATCTTGGCACCCTGTATGAGATAACCAGGGCGTTGGCCTCTTCCGACGACCTACGCAAATGCCTGGAAGAAAGCCTCACCG
>VMSS01000110.1 GCA_013791995.1 Desulfurivibrio sp. | reverse complement strand
GCCGGGGTGACGGATTTTATCACCAAGCCTTTTTCCAAGGATGATTTCAAGGCGAAGATAGGCCAGATGTTCGACTGACAGGCGTGCTATGATTGGAAAGCACAAAGAGCCTGCCGTGTGCAGGCTCTTTTTATTTGACCCAAAGTGTTTTCTTCCGTACTATTCCGTAGGGAATGCGCCCTGCCAATCCAGCCGTTGTGCTGAACCTTTAGCCTGAGTTTGTATGGGGAATAAAATGAGCAAATCGTTTGGAATCACCGTAAGTCGTCATATCATGGACAGCCAGCGCCTGCACCCTGAGGCCACCGGCGACTTGTCCGGTCTGCTCAGTGAGTTGATCGTGGCGGCCAAAACAATCAACGCTGAAGTCAACATGGCTGGATTGGCCGATGTTTTGGGGATGGCCGGGAAAATGAATATCCAGGGGGAACATGTACAAAAGCTTGATGATCTGGCTAACAACACCATCAAGCGTCGCATGGCCCGTTGTGGGTATATCTGTGTGATGACCTCCGAGGAGGAAGCGGATATCATTCCCGTGGCCGAGGGAAGCGCGGGAAAATATACCCTTGCCTTTGACCCGTTGGACGGCTCATCGAATATTGATGTGAACGTGAGCATCGGTACCATTTTTTCCATTCACCGGCGCAAATCCACAAACGACATCACGCCCCAGGGGGATGAAGCCGATTTGTTGCAAAAGGGACGGGCGCAGGTGGCTGCCGGATATATCATTTACGGCTCCAGCACCATGATGGTATTTACCACAGGGGAAGGAGTGCACGGCTTTACCCTTGATCCCAGCGTCGGCGAGTTCTACCTGTCGCATCCTGATATCATGATTCCCGAGCGGAGCAAATATTTCAGTGTAAATGAGGGGAACTATAACTTCTGGAACAGTGAGGTTCGGCGGTTCGTTGATTATATGAAGGAGAATGATAAGGAAACAGGCCGCCCTTACAACGCCCGGTATATCGGCTCATTGGTGGCTGATTTCCACCGCAATCTCATAGCCGGGGGAATTTTTCTTTACCCGCGAGATAACCGGAACCCGGCCAAGCCCCATGGCAAATTGCGTCTGTTGTACGAGGCTGCGCCTCTGGCTTTTTTGGTGGAACAGGCCGGTGGTCGGGCTATTACCGATGATGGAACGGACATCATGGATATCCAGCCTGAGTCGCTGCACCAGCGGGTGCCATTGGTTATTGGCTGCCGACATGAAGTGGATATGTTTGAGGAGTTTGTGACAGGTTCAAAATAGAACGATACACGCAAAAAAGAGATGGCACGGGAACAAATCCCCGTGCCATCTCTTTTTGTGAAGAGTGTATGGTTACCCTTTCGCTTTCTCTTTCTCCCAGGTGTCGCGCAAGGTGACAGTCCTGTTGAATACGGGCTTGCCATCCTTTGAATCCTTAGCGTCCACGCAGAAATACCCCTGGCGCTCAAACTGGTACTGGCTGCCGGGCTGGGCATTGACCAAGCTCGGTTCGACAAGGCAATCTTCAAGAACGACCAGAGACTCCGGGTTGACAAAAGTTTTGAAGTCAGCGCCGCCTGCGTCCGGGCTTTCTTCGGTAAAGAGCCGGTCGTAGAGGCGCACCTCTGCAGGAATGCCATGGCCTGCAGAGACCCAGTGGATGGTGCCCTTAACCTTGCGGCCATCCGGGGCAGAGCCTCCCAGGGTATCCGGATCATAGGTGCAATGCAGCTCGATGATTTCGCCGGTACCCTCGTCCTTCACCACCTTCTCGCATTTGATGAAGTAAGCATAGCGTAACCGCACCTCCCGTCCGGGCGCCAGGCGGAAGAATTTTTTCGCCGGCTCCTCCATGAAGTCTTCCTGCTCGATATACACCTCCCGGCCAAAGGGGACGGCACGTACGCCTAGCTCCGGTTTCTGCGGATGGTTCTGGGCAGTGAGGTTCTCCGTGCGATCTTCGGGATAGTTGGTGATCACTACTTTAAGCGGAGCAAGCACACCCATTACCCGGACGGCGGTTTCGTTGAGATCCTCGCGAATGCAGTGTTCCAATAAGGCCATATCCACCACGCTGTCTTTCTTGGCGACCCCGATTTTATCGCAGAAGCTGCGTAGCGCAGCCGGGGTATAGCCACGGCGGCGGATGCCGGAGAGGGTCGGCATTCGTGGGTCGTCCCAGCCGGAAACATACCCTTCGTTGACCAATTGCAGGAGCTTGCGCTTGCTGACCACGGTATAGCTGAGGTTTAAGCGGGCAAATTCGATCTGGCGCGGATGGCAGGGAACCGGCAGATTGTCGAGGGTCCAGTCGTAGAGGGGGCGATGATCGGCAAATTCCAGAGTGCAGAGCGAGTGGGTGATTACCTCAAGGGCATCGGAAATGGGATGGGTGTAATCGTACATCGGATAGATGCACCAGGTATCGCCGGTCCGGTGATGGCTGGCATGCAGGATTCGGTAGAGCACCGGATCGCGCATGTTCATGTTGCCGGAGGCCATGTCGATTTTTGCCCGCAGAACCCTGGTTCCATCCGGATATTCTCCACCCCGCATACGGCGGAACAAATCAAGGTTTTCCTCGACCGATCGATCCCGAAAGGGGCTGTTCCTGCCCGGTTCGGTGAGAGTGCCGCGGTAGCTTCGGGTATCCTCGGCGGAAAGATCGCAGACATAGGCCTTGCCGGTTGTGATCAGGTGTTCGGCGTATTCGTAAAGTTGCCCAAAATAATCCGAGGCAAAATAGAGATGCTCGCCCCAGTCGAAGCCAAGCCAACGGACATTGTCCTTTATAGACTCGACATACTCCTGCTCTTCCTTGGTGGGATTGGTGTCGTCGAAACGAAGATGGCAGCGGGCCCCAGTGTTTTCTTTGGCTATGCCGAAGTTGAGGCAGATGGATTTGGCGTGGCCGATGTGAAGATAGCCGTTTGGTTCCGGCGGGAAGCGGGTGACGATCTGATCGTGCTTGCCGGAGGCGATGTCGCCGGCAATGATGGCGCGGATGAAGTCGG
>VMSS01000054.1 GCA_013791995.1 Desulfurivibrio sp. | reverse complement strand
TGCTCTTGCGGGTCTGGTTGGTATTACCGCCGGTGCCGATGTGGTCAGCGTGATGAGTTCGGTGGTGATCGGCCTCATTGCTGGTCTTTTGGTTGTTGTCTCGGTCATGGTTGTTGATCGCATGAAACTCGATGATCCGGTCGGCGCCATTTCCGTACATCTTGTCTGTGGTGTCTGGGGTACCTTGGCTGTGGGTATTTTCAGTGCGAGTCACTCCTTGGTTACCCAGTTGATCGGCGTTGCGGCATACGGCGTGACCTGCTTTTCTGCAGCCTTCGTGCTCTTCTATCTCTTGAAGATTTCTCTTGGTATCCGTGTGGATGAGGAAGAGGAAATGAAAGGGCTTGATATTGGCGAGCATGGCATGGAAGCATATGCCGGGTTTGAAATAAACAACGTCTAATTACTAGGTTTTTCAGACAGTAAAAATCCCGAAACTGAAGGGGCTGCCTCTCCGGTTTCGGGATTCTTCTCTTGAGAAAACACTCTGAAAATAGAAAAATGAAACTCCTTGTTTTGCAACATACTGCCTGGGCCGGGCCCGGACGGCTGCTTCTTGAAGCGATCGCCAAACACCGGATCGATTGTGATATCGTCAAGGTCTGGCAGGATTGGATCCCCGACTTTAACGGCTACGAGGGGGTTATTCTCCTGGGAGGGGCTCCCAATGTGGATCAGGAGGAGAAATATCCTTTTCTCGTGGAGGAGAAGCGTTTCATTGAAAGGGCGATTGCAGCGGACAAACCAATTCTGGGCTTCTGTCTCGGGCATCAGCTGCTTGCTTCAATAATGGGCGCTCAGGTAGGCCCCAACTTCAAGCCGAGCATCGGCTTTGTTCAGGGGCATCTCACCCATGATGGGCGGGAGCATCCGGCATTCAAAAACCTCGGTAAAACAATTCCCATGTTTAAGTGGCATAGTCAGACAGTGCTGGAGCCGCTGCCAAAACATTTTTCATTGCTCGCGACTTCGGAGCAATGCCAAGTGGAGGCTTTTTCCTTGAAGCAGAGACCGCATATCCTCGGGTTACAGTGTGATAACCATGTTGCCTTTGCTGAAGATATCAGTCTCTGGTTGGAGCAGGATTGGCAGTGGTTGGCCTCGTTCAGGTCTCTTGTGGTTCGCCCTGGGGATTTGTTGGCTGAGGCAAGGAGCTTACGGAAAAAAATTTCCGAGGATTTCCATCAATTCTTCAGTGATTATATCCGTCTTATCTCCTGATTGTGTGCCAGGGCATGATGCAATAAAATCAGAATCCGGATTTCCCCGAAAGGAAATTCCGGATTTTTTTATCGGAGAAAATCCGGCAGGGCAATTCCGTATTTTTTGATGCGGTACCCCATCTGACGCTGGGTGAGTCCCAGTTCTCGAGCGGCCCTGGCCTGAACCCATCCGTGGCGTCGCAGAGCGTCAACCACCACTTCCTTTTCCATCTCCTGTAAAGACTTGTGTGCGTCTTTTTCCGGCGGAAGTTCTCTTGTCGGGGCAGGTTCCCCTGCAATCGAAGTTCCAATGCGGCAGAAAGGCGCTTTCGGATTTTCCGGTTCCGGTTCCGCAGTTATATAGCTTGGCAGTTCACGGGTAACGATAATCTCGTTGTCCGCCATGATCACCAGCCGTTCTATGAGGTTCTGCAATTCACGAACATTTCCCGGCCAACTGTAGGCGCAGAGTATCTGGACCACGGAGCTTGAAAGGTGCGCCTCACGCGTGTTCATGCGGTTACTTTCCTGCAGGAAATGATCAAGGAGCAGGGGGATGTCTTCCTTGCGGTCCCGGAGCGGCGGCAGGATCACGGGCACGACGTTGAGGCGGTAATAGAGGTCTGCACGAAAGGTGCCCTGTTCGACGCATGTTTCCAGGCTCCGGTTGGTGGCGGCTATGACCCGGACATTGACCGTGATGGTCTGGGTGCCGCCAAGCCGTTCAAACATCTGCTCCTGCAATACCCGAAGGAGTTTGGCCTGCAAGGCAATGGGGAGGTCCCCCACTTCATCCAGAAAAATGGTCCCGCCGTCGGCCAGCTCAAAACGACCTTTCTTAAGATTGGCTGCACCGGTGAAGGCGCCTTTTTCGTGGCCGAGCAGTTCGCTTTCCAGAAGATTTTCGGGCAGAGCCGCACAGTTGATCTTGATGAACGGCTTGTCTGCGCGCGGGCTTGCCTGGTGGATGGCACGGGCGACAAGTTCCTTGCCGGTGCCGGATTCACCCAGAAGCAGGGCGGTGGCCCGGCTTGGGGCAACTTTGTCGATGTAGTTGTACACATCCTGGATCCGCTTGCACTGGCCGATGATATTGTGCTGGCTGTAGCGGCTGCGCAACTCTTTCTTGAGGAGCAGATTTTCCTCAACCAGGACCTGCTGCTTGTGGGAGACGGCTTTGTGCAGTCTCAGGAACTGGGCGACGAGCATGGCGACCACGGTGATAAAGCGAATGTCCTCCTCAAAGGAGATCTCCGGCCCGAAGAGCCGGTCCACAGAAAGAACGCCGACCGGACCCTCCGGTAGCATGACAGGCACGCCGATAAACGATATCTCCCCTTTGGGCAGATTGGCGCGGGCGCCGGTTCGATTCAAAAAAAGCGGTTCGCTGTGAATGTCCGGTACCACGAACGGATACCCGCTCTGAAATATGCGCCCGATTACCCCTTCGTTTGGCCGATATATGCCGCGTTTTTCCTCTTCCTTGCTCAGGCCGTAAGAGGCGGCAATGGAAAGCTGTTCGCCGTTTTCTTCCTGCAAGACCAGGGTCGCCCGCTCCATCCGCAGGGTCTCATGCAGAATCTGCAATACCTCGAACAGCGTTTTTTTGATGTCCAGGGCAGAGCCGATGAGCTGGCTTATCTGATAAAGAGCCTGCAATTCAAGCCGCTCGGTTGGATAATCGGTTTTGGTCATGTTCGTTGTGCCTCGTAATGTAATTCGCTGAAAAAAAATCGTTGCGTAATCCTTAGTGTAGTAAAGAAGCAATTATTGTTCCAATGTTTCAAAAATGTAACAGTATATTCAATGTGAATTGGTTAACTATTTGAAGTTTAATATAAAACAAAGAATAATCTTTCCGCAATTCTTGCATCAGAACAGTAATAAAATTACATCATCTGTGATGGGCTTTATGTTTTTGTTACGTAAATGTACGAAAAAGAACTGTGTCATCTTTCTTTCATGGTTGGCTG
>VMSS01000204.1 GCA_013791995.1 Desulfurivibrio sp. | reverse complement strand
TTTACTAAACTACAGCCATCCCCAGGCCAAGGAATCCTTTGCTCGGTTCATCGCTGCGGTCTGCGAGCGCTACAAGGCAAGTCCGGCCATCGGCGGCTGGATTCTCGGCAATGAATTCGCATTTTTCGATCTCTGGGAGAATGCACTGATCAAGAACCAGGTCGGGTATGACGAACAGGTCAGCCTGCCGGATTACCGGGCATTTCTGTTTCAAACATACGTCGGAAGCATTGAGAGGCTGAATACTGCCTGGGGCACGGATTTTCGTGAATTTTCCGAGATTCCCATGGCCCGGACGTATCCGGAAGACCGAGCCGATCATCAAGCCATCCGCAACTCCGGCTACCACGATCTCATCCAGTGGCGCAAACGGACCATTGCTGATTTTGTCGCTGTAGGCGCCAGGGCCGCGAAAAGCGCTGCCCCTGACCAACTGATCTCCTACTCAATAATAGGCGGCATCTTCAACGGACTGGACCCCAACTACACCGGCGAGGATCCGGTGACCATCACCGAACAGTGTCGGGCTACAGGCGCGCCCCTGGACTTCATCTCTCTCAACCTCTACGCCTGGGCCCTGGCCGGTCACGAGCTGCGTTCTCTGGACTTCGGCATTGCCAAGTTCCGCGATCTTCTGGACACACCGGTGCTGATCACGGAAACCGGGCACAGCTCCACGGAAACACTTTTTCCCGGGGCAGCCGCCCGCCAGACCGAGGCCATTGTCAGCTCCACCTGGGAAGCCATGCTCTCCGGAGCCATGGGCGTGCATCTCTTCCACTGGAGCGACCGCGACAATTTCCTCTCCACTCCGTATCCACGGGAAGCGGGCTTCGGAGTGGTGAACCAGGAACGGCAACCCAAGCCCAAGGTGTACGAGGCGGTTCGCACCATGTTTCAACACATGGACGAGCTTCCCCTGGCACGATTCCTTACCGGCTCGCAAGCTCCTGACCCGGACATCCTCGTCTACTGGCCCAAGGATCTTGATCTCAGCTGGAACAAGACCAACGAGGAGACCGCCTCCTTGTGGGGAGGGCTGCGCCGTCTGGGATTTCGGCCGAAACTCGTCAGCCACCTCCCTACCGCTCCCGACAACACAGAGAAAATCTCCGGAGCAAAAAGTCTGCTCCTGCCCAGAAACTTCCAAATGCACCCAAATGACCTTACCATTCTTACCAAGATGCTCGACCGGGGTATGCATATCCACGCCAATCTGGACCTGCCCGGCCAGTTCGATGCCAATCACCGGGACAACCCCGGCTGGACCTCGGCCATGGGTAAAATCTTCGGGTTGGACGCAGGCCATGCCAGACCTGCCTGGGAAAGCGGGATACGCCCCGGGGCGGATTGGAGCGCAGGGTACGCACCCCTGCTTCTTACCCCCGAGCCAACAGGCATCCTCGGCCAGATCCAGCCCAAGACAATCCGGACGTGGAAATACTGGCAAGGAGTGCGACCGGCCTCGGGAGGCACAGCCCAGGCGTGGAGTGAAACGGAATCAGGGCATCGGCTGAGCGCAGCTCTGGTCACCAAGGAACATCCTGCGGCACGCACCGCGATCAACACCTTCGCTCTGGGCGACTTCGTTGCACCGGCCATCCTGATGAACAACCCGCAAGCCGCTTCCACCTTTGCCTGGGACACCCGAACAACTTGGCTGACGGCAATCTACAAGAATTTCTTCAAAATGCGCCCCCGAATCGAACTCACAGGGGTTGGGGCAGCCTATGTCCTCGCCGACCTGCGCCATACCCGGGACGGTTATCTTTTGGGCCTGATGAATGAACATACGGAACCGGCACTGGTCCGCGTGCAGGCGGACTGGCTTCTCGGCAACGGAGCACTGGTGAAGGATCTGTTTTCCGGAGAAACCGGAACCGGGAAAGAACTTGGTGGACTAAAAATAGCAG
>VMSS01000146.1 GCA_013791995.1 Desulfurivibrio sp. | reverse complement strand
TGTGTTCGCCCCACGGTATGAAGGTGACTCCGTGATTTTCGCCCCCTTTGATCCCCAGCGGGAAATATCCATAAAACACGCACCAACCATGCCGCCCAAAAAAACGGTGTTCCCCCAGAGTGAAAAGCTCGTTGATTTCACCTACAGCAAAGATCCGGAAAACTTGAGCAGAGTTATGATTGAGGGCAAGGAAATCCTGTCGGAAGGGACAACGGTCGTTTTTGGCGGCCGCCCCTGTGACGTCCGCGGCTTTACCATGTTCGACCGGGTCTATCTGGCGGAAAAAACCACCGATGTCTACTACAAGGCCCGCCGTAACAACACCTCGTTTATCACCCTGGCCTGCGAAAAGCCGGAAAATACCTGTTTTTGTCATTGGGTGGGCAGCAGCCCGTCCGACACAACCGGTTCCGATATCCTGGCCACCCCGATTGAGGGCGGTTATGTGCTTGAATCGTTCTCCGAAAAAGGCAAAAAACTCCTGGCCTCTCGCCTTCTTGAAAATGGCGACAGATGGATATTGGAAGCCCAGGAAGTCCATACAATCGCGGCTCGATCCTTAAACGATGCCCCGGATCTGACCCAGGCTCCGCAGAAACTTCTGGACGTCTTTGACAACATGGAGTTCTGGGAAAACGCCGCAGCCAAGTGTCTCAGCTGCGGTGCCTGCACCTATCTCTGTCCCTCATGCTACTGTTTCAACATCACCGACGAAACAGCGGGCATGCAAGGCACTCGCTTCAGGTCCTGGGACAACTGCATGTCTGCCCAGTTCACCATGGAAGCAAGCGGCCATAATCCCCGGCCCACCAAGGCCCACAGGCTGAAAAACCGGATAGGCCACAAGTTCAGCTACTATCCAACCATCCATAACCGGGTTATCTCCTGCTGCGGTTGCGGCAGATGCATCAAGAGCTGTCCCGTGAGCCTCGACATCCGTGAAATCGTTCTGGAGGCCATAAATTACGAGACTGCCATTGGCGAGGAGTAAGTAAATGAGTGCAAAGAATCACTATCTTCCGGAAATGGCGACTATCAATGAAGTCATCCAGGAAACACATAACATCATGACCTTCCGGGTGACCTTTAACGACCCCCAGGTCATGGAAAATTTCACCTTCGAACCTGGCCAGGTCGGGCAGCTCTCCTCATTTGGCACCGGCGAGGCAACCTTTGTCATTAATTCTCCCCCCACCCGCAAGGACTATTTGCAGTTCAGCGTCATGCGCACCGGTGAGGTTACGAGCAAACTCCATATCCTCAAGGCAGGCGATCAGATAGGCGTCCGTGCTCCCCTTGGCAACTCTTTCCCCTATGAGGACATGAAGGGCAAGGACATTGTCTTCATCGGCGGGGGTATCGGCATGGCGCCCCTGCGCCCCCTGATGTTGTACATGCTCGACAACAGAAACGATTATGGCAAGATCACCCTGCTCTACGGAGCACGATCTCCGGTTGACATGGCCTTCAATTATGAGCTACCATCGTGGTTAGAACGTGATGATCTTGAAACACACCTGACCATTGATGCCGAATATGAAGGCTGGCAGCACACCGTGGGCCTTATCCCCAATGTCTTACTCGACATAGCACCAAACCCAGAGAATTCTGTGGCCGTTACCTGCGGCCCGCCGATCATGATAAAATTCACCCTGCAGGCCCTTGAAAAACTGGGGTTTAAGGATGAGCAGATTGTCACCACCCTGGAAAAAAGAATGAAGTGCGGGGTGGGAATCTGCGGGCGCTGTAATATAGGCTCGAGCTATGTGTGCATGGACGGACCGGTTTTTACGGCCGCCCAACTCAAGGAGCTGCCCAATGAGTTGTAATGCTCTATTATTGCGGAAATGTGAAGGCGAAGCCTTGAAGCAAAAACAATAACATAGTGCCGGACAGTTTTTCCGGCGAGTTGGAGATACGGCTCAATACAATATCCTTGCGCACCCTCTCTTTTTCAACCTTAAAAGGAGCACGATTATGGCTAATAAAATTTTCCGGGTCAATATGACAGATCTTTCCACCTCCATCGAAGATGTTCCCGCTGTCTGGGCTGGGCATGGCGGTCGTGGCCTCACATCAACAATCGTTGCGGCTGAGGTCCCTCCAACCTGTCATCCCCTGGGGGTAAACAACAAGCTTGTTTTTGCCCCGGGCCTGCTTTCCGGTACTCCAGCGGCAAACTCCGGCCGCCTTTCCTGTGGAGCCAAAAGCCCTTTAACCGGCACCATCAAAGAGTCGAATTCCGGCGGCTCATCAGCACAGTTACTGGCAAAATGCGGCTGCAAAGCACTCATCATTGAAGGCCAACCCAAAGATGATGCTTGGTACAGCCTGGCAGTTACCCCCGACGGTGTGACCATAAACAAGGAAAAAGAAGTTGTCGGCAAAGGGAATTTCGAAGCAACTAAAATTCTTGGCGAACGCCTTGGCGTAAAACAAGGAATTATCATCATCGGTACTGCCGGTGAAATGAAAATGAGATCTGCCAATATTTCGGTAAAAGACCCCGATGGCAATCTGCGTTCCGGCGGACGCGGCGGTCTTGGCGCCGTAATGGGATCAAAACGGGTAAAATTCATCAGTATTGACCCCAAAGACGGCAAAGTTGAAATTGCCGATATGGAAAAATTCAAGGAGGCAAACAAAAAGTTTGCCAAATCCTTGATCGACAACCCCATCAGCCAGGCCCTTGCCACCTACGGCACCAATGTTCTTGTCAATATTATCAATGAGGCCGGGGGCCTGCCGACCAGAAACTTCACTTCCGGTCAATTTGCAGGACACGAGCAAATTTCCGGCGAAACAATGCACGATCTTATTCAAGAACGAGGCGGCAAGGTAAAACATAACTGCCACCAAGGATGTGTCATTCAATGTTCACAAATATATAACGACGTAAATAAGAAATACAAAACTTCCGGTTTTGAATATGAATCGATCTGGGCCTTGGGTGCGGACTGTGCCATTGACAACTTGGACATCATTGCCGAAGCGGACAGCCTCCTTGATGATATCGGCATCGATTCCATTGAAACCGCCGTTGCCATTGGTGTTGCCATGGAAGCAGGCGTCCTTGAGTTTGGTGACGGTAAAGGTCTGCTACGTATCCTGAAAGAAGAGGTTGCCAAGGGAACCGCGCTTGGTCGTGTAATCGGCGGCGGTGCCGGGGATGTCGGCCGTGCTTTTGGCGTTACCCGTGTCCCGGTGGTTAAAAATCAGGCAATTCCCGCCTATGATCCCCGCGCCATAAAAGGTATCGGCATCACGTACGCCACCTCCACTCAAGGGGCGGATCATACAATGGGCTATACCATTGCCACCAATGTTCTGGGTGTCGGCGGCTCCCTTGATCCGCTTTCCAAAGAAGGCCAGGTGGAACTTTCCCGCAACCTGCAGATTGCAACGGCCGCCATCGACTCCACAGGCATGTGTCTCTTTATCGCCTTTGCAGCTCTTGACGATGCAACCTGCCTCCCGGCGCTTATTGATCTCATCAATGCCCGTTTCGGCCTCGCTTTAACCGGAGACGATGTGACAAATCTTGGCAAATCCATTCTGAAAACAGAGCACGCCTTTAACCTGGCTGCCGGATTTACCAACCAGGATGACAGGCTGCCTGAATTCTTCAGCATGGAACCTCTCCCACCCCATAACGTGGTCTGGGATTTCAGCGGGGAAGAGATCGATACCTTCTGGGATTTCTAACCGGATTTCCAAAAACTGTGCGTCCTGCTCTCTGCCTATTGCCATTCTCCCTCGACTCCTCTTCAAAGAATAGGCAGAGAACAGGTGCACTTTTTTTAAGTTGTGCGATTTCACAATCTATTCAATACTCTCACTATGATTAGCAAACCTTCTCACATTCCCCGGCTGGAGTTCATTGTTCCGGCTGAGGCTACCAAAAAATATACGACTCTTTTGCAGTCCGGCATTTGGGAAGAAATAAGCGCTTCAACCTCTGTTGGCGAAGTTCTTGCCTGCTTGCCCGGTTTTACTCAGCAATATATACGTGAACACATAGAAACGATTTTCTTAAACGGCCTGCCTGTTGATGATCTTGAAACAACAATTAACGGCCCATCTCCGGTTCTTGCCATTTCCGCCGCCATGCCGGGACTTGCCGGGGCGATTTTTCGAAAAAACAGTTTCCATGCAGCCTTGCGGACCGCACCTTCTCATCCTTCGCCAGCCAAGGTGCAGAGTGGAGAAAAAATTATTATAAGGCTGAAATTTTTCAATACCATTGCCAGCGAAAAAGGAACGGCTATCCTTAATAATGGCTGTTTATTATCAAGTGACAGCGTGTTACAGTTCACAACCTACCGTCGACAACTGTTTTCCGATCTACTGTCCCTGCGTTGTGATGATAAACCAGCAGGCCTCGATGACCTGAAAAGTCTTCTTCATACCTCAAAAACCGTTTTCTTAAGGATTCAAGAAGAGAATGCCGACATCTGACACAACAAAAGACATGCTGGGCAGACAGCGCCTGACCCCGGTACATGAGGCTCTTTCTCTTCTCACCTCCAGCCTGCACAATATACAGCGGACGTCAGAACGTATTCGCCTGACTGACGCACTTGATCGTATTACAGCCCAAGACATTCTTTCTCCCGAAGATCTTCCCACCCAGGCACGCTCGACCATGGACGGCTTTGCGGTAAGGGCTGCAGATACCTTTGGCGCCAGCCAGTCTTCACCGTGCTATCTTCAGATAAGCGGTGAAGTGCTCATGGGCGAAAGCCCGCTGGGCAAAATAGAACAGGGCCATTGCTTCCGCATCTCCACCGGCGGCCTCTTGCCCACGGGCAGTGATGGTGTGGTCATGCTCGAGCACACCATTCCGGTGGACAGCAAGATGATCGAACTGGTTAAAAGTGTTGGTGCCGGAACAAACCTGATTAACAGGGGGGAGGATATCAGCACAGGAAGTGTCGCCCTGGGCGCCGGGCATCGAATACGCCCCCAGGATCTCGGGCTGCTTGCTGGGCTTGGCATCGGCGCGCTTGAGGTATACTGCCGGGTGAAAGTGGGCATCCTTTCCACCGGCGATGAAATCGTTCACTGGTCCGAAAATCCCCCTGCCGGCAAAATCCGGGACATCAATGCGATCACCCTGACAGGTCTTGCCAGGCGGGCGGGCGCCATAGTCACCGATTACGGCATCGTTTCAGACCGTGAAGAGGATTTTTTCCCGACAATGCGCAAAGCCATCGAGGACAACGATCTTGTCCTCTTTTCAGGCGGCAGCTCTGTGGGAATGCGTGATCTTGGAGAAAAAGTCATTGAGCGACTCGGCAATCCTGGAATCCTTGTCCATGGCGTCACCTTGAAACCGGGCAAGCCGATCATCATAGGGCTTCACAACGGAATTCCTCTCTTTGGCCTGCCGGGTCATCCTGTTTCAGCCATGGTATGTTTTGAGCTCTTTGTCGAACCGGCAATAGAGCTCTTGTCCGGGCATAAAAAAGACCAGGCACTTCCTCAACCGACCATACAAGCCGTGCTCGAAAGAAATATCAACTCCGCTGCCGGTCGCCTCGACCTGATTCGCGTCCGCCTGCAAGAGATAAACGGGGTTCTTGTGGCCCAGCCGGTTCTGGGCAAGTCAGGCTCGATTTCAACCCTGTCCAGGGCCCATGGCTATTTTTTCATCGATGAAAGTTCACAGGGTCTGGAAAAAAATTCCGAAGTAAGGGTGCACTTATTACAATGAAAAAACGAAATATCTTCGTCAAAAACCATCCCCTTGCCGAGGCCAAAGAACTCTGGCGCCAAGCCCTTGCAAACATCGGATTCGGCAGCTCCGCGACAGCCATACAGTCCATCCCTGTTGACACAGCCCTTGGCTACCGTCTCGCCGAGCCGGTCTTTGCCATCCATTCATCACCATCATACAATGCCGCAGCCATGGATGGCATCGCCATCCATTTTGCAGATCTGGCCCAGGCAAGCGAGGCATCGCCTGTCCATCTCGGCAAAGATAGATTCATACCGGTAAACACCGGCAATGCCTTGCCTGACGGCTTTGACGCCGTGGTGATGATTGAAGACGTCCACTATGTCAACGATGGGGAAGTGGAACTGGCCATACCGGCAACTCCCTGGCAACATGTTCGGACCATCGGGGAAGACATCGTTGCAACCGAGCTTATCCTGCCGGAAGGACATACAGTCCGCCCCATTGACCAGGGAGCCATGCTGGCAACCGGAGTGACCACGATCAAGGTCCGGCGTCCGCCCAAGGTGCGGGTTATCCCCACCGGCAGTGAACTTATCCAGCCTGGACAGGCGGCAAAACCCGGGCAGATCATAGAGTTCAACTCCAGAATACTGGCCGGATATCTCAACGAATGGGGCGCGGAAGCCAGTGGCTCGGCACCGGTTATTGACGACCCCGACCATCTGCGTCAAGCGATACAGAAAGCGGTGCAGGAAAACGACATTGTGGTGCTCAATGCCGGAGCGTCTGCGGGTACCAGGGATTACACTTCGAATGTGTTGGCGGAACTGGGTGAAGTTATTGTCCACGGGGTGGCTATAAAGCCCGGCAAGCCCGTTATCCTCGCCATTGTCGACAATACGCCCGTCATCGGCCTGCCCGGATATCCGGTTTCAGCCATTCTTACCATGCGTCTCTTTGTCCGCGACATGATCTATGCCTTCATGAACCTGGAAACCCCAAAAGCGCAGATGATAGATGCGGTGATGTCCCGCCCCTTGGCCTCGTCCATGGGGGTTGATGAATACGTTCGGGTTACCCTGGGCCAGGTTGACAACACCTTTATGGCTACCCCGTCAGGAAAAGGCGCAGGAGCAGTAATGTCTCTTGTCCGGGCCGACGGGCTGCTCACTCTTCCTGCCAGGAGTGAAGGCATCGGCGCCGGGGAAAAAGTCCACATTGAGTTGCTTCGCCCCCTCCACGAGATAGAATCAACCCTTGTCTTTATCGGCAGCCACGACAATATCCTTGATGTCATTGCCAATCAACTCCACAAACAACGCCCTCCAGCCAGGATTTCTTCGGCCCATGTCGGCTCCATGGGCGGCATCATGGCAATACGCAGGGGCGAGGCCCATCTTGCCGGAACCCATCTGCTTGATGAAAAAACCGGGGAATATAATATTTCCTACATTAAGCGTTTCCTGGCCGATATCCCGCTCCAGCTCATCAATCTCTGCTACCGGGAACAGGGGTTGATCGTCCCAAAAGGCAATCCTCTGGGTATTAAGGGCTTTGCCGATATTGCCGAGCGCAACCTTACTTTTATCAACCGCCAAAACGGGGCCGGCACCCGTTTGCTCACAGATAAGATACTGCGTGACCAGAACATTGATCCTGGTTCCATTCAAGGATACAGCCATGAAGAATACACCCATATGAGTGTTGCGGCGGCCATTGCCAGCGGCAGCGTTGACACGGGAATGGGAATTCGGGCGGCAGCGGTAGCCCTGCATCTTGATTTCGTGCCGGTGACGGAAGAACGCTACGACCTCATCCTTCCCCTGAAATTTCTGAAAGACAGCAAGGTCGCGGTCATTCTCGATCTTCTGAAAAATGACCGGAGTTTCCACGAAAAAGTTCTTGGCCTCGGGGGCTATGATCTCCGCGATTGCGGGAAGATTCTGTACGAACAAAAATAATAGCAACACGCTGTGAAGATTGCTCGGTTTCAATCTTGCGCTGGTGACTGGTGGGAATGATTTTCTCTCTGGGTACTTAACTATTTGTGCAGAAAAACAGGGAATGCATATGCAGGTGACGGTCAAACTATTTGCCTTCTTTCGCGAAGGACGTTTCAAGGAAGAAGAAAGAGAATACCCCGAGGCGACGACAGTTTCCGACGTTGTTGAAGGCCTGGGCATTGATCTGGATAAGGTTGGCATAACCATGATCAATTCCAGGCATTGCAAGTTTGAAACCCTTTTACAAGAAGGGGATAACCTGGCTATTTTTCCAGTCATCGGCGGAGGCTGAGATGTCACTTGCTGCCCGGTTGCGAGAAAAAAGCCCAGACAACGTGCTTCTGTTTGCCGACGCTCTTATTCTGGCGGAGCAATGCAACGTTGAGCTGCTGAAGGTAGAACAGACCGCACTTGAACATAATATCTGGCCTGAACGCTACCTGCGCCACCGAGACATCTTTTCCCCGGCCCAGCAACACCAACTGCTCGTCTCCACTGTGGCTATCATCGGCTGCGGAGGACTAGGCGGACAAGTTTTTGAAGAGCTTATCCGCCTTGGCGTGGGACGAATTATCGCGATTGACCCGGACTGTTTTGCCGCCCACAATCTTAACCGTCAACTCCTCTGCACTGTCGAGGAGTTGGGCAAATTCAAGGTGCAGGCAGCAGTTAAGCGAGCCCGCTCGGTAAACCCGGCTACACAAGTAACTCCATTTGCCCAGTCTTTCTCCGCAGATATTCACGAAGAAGTCCGCCAGGCACAGGTTGTGATCGATTGCCTTGACTCAATTGCCGACCGACACGAATTGGCGGGATTTTGCCGCACATCCAGGATTCCTCTGGTGCACGGCGCAGTGGAGAAATGGTTCGGACAAATTGGCGTACAGGAGAAAAACAACCTTATCAAAGAACTTTACCGCCAAATACCCCCTCAGGATAAAATCACCATCCCCTCGGTACTCTCGTGTACCGTTGCGGCGGTGGCCTCCCTCCAAGTCGCTGAAACCATAAAACTTCTTCTTAATCTGGATTCACCCCTTCGCGATAACTGGAAAAGCGTTGACCTGTTGAGCTGCGAAATCGAAGAGCTTGGCCCCCGCCCTTAACCCTACTTTTTCACATCTGCCTTAAAAAGCGGTCCCGAGACTGAAATGGATGACGTACTCCTCCTCGCCCCTTTCCTTGTCCTGATCCGGGTTCCAGGCAAAATCAAGACGGGCCGGGCCAATGGGCAGCAGATAGAGAAGGCCGCAACCGAGGCCGGGCCGAAAGTCCTTGAGGTAATCGGAAAAGGTCGCGTCGATTACCTCGGAACGATCGGTGAAGGGCGGTTCGCCATTCTCTTCGCGGGTCCGATTCGGAGAAACGTTGCCATAATCGAAAAAAACTGAAGCGGCCAGCCGTTCCGTCAACCTGTGGCGCAGCTCAATGGCAAAAACATTGAAGGCATCGCCGCCCAGCGGTTCACCCTGCACATCCTTGGGCCCCAACTGCGACTCCTTGAAGCTGCGCACCGTATTCTCGCCGCCGTTAAAGAACCGCTCACCGATGGGGATGGTAAGCTGGTCGCGGCCGGGGAGGATAACCCCGGTGTCAAAGCGCAGCCCTAAGGTGTTTTTTTCGCTGAGCGGCAAAAATTTCCGTAATCCCAGGTTGAACCGATAAAAGGAAATGCCGCTGCCCAGGGAGGGGTCGGCAATTTCTACGGCACCAAATGCCTTGTGCCCGCTGGAGGGAAAAAAGATATCGTTGCGGCTGTCCGTGGTGGCCTGGAGTTTGGCGCTGGCCGTGGTGTAGCTGCTCTCCGACACCTCGGTAAGGGAGGTGGAAGCGAGCTCAACGATATTGCTCTCCCGGTACAGATACCCCAGGGTCACACCCACTCCTCCGAAAAATTTTCTGGAGAAAAGGAGAGAAGCGCCCACTTCCTCCCTGGTGAAAGACGGCTCTTCCCGCCTGCGGAAATAAACGGGCAAATCGGCGGTGATATCGCTGCCCAGAAGCCATGGGTCGGTGAGGTTTGCCTGCACATTGACGCTTTTCACCGAACCTCCCGCCTCAAGGCCGAAAACCCGGCCAGTGCCGAAGATATTGTTGTGCTGATACCCGGCGCTGCCCCGGAGCAGTTCGTATGATCCCCAGCCTCCCTGAACGAAAATCTCGCGGGCCATGACTTCCTGCACCGTGACCTCAAGAACCAACTCCCCTGGGCTGGAGCCGTCCACCAACTCTATGGCCACCCTGGAAAAAAGGCCGGTCTGATAGAGCGATCTGAAACTGGCCTGCTTTCCATCACCGCTGTACATATCCCCCACCTGCAGGGCAAGACGGCTGCGGATAAAGTCGTCCGTGGTGCGCTCGTTGCCGTGGATTGCAATGGCGGCGATTTTCACCTGCATTCCGCTGGCAATGGTGACATCCAGATGCACTTCGGAGAAATTGACCCCTGTTGTATCCGAAACCGTAACCTCGGCCGCGGGAAACCCGAGATTGCCGTAGATCTCCTGCACCCGGCTTTTAAGCAGCAGCTTGCGACGGGGCACATATGCTTTGCCGATCAGCTCTTCGGGTAGATCGGCCAGAAGCCCCATGGCCTCAGAGGAGGTATCCCCACGAAACTCCACCGCAGCAATAGTGCGGCGGGTTCCCTCCTGGATGGCGCAATGCACCGTTACCTTGCTGCGGTCTGCGGAATAGCTGAAAACCGGGTCGCCGATCAGGGCCTGGGAATAACCCGCGCCAAGGTAGAGATCCCGGATTGCACTCAGGGCTGCGCTGATATCCGTCTCCACAAACAGCAGCTTGTTCAAACCGAGAAAGCCGGTTGTTTCCCCCTCAAAAAAAGCAAGCAACGTTTCCCGATCAAAGGCAGTGTTGCCGGAAAACTCGATCCCCTCGACAATCACCTGCACTCCCTCGCTCACGCTGAACTCAAGGGTAGCACCTTCCGACGCACCAGAGAGGTGGTAAGAGACAACGGCAAAGGCGTAGCCTTCCCGTTTATATGCCAGCTCCATCTGAAAGGCGGCATCGTCCGCCGTGGCAGCCGGAAAATCGGTGCGGGCCAGAGCAGCAAGCTCTTCGGCCGCGGCCTGGCGCAGACGCCCTTCCGAAAACGCCTGATTGCCTGTAAAAATGAGCGTATACTCCCTGGCGACCTGGCCCTCTGCCGGTTGGGCCAGCACCGTGCCGACCCCTGCCGCAAGCTCCGTCAGCAGCAGAAGCGCGCAGCACAGGGAAACAGCCAGCCTTCTACTTGAAACGGAAAACAATTTTCACCCCCACGTTGTAGTTGTCATACACATCCCGTTCACTGGTGATAAAGAGCCGGTCTCCGGGAAGGAGCAGCCCCTCCACCAGGCGAAACCGCGTCTCCACCGTATCTTCGCCGCTGCTGGTGATCTCGCGGCCGATATCCAGTTCGAAACGCTCGAGCACCGACTCGTCGGTTTCAGCTCCCCCGTTGCCGAACCAGTTGGCCAAAAGCCCCTTGCCCAGATAGACGGCCATGTTCATCCCGGCCACCTGCCGTCTTCCAGAGCCTGCGCCGTTGAGCGGCGGTCGACCGGTGAGCACCAGAAGCAGCAGGTCGCTGTCTGGTAGGGCGGGCTGGGAAGAAAGGGTTATCACCGGCTCATCGGCGGTTCCCTGAAGGTGCATGTCGATATCATACCCTGCCAGCTTCGATTTGGCGGTAACATCGAAGGTGGGCCGATCAGGATCGTTTTTCGGAAAAGTGATTATCCCTGATTCAATGACAAGGCGGCCCGCAGGCAGGGAGATGCTGACAGGATCAACAAAGATTCTCCCGACCAACACCGGAACCTCCCCGGTCCCGACAAGGCTGAATTCCGGGCGAACAGCTCCTTTGGCAAGATTGTTCCGGATGAGAAAAGGCTGCGCGGCGCTGACTTCGATACCAAATTCCATATCCCGAAAAGGCGGGTCCGGCAGGGAAAACACCTGCAGGCCGATATCACTGCGCGGCCTGGAGGTGGACTTAAAAAGCCGGAGAAAATCAATATTCTTGGTATATCGGCCATCGGTGACGATCAGCTTGCCGGAAAGGACCAGCTTGCGCACAGGCCCGCTGAGGCGCAGATCGGCATCCCCGCGGATCTTCAAGTCTGCGTCTCGGAAAAAGAGAAGATTCTTGCCCTTGGCGGCAAAATCAAAGCGGGTTTCATCCCCGGCCATGACAATGGTTCCGTCCCCGTTAAAAGGCGCGCCGCCGAGCAACCCCTCGATGCTTTGGACATGAATGGTATCGCCGATGAAATCCGCCCGGACTGTTACGCCGTCCATGGTTGGCAGGGTTGTTTTTGCAAAACGCAGAGCGGCATCGGTAAGGGTGAGCCCGCCGGAGAATCTGGGTGCGGCAGCGCGACCGCTTACGGAAAAGTTGGTGGCAAGCCTGCCGCTCAAACGACGCACCGCCTTGCTGTCCTGAACAAGCCACCCGATATCCGCCATTTTCAGATTACCCTGACCAGCGAGAATGCCGGGCAGCTCTGCGGGCAGCTGGCTTACAAGGCTCGCCAGTGAAGGCAGTTGGCGCCACTCACCGGAAAGCGTCCCGCTGCTGGATGCGGACTCGACCTTACAGCGCGTGAGTTGCAGCCGCGTTCCCTCCAGAACCAAGACGCAGTCAAGATTGAGCGGCTCCGGGGGAAGCACCTCCCTGAGCTGCGGCACCGTCAGATTCTTGGCACGCAGCTTCGCCTTGCCCACGGGCTGCATCCAGGACCCGGAAAGACTCATCTCCCCAACAAGTTCGCCCGACACGGTTCCCTGCCGGGGCAGCCCCGCGGCCACTCCTGCCAGGTCCGGCAGTTTGATCAGGCCGTTCAAGGAAAACTCCCCGGCCAGAATGCTTTTCTCGGCAAAAGGATCGTAAGGGATGAGGCCGAACAGGGAAATCTGCTGGCCGACCGCATTGTTTACAATAAACTTTTTCAAACGCAACCCTTCGGGCGAATAGGCCACATCAATGACCCCGGCAAAAGGCTCGGCAAAATGAGAGCTGCCAAGAGCAGCCACAGAACCGACCAATGACCCCCTGGCACGGTTCAGCGGACCT
>VMSS01000007.1 GCA_013791995.1 Desulfurivibrio sp. | reverse complement strand
ATTTTTTCAATGACTGCGGATCAATCAAAAATTTCGATGTCGCCGTGCTTGCATTCGGAACAGCGGAGCATGGGGTCGATTTTTGTAAAGGCTACGCGCCAGCTTTCTTCCGCGATGGTTTCGGCGTAGTCTTTTTCGCATTCGGAACAGAGCCAGCGGTCGCCTTTGGGCGTGACAAATAGTTTCATTTTTTTCACCTGCTTGCGGGGAGGAATAAAAAAACATCGCTGTTTTCGGCTTTGCGGCGATGGTGTATTCTTGCTTGGGCAACATAGTTCAAATTGGGGAATGGGGCAAGAAGTCCGTACGTTCATTTCTTTGCGTGCCCAAAGAAACGAACCAAAGAAAGGGCACCCTGTGTCACTTGTCCCGCCGTGGGGGGGATGCCCTGTGCTCCTCAAAGCTGCCGGGATGTTGCAAACTCGCTACGCTCAAACAGTGCAACCTCCCTTTTCGGCAGCTTTTCCGGTGCTCGGCTGCGGGCCAATGGGATTTTCCCCCATTTGTCCTGCCGCGCCTCGCAGACGGGGGCGGGAAAAGACGCAGAAACTGTCTGAGGGCGAAGCCCGAGTTTTTCTGCGTCCCGCCCTCGGCGAGAAGTAAGGGGAGCCCGCAGGGCCAGGACTGGTTGGGGTGCCATTTTCTTGTTTCTTCTTTTGGGCACGCAAAAGAAGAAAGAGGGAACAACAAAAAGATCATAACTGTCTCCCTCGTAAGTTCGGGATAAAAAAGGACAATCCAGAAATGGCAGCAAAAAAATTCTACGCAATACTGGCCGGGCGGGTGCCTGGCATCTATGATAACTGGCCCAAGGCTCAGGCCCAGGTCCTCGGTTTTCAGGGCGCTCGATTCAAGGGTTTTGCCACCCGGGGCGAGGCTGAAGCCTGGTTGAAGAACCCCACCTCTGGTCAGGGCAGGCCAGGCAGCGCCAAAAAGACGGAGAGTGCTACGCCCTTGGCAGACGCGGATATATTGCCCAAGGAGGGCGTGGTCTCCATCTATACCGATGGCGGCGCCCGCTATAATCCCGGACCCGGCGGCTACGGCGTCGTCCAGATTTACAATGGCCAGCGCAAGGAGCTTTCCGGCGGTTTCCGTTTGACTACCAATAACCGGATGGAGCTGATGGGCTGCATCGTTGCCCTGCGGGAGTTGGAGTACCGGGACAAGCCGGTGGCTCTGTTTTCCGATTCCAGCTATGTAGTGAACGGGATCAGCAAGGGCTGGGCCAAGAGCTGGCGGAAAAGGGGCTGGATCAAAACGGACAGGCAGCCAGCGGTTAATCCCGATCTGTGGGGACAGTTGCTGGATCTTATCGAAGGGCTGGATATCACCTTCAACTGGGTTAAGGGACACAACGGCAATCCTTTTAACGAGCGCTGCGATGAACTGGCCGTGGCCTCCTCCCGCCAGAACGATCTGCCGGTGGATGCCGGGTACAGAGGTTCTCAGGGTCAAGAGGCGTGCGGGTGAGCGAAAAAGAGAACCGACTCATGGAGAGTTGGCGCAGGCAGTTGGCCCAGGAATACCGCCATCTTTGCTGGCTGTACCGGGTGCGACTTGCAGTGCCGCTTTTTGAGATCCGGGATGGTCAGAGCCGGGCCGGGAGCTGGTCGCCGAGCCAGGACACCCTCAGCCTGGCTTCCTGGCTGATCCGGGATCATTCCTGGGACGTGGTGCTGGAGGTGTTGAAGCATGAGATGAGCCACCAGTATGCCCAGCAGGTCATGGGCAGGGGGGATGAGATGCCGCACGGCCCGGCCTTTCAGGAAGCGTGTGACCGACTGGGGGTGCACCCGGAATTTCGCATCTCCCAGGGGGCAATCCCTCGGCTGCTCACCGGGGAGGGACAAAAGCCCGGCACCATGCTGAGTAAGGTGGAGAAGCTGTTCGCCCTGGCCCAGAGCGCAAATGTCCATGAGGCCGCCTTGGCCATGGCCAAGGCCAACGCCATTCTTCGCAGATATAATCTCGAACGGCTCGACCGTCAGGTGGCCACTGACTATGATTATGTGATCATCCATCCTGGAAACAAGCGGATTAGTGCCCACCAGCGGCTCATTGCCGGGATTCTCAAGGATTTTTTTTATGTCAATGTGGTCATTGCCCGGCAGTTTGAGGCGGCCAGCGGAGAAACCCTGCGGGTTATCGAGCTGACCGGCGCCAAGGAAAACCTGGCTGTGGCCGTCCATGTCTATCATTTTCTCATCAGGCGATTGGAGTATCTTTGGCAGGAGTACCGGAAAAGCACGAGGGCGTTGGGTCGGGAGAAAAATTCCTACTGGCTCGGGGTGCTGAACGGCTTTCGGGAAAAGCTTACGATTCAAGATCGTGAGGGTATGCGCACAACCGGCAACGAAACGGAAAGCAGTCTGATCTGCGCCTCGGATCCGGGGTTGATCCGCTACTACCGGGCCCGCTATCCCCGCCTCCGCACCGTACAGCATACCGGACCCCGAGTGCATGCCGATATCTATCAGGCCGGGCAGCAGGAGGGGAAACAGCTGGTTATCCACAAGGGGGTAGGGGCTGAGGCGAATGGTGGCAACATGGGGCGGTTGTTGGCAGATGGGTAACTAGTCGCCGTTTGACCTGAGCTTGTCGAAGGCCTCAGGTTGAACGGTTTTTTTGTGTAATCCTGTGCTCGCCCTGATTTCAAGGTTGTTTCGCTAGAGGATCAGGTTACTTTTTATCCTTCAGCATTGCTCCGAGAGCGGCGAACGGATTCGAGGTGGCGATTTTTTCCTGTTTTTCGCCCGGTCTCAGCGCGCCATAGGAGTCGGCAACGCTCTGGCGGTCGTGCTCATTGTCATGGCAGTAGATGCATAACAGCTCCCAGTTGCTGCCGTCGGGCGGATTGTTTTCGTGGTTGTGGTCCTTATGGTGCACCGTGAGATCGCGCAATTTTTTGCCGGTGAATTCGCGACCGCACCTGCCGCAAATCCAGGGATACATCTTGAGCGCTTTTTCCCGATAGGTCTGCGCCCGTTTCTCCAGCTCGCGCTGGGCGTCGGACAGCATCCGGCCCGAGCCATTGGTCTTGGTTTGTGGTGTCATGAATGATTGATCCTGTGGTGAAAAACGGATTCCTGATTTGCTGCGGCATGCGGGCTTTGCCTACAAATCTTCAATCCGCGATTTGAAAGCATCATACTCCGCTTTGATAAGTTTCCTGCCCAGCATCGCGACCTTGCCGCAATAGGCGGCGATATCCTGATCTTTTCGGGAGAATTCCTCAACCTTCTTTTCCTGCTTTGGGGAAAGGATTTTATAGTCGTGGAGTTTTTCGGCGAAATAGAAAAAGATCAGGCCCGGAGCCACGAAAAGTCCCAGGGCGATGTTTTCAAGCAGCTCTTCATGGGGCGAACCAAAAAAAACCAGAAAAAGAGCCAGCAGGATGGCGCAGAATATCAGGGCCAGAAGAATCGGGATAAGGCGCTGGTATTTTTTTTTGGTCAGGAGAACATCGGTCGGCGGATCTTGGGTGATATTGATGTACATGGCTGCCTTCATCCCGGGCGAAACACTGCCCGGGTAACGTGGTTATTTTATCGACCGAGAGGAACCAAAGACCTCGCAGGTCTTTGGTTTAAAAAAAAGCTCATGGTGCCGGGACGCCCCCGACAAAAGAAAGCAACAACGCCAGGATCAAGGTCTGAATGATCCAGCCGATGGCGCAAACTCCAACGGCCCGCCAGGTGCCTGAGTAATCAAGAGCCTGTCTGACCGCGATGACCATGGCCACCAGCATCCAGACGGAGGCCGCGACGAAAACCACGGTGCTCAGCGCCGGGATGATCCCCAATACTCGAATCAGGCCGGGAGAACTGGAAAAGCCGGTGGTGCGCAGCAATTGGCCGAGGTCGGCTTCGGTTTGCGGCTCCGCCAGAAATTTCGTGCCGATGAAGTAGGTGAGATACGCCCAGAGATACCAGCCGACCAAGGCACCGATGGTTCCGATCAAAATTCCGCCAAGCCCCATGGCGCTGATACTGCCCACCCCGGCGGCGATACTGGAGAGAACAACAACCGCCATGGCTTGCCGCATTGTGCTTTTGTCCGCCTCAACCTCTTCATACAGGTGGACATCCAATTTTGCTGCGCGAATCATCCTGTCCAGAAAAACAGTCATAGTTGCTCCTTTAAGGTATTGAATAATGGGTCGGGAATGGTGATGTAAGGCCATCCCCCGGGTAATCGGCCAATCGCCAGGAGAACCGCATCGAGTGGGCACTGGGGTGTGTTGGCATCTTCTTTTTTTTGGTACGTGTCCTGTCGCGTGTGAGAAAACCCCCTGATCAGGCGCATGGTTATTATTGTGACATATTAAGGGGATGCGCAAGTAATTTCACGCATTTGGCGCAGAATAACCCTTTCCTGCGTTCGCTTGAATCCATGCATCAGTCAAAGGTATACAGGCGATCCGGGGCTTGACTCCCCACCACCCGGCAGGGTATTTACCGACATCCGAGTATTTTTCACTGTGGGGTCCACCATTGATGTACGAGAAGCATGCCAATACCAAGCTGCCATGGGCGGTGGGGAGTCTGCCCCTGATGCTGGCTCCGATGCAGGGTCTTACCAACCGGGGGTTGCGCGCCCTGTTTATCGAAAGGGTTCATCCCGATGTGGTTTTTACCGAATTTGTCCGGGTGAAGGCCAGCGCCAAGAAAAATATTACCGAAAATGACCGGCAGGAAGTGGTCAGCGCCGAGGGCGGGGTTCCGCTGGTGGTCCAGCTCATCGGCACCGACACCGAGGCCCTGGTGGCTGCGGCCAATACGGTGCAGGAGCTTGGCGCCGAACACCTTAACATCAATCTCGGCTGCCCCTATGGCCGGATGACCAGCCAGACTGCGGGCGGCGCCTTGTTGCGCGAGCCGGTATCCCTGGCACGGCTGCTTGCGCGGCTGCGGGGAGAGATTCGGGGCAGCTTTTCCGTGAAGGTGCGCTCCGGTTTTGATGATCCGGCTCAGATTTTTTCCCTGCTGACGATCTTTGCAGACAGTGGCATTGATTATATAGTGGTTCATCCGCGCACCGTGAAGCAGCTTTATAGCGGCGCGGCTGATCACGGGATCACCGCGGAGGTTGTCCGTCAAACTCCCTTGCCGGTCATTGCCAACGGGGATATCTTCAGCGAGGTCACAGGAAAGCGGGTTCTGGCCGAGACCGGTGCGGCCGGGCTGATGCTGGGGCGGGGCGCCATTGCCGATCCCCTGCTTTTTGAACGTCTGCGCGGCCGTTATCCCAGCGAATCAGCCCCTGCGGCCAAGGATGCCGAGTTGCGGGAATATCTGCAGGCTCTGTTGGCCTGTTATCAGGCGCTGTTTTGCGGCGAGCACCAGATCCTCTGCAAGATGAAGGAGGTGCTCTGCCATGTCCACGCGCCCGAGGTGGCCCCCCTGGCGCGGCAGCTCAAGCGGAGCAAAAGCCTTGCTCAGTTCGGGGAATTGCTCACTTCATCATGAACAGATTGTGCCGGGCTGCCTCTAAAATCGCGGCAACGGCCGGGTGCTTGATGATCCGTTCCACCGAGATGGCGTAGTAGCGTTCCTTTACTGCCTGGGTTCGGCCGACAACCTCGACCCGATGTTGGCGCAGCACCTCGGGTTCAATGACCGTGGGCGCCACAAAGACCCCGTCGCCTTCCTGGCCGAAGACATTGAGCAGGGCGTTATCGTCGAACTCCCCGGCAATGGTCGGCCTGATCCCGAGGGTGGCAAACCAGCGCTCCAGCGCCCCCCGGAGTGCGGTCATTTCCATGGGCAGGAGCATGGGAGCCTCATGGAGTGATTGGGGGAAATCAGACCGCAGCTTCTCGGCGAGTTTCTCCACGGCAAAAAAGGTGATGCCGCATTCGCCGAGCAGATGGCTGTAAGCCTTGACGCTTAGACCTGCCCGGAGTGGCGCATCGCTCAGCACCACGTCCAGGGTATGCATGGCCAGTTCAGCGAGCAGGGCGTCTTCCTTGTTTTCAAGACACACCAGCTGTACCTGTTCCGGGAGCTGGAGAGCCGGTTCCAGCAGCTTGCGGACGATGAGTTTCGGCAGCACGTCCACCACTCCGGCCTTGAGGGATAATGGCCCGGCCACCGGCCTGCCGCGGATGGTATCCATCATCTCCCTCCCCAGGGAGAAGATTTCGTCGGCATAGCGGAATACCAGGCGACCCAAATCGGTGGGTTCCAAGTTGCGGCCCACCCGCAGAAAGAGTTTGCCGCCCAGCACCTCTTCCAACCGGCTGATCTGGGCGCTGACCGTGGACGGGGCCAGGCTGAGCCGGGAACTGGCCGCAGTCAGGCTGCCTTCGCGCATTACAGTCCAGAAGTAGAAAAGATGGTGGTAATTGAGCCATTCCATGAAGAGATCCCGTTTCGTTTATTTCGAATTATTTTAACCGTATTTTCTAATTGTTCAAACTATATTCCTGCGGTATCGTTTTGGAAATTGCAGTGAATCAAGGTGCCAGCCCGAGATTTCTGATTCAGCTACTGGTGTAGAAAAGGAGACGTGTATGAAAGATGTGGATTTGATTGCCAAGCACTGGCACCACCTGCCGATCGAGGAAGTGGAGGAATTGCTGGAATCAGACCGGGGGCAGGGGCTTGACCGGTTTGCTGTGGAGCATCGCCAGAAGGCGTTCGGACCCAACTCCATCACCGCGCAGAAAGGACAGGGGCCGTTCATCCGTTTTCTGCTCCAGTTCCATCAGCCTCTGATATATATCCTGATCGCTTCCGGGGTGATCACTGCAATTCTCGGGGAGTGGGTGGATTCCGGGGTCATTTTCGGAGTGGTGCTGGTCAACGCCTTTGTCGGCTACATCCAGGAGGCCAAGGCGGTCAACGCTCTGGCTGCCCTGGCCCGGACCATGACCACCGTGGCCACCGTCTTGCGGCAGGGGGAGAAGCGGCAGATCCCGGCCACGGAGCTGGTGCCGGGTGACATTGTTCTTCTGCAGAGCGGCGACAAGGTCCCTGCCGACCTGCGCCTTTTCCAGGTGCGTGATCTCCAGATCGCCGAAGCTGCCCTCACCGGCGAGTCGGCGCCTGTTGCTAAGGATCACGGGCTCCATGGCCACGACACGGTCCTGGCCGACCGGCATAACATGGCCTATGCCTCGACTCTGGTCACGTATGGACAGGGAAAAGGCATTGTCGCCGCCACCGGGGATGCCACCGAGGTGGGCCGGATCTCCAAGCTGATTTCCGCAGCCGAGGCGCTTGCCACCCCGCTCACCCGCAAGATCAGCGAGTTCAGCAATGTGCTGCTCTACGTGATTCTGGGGTTGGCCGGACTGACCATTGTGGTCGGGCTTCTCCGGGGTCAGACCTTTCTCGACATGTTCATGGCTGCGGTGGCCCTGGCCGTTGGCGCCATCCCCGAAGGGTTGCCCGCCGCAGTCACCATCACCCTTGCCATCGGTGTTTCGCGCATGGCAAAAAAACGGGCCATCATCCGTAAACTTCCGGCCGTGGAAACTCTGGGCTCCACCACGGTGATCTGTACCGACAAAACCGGCACCCTCACCGAAAACCAGATGACCGTGCAGGAGATCGTGGCCGGCGGTGTGTCGTATACGGTGAGCGGCACCGGTTACAATCCCCTGGTCGGCGCCATTGATAATCTGGAAGACGCGGCTGATCCCGGAATCTCTCCGGCCCTGCGGGAATGTTTGCGGGCCGGGTTTCTCTGCAACGACAGTCTGCTTGTGGAAGAGGAGGAGAGCTGGCAGGTACAGGGCGATCCCACCGAGGGGGCTTTGCTGACTGCGGCGAGAAAAGGCGGCCTCGGTCCGGAAACGTGGACCGTCAACCCCCGGTTGGATACGGTGCCCTTTGAATCGGAACACCAGTACATGGCCACCCTGCATGATGGCGGTCTTGGCGCCCCCCGGCTGGTCTATCTCAAAGGGGCGGTGGAGGCGGTTTTGGCCCGATGTGGGACCCAGCTTGACCGAATGGGCAATCCGGTTCCCCTGGACGCTGCCGAGATCCAGGCTGCGGTGGAATCCATGGCTGCTAAGGGGTTGCGGGTGCTGGCCATGGCCCGCGCAGAGATGGCTCCGGAAACCTGGGCTATCCACCATGCCGATCTGCCGACAACCATGGTTTTTCTCGGCCTTCAGGGGATGATCGACCCGCCCCGGCCGGAAGCGGTGGCAGCGGTCAAGATCTGTCAGAGTGCTGGTATCCGGGTAAAGATGATCACCGGCGATCATCCGGTGACTGCCGCGGCTATTGCCAGGCAGGTCGGACTCTATAACCTGGGCTCAATCCGTGGGGATGGAGTTCCGGTCCTCACCGGTGCGGAGTTGGAAAAACTCTCGGACAGCGAATTTATCGATAGGGCTGAAGACACCGTGGTCTTTGCCAGGGCGACCCCGGAACAGAAGCTCAGGCTGGTCGAGGCACTCCAGGCCAGGGGGCAGGTAGTTGCCATGACCGGCGACGGGGTTAACGATGCCCCGGCCCTGAAACGGGCGGATATCGGCGTGGCCATGGGCATCACCGGCACCGAAGTGGCCAAGGAAGCGGCGGATATGGTGCTTACCGATGATAATTTCAGTTCCATCGAGGCGGCAGTGGAAGAGGGGAGGGGGGTGTTCGACAACCTCACCAAGTTCATCGTCTGGACCCTGCCCACCAACCTTGGCGAGGGGCTGGTTATTCTCACCGCTGTTTTCCTTGGCGTTACCCTGCCCATTCTGCCGGTGCAGATTCTCTGGATCAATATGACCACCGCCGGGTTTCTCGGTCTGGCTCTGGCCTTTGAACCCAAGGAGCCGGGTATCATGCTTCGCCCGCCCAGGCAGCCGAATTCGCCGATCCTTACCAACAGTGTGATTTTTCGGATTACCCTGGTGAGCTTCCTGATGCTGGCGGCTGCTTTCTGGCTTTTTTACTGGGAACTTTCCGACGGCGCCAGCCTCGCCGAGGCTCGGACCGCCGCAGTCAACGCCTTTGTCATGGTTGAGTTGTTTTACCTGTTCAACTGTCGCTCCCTGGAAAAATCTATTTTCAAGCTCGGTTTTTTCTCAAATCTCTGGGTGCTTGGCGGTTCTGTCACCATGTTCCTGCTGCAACTTGCCTACACCTATCTGCCGGTGATGAACCGCTTGTTCCAGAGCGCACCCATTGGCCTTGCCGTTTGGGGCAAGACCGTGGTGGCAGGGGTGTTGGTATTTGTGATTATCGAGATCGAAAAGAAGCTGTGGCTCAAGAAGGGAAAGGTCTCGGCCTGATAGCTTTATATTAAAGCAAAAAAGGAGTTAAACAATGAAGCAATGTCTTCAGATGGTTGCCGCACTGCTGCTGTTTTCGGTCATGGGCCTGAGTGGGTGCGAACAGGCTAAGGATTTGGCAACGGAAGCGGCGGAAAAAGCAAAACAGGATGTTGCCGCCGAGATCAGCAAGGCCATCAAAGGCGAGGGTCAGGCTGAAAAAGAAGAGGCCGGGTCGAGCAAGGACGCGGAGAAACAAGAAGACGAGAAAAAATCTGCAGAAGGAGAGAAATAATGAAATGCCCGGTATGCGCCACGGTAAATCTGGTTATGACGGATCGGCAAGGGGTGGAGATCGATTATTGCCCGGAATGCCGGGGGGTGTGGCTGGATCGGGGGGAGCTGGACAAGATCATTGAGCGTTCAGGGATCCAGGCCCAACCCCCGCGGCAGGAAGAGCGCGAAACACGGCAGCCCTCCAAGGATAACGACTATTATAAAAAGAAAAAACATAAGGGGTTACTGGGGGAGTTGTTTGATTTTTAATTTCTTCCAGGTAGTCAGAAAGTCATTACCGGTTTCAATCCTCTTCATGCTGCCGTAATTTCAAATACAGTTCCCGGCCTACCCAAGCGTCGGTGGCGGCGTACTGGATCTGGGTCGGGGTGAGAACATCCCTGGCCCAGTTTGAGGTCTGGGCGCCCTTGGGAATGCGAAATCCCAGCAAAACCGCGGCAAGCCCCCGCAGGCCGTGATTTTTTATCTCAGCTTCCTTGGCGACTCCGCCAAGATCCACAAATCCTGACGGTTTGAACTGGGCAAGTTTGTGCAGTTCCCTCAGGTCATACGCTAAAGCGACACCTGCCTTGACAATCTTTGAGTCGGCCAGGATTGTGCGCAAGGGTCCGGACAGGCCGAGATGGTTCAACTGAAAGAGGTAGACTTCTTTTTCTCCGGCCAGCTGCAGGAGCGAGGGCAGGTAGCTTTCCCCCTTGTGGTAGGCGGGCCGGGTTTCCGTATCAAAGCCGAGAATGGTTTCCTTCATCAGGGCTTGGACAGCCGGACCCAACTCCTCTCTGGTGCGGATCACATGAACCGTACCTTCCCATCTCCGGATGGGGCACTCGTTGATTTCTTCTCTGGTCATCCGGTGGGTTAATCCGGGGCGATGGTCGGTGGTGTGCATGCAGTCTATATACGGGAACCTTCACCGGTTTGGGAAGGATTTTTTCGTCCGCTGCCAATTCCCTCTTTCCTGTTCTGGTTATCCGAATGCGGGCCGGCTGCTTGGATTGTGCGGTTATCATCCTACATTTTACTTGACTTCATTTTTGAAACAGCCGTAGTCTTTTGAAAGAAGCGGGGTTTTGCCGGGTTATTTCATCGGGAAATGGCTGAAAAGATCAGGGGAGAAAAAAATGCAACCATGTGATTTTGTCGTGTTCGGAGCCCATGGCGATCTGGCCACCCGCAAATTGGTTCCTTCGCTCTACCAGCTGGACAAAGCCGGGCTTCTGGAGTCGGGCCTGCGGATTGTCGGGGTGGCGCGCCGGGAGATGAGCACTGACGAATATATTGCCATGGCCAGGGAAAGTCTGGCGACCTTCATGAAGGAGGAGGTGGATGGAGATATATGGGAGCGGTTTTCCGGACGCCTGCGCTATGTGCAGATCGATCTTGCCAGTCATGATCAATACAGCAAGCTCTGCGAGATTATTGATCCGGTCTCGCGGATCATGGTCAACTACTGTGCTGTGCCGCCCTCCATCTACGGCGATATCTGCCAGGGGTTGGCCCAGGCCGGGCTGATCACGGAACAGACCCGGGTGGTCCTTGAAAAACCCCTGGGCACCGATCTCGCCTCCTCAAAGGTCATCAACGATGCAGTGGCCCAATTCTTTAAGGAAGAACAGGTCTACCGGATAGATCATTACCTGGGCAAGGAAACAGTGCTCAATCTGGTGGCCCTCCGTTTTGCCAATTCCATCTTTACCACCAACTGGGACAATACCACCATCGACCATGTGCAGATCACCGTGGCCGAGGAGGTGGGGATCGAGGGCCGTTGGGGATATTTTGACAAGTCGGGCCAACTCCGCGATATGGTGCAAAATCACCTTTTGCAGATTCTCTCCCTGGTGGCCATGGAGCCGCCGGTCACCCTGGGCAGCGAGAGCATCCGCAACGAGAAGCTCAAGGTTCTCAAGGCGTTATGTCCCATCACCAGGGATAATGTCGAGGAAAAAACCGTCCGGGGCCAGTACTCCGCCGGGTTCCTCAAGGGCGGGCCGGTGCCGGGCTACCATGAGGAAGAGGCT